>NZ_JBHTVA010000001.1:0-273482 GCF_042793325.1 Embleya sp. NPDC056575
GCGTCGGCCCGGTCGTGTGGGGTGGGGTCGGGTCAGCCGAAGAGGCCGCCGGTGTCGGCGCCGCGACGGCCGGGCACCAGGGGCGCCTGTCCGATCGGGACGGCGGGCCACGGTCGTGGGCGGGCGATCGGACGCCGCAGGTAGTACGCCGCACAGGCCGAGGTGAGCAGTCCCCCGCCGAGCACGATCAGGCCCCGCGGGTCGAGCCAACCGAGCGAGCCGCCGCCCGCGAGGCCGACGAGGCGCGGCAACACGAACGTGCCGACCGTCGCCGCGCCCGCGCCGAGTGCGACCCGGAACGCCGTCACGCCGGCGCCGACGACCATCACGCCGGCCAGGAACAGGCAGGCCATGCCGAGCAGGGCCAACCAGGTGGCGGCATAGGGCGGTCGGCGCAGGCCGTCCGGGATCAGGCTCGCCAACGCCAGGCCCGAGACGGCCAACCCGGCGGCGGTCGGCCACCGCAGCGCCGCGCCGGCCGCCTCCCGCGCCACGCCGCCGCGGCCGGGACCGGAGCCCCCCGGCCCGACCCGCGCCCGCCGCGCACCACGTGCGTCGGGACGGCGATCGGAGGCGGGTCGCGGGCCCTGTGCGGCATGGACCGGATCGTTCAACAGCTCGGCCAGCAGCACCAGATCGCTGATCGGCCGCTTGATCGCCACCTCGCGCAGGGCGTTGTCGGCGTTCACGTCCGAGCAGTCCTTGAGGATCGCGAGGACGCGGGCCACGTCCGGGATCGGCCGGTTCACCACCGCCAACCGCAGGAGTTCGTCGGCCGGACCACCATCTCTCGTCGCCGGCACGGTCGAGGAGGCGGCGGGATCGGGGATCGGCGACGGGGGAGGATCGAGGTGGGTACGGGGCGACGCCACCGCATGCGGGTTGGACGGGATTGCCATGACGCGTTCTCCAAGTCAACAGGTGGGACCGTGCCGACACGCGTTCCGTCGATCGCGTCCTCCGTGCCGGACGCCCGCGTGTACCCGGGTCGACACCCATTCAGTCGACCGCCGACCGGCCCACCGGCCCCGGCCGCCCGTCCCGAACCCACCCCGCCGGCACGCGCTTTCCCACAAAACCACCGGTCACCGCGCCAGGAGGCCCCACCACGGAACCGAGCCCGCGCGCGCCCGCCCCGAAAGCACGGCGCCCGAACGAGTGACCGTCGCACCCGAAACAACACCCCCAAACCCCATAGCCCGTTCGCGCGGGAACCCGCCGACGAAGTCCGGGGGTGGGGCGCAGTGGGGTGCGGCCGGGCGTGGTGGCTCGGGCAACAGGCCGGAGGGACTGGATGGGCCGGCGGGTGGCACGGGGCCGGATCCGCCGGCCGGGAAGTCGGGAGAACGGCGGTCGGGTCAGACCCGACTGGGTACGCGGGAGCGGTCGACCTGGCGGATCGCGTCGTCGACGGTCGACTGCGCGGTGTCCAGCCACGCGTGGGTGATGTCGAAGCTCTCCCCCACCTCGGCCGGCCACCGATGCAGGCGCGGTTCCTCGCCGGCCTCGGCGGGGCGCGCGTGCAGCAGCGCGTGGCTCAGTCGGGCCACCGCCGCGAGTTCCTCGCCCGCCACCCGCAACCACTCGCGCACGGCGGGGTCGGTGACGTGGCCGATGTTCCCCGGATCCTGGAGCGCCTTGCCGATCGCCCCGGCCGAACGCCCGGCCAGCTTGCGCGTCCGCAAGCCGGGCGGAAGGCCGGTCAGACGGGACAGTTCGGAGAGCACAAGCCCCTCGACGAGCGTCACGGAATAGGTCAGTCGGCCGATCTTCAACAGGTAATCGTCATCTGGAAGCACCCCGTCATTCTCCGTTACCCACCCCGCCCGGCGTCACTTTCCCACCCCGCGTGTCTCGGCCCGAAACGGCCGCGCGTTCCGCGATCGCAGCGATGGGGTCGGAGGCGGGCTGTATGGTTTCTACATCGTTGTAGAAGTTTTGGTCGCGGAAGGCGCGGAAGGCGCGGAAGGGGGCTCTGGCGCGGTGAGTAGGGCTCAGCGGGGTGCCATGTGGCGGCAGATCGTTCGCGTCGCGGTCGAGCGGGAGTTTTGTGGGCCGTGGCTGCTCGACGAGTTGCGGCGGCAGGGGTTCGAGGTCACCGCCGAGCGGTTGTACGCGATGTTGCGCCGCATGGAGGGCGACGGCACGCTCGTGTCCGAGCACCGGACGGTCGACGGGCAACGACGCCGGATGTACCGCGCCTCCGCGGCCACCCGCGAGCGCGTGGCCCACGAGTAGCGCGCGGTCGGCGGCGTGGCTTCGCACTTACAACGGCGTCGCGGCGATCAACAGCAGGACCAGGGCCACCGCGGCGTTGAGCGAGGCCAGTACGGACACCGTGGTGCCCGTCGCCGCGACCAGGGCCGCGACGCCCGCGCGGGAGCGGGGGGTGGGCCACGCGGTGGGCGGCGGTGGACCGAGCAGGGCGGCGACCCGACGCGGCACCGGTCCGGGCGCGGCGAACGCGGGGGCGGCGAACGGCGGGCGGCCCTTGGCGGCCAGCGCCGCCTTGCCCACCGCGCGGGCTATCGTGCGCCGGTCGCCGAGGGCTTCGGCGGCGTCCTCGTCGGCCCAGCGTTCGACCGTGTAGGCGACGGTGGTGTGGATCGGGCGCAGCAGCGGATGGGCGCAGGCCGCGAGTCGGGTGGCGGCGAGCGCGAGGTGGTGGCGACCCCTCAGGTGGGCCCGCTCGTGTGCGATCAGCGCGCGGCGCTCCTCGTCGTCGAGCGGGAGGAGCATCCCGGTGGAGACCACGATGCGGTCGGGCGGCCCGCGCAGGGCGTAGGCGTAGGGCGTCGGGTCGGGCAGCACGGTCAGTTCGCCGCCGGCGGGCGCGCCCGCGACGGCGTTCAGCGCCAGGCGGTGCTCGACCCGGTCGCGCCGGTGGGTGACGGCGACGGCGGTCAGGATGGCCACGAAGGTGGGGATGGCCAGGATCCCGAACAGGCTGACGTGCGGGATCGCGTCGCGTACCTCCGCGTCCGACCAGCCGTCGGGCAGCGGATTGCCGGGCAGTTGGGCCGTGCCGACCACGACCAGCAGTGCCAGGCACAGGGTGCTGCACACGGACAGGACCACCGAGACGACGGTGAGCAGGCGGGTGGCGGTGCGCGGGTGCAGGTGGTCGCCGGCCAGTCGGGCCACCGGGAACGCGGTGAGCGGCAGCAGCAGCGGCAGGTAGAGCGCGAGCGGCATGCTCAACCCCGGCTCTCGGCCGGTCCGGCGGCGCCGAGCAGGGCGCGCAGGATCGACTCGTCGGCGGCCGAGAGTTCGGAGACGAAGCTGGCCAGCACCGCCTGGCGGTCGGCCTCGTGGTCGAGGAGCGCGCGCATCCGGCGGGCCACGATGCCGGCCTCGTCGGTGACCGGGGTGTAGGCGTACGCCCGTCCGGAGCGGGCCCGGGCGAGCAGTCCCTTGTCGTGCAGGCGGGACAGGATGGTCACGACCGTGGTGTAGGCGAGGTCACCGGCCAGTTCGGCCTGGACCCAGGCCGCGGTCCGCGGTCCGCGCGCGACCCACAGCAGTGCCAACACCTCCGACTCCAACTCCCCCGGGCCGCGCCGCACCCCACGCGCCGACGGTTTGCCGGGATTTGGACGGACCGTCATATCGCCTCCGGGAGTCGTGCCGCGGGTCCTGCACCTCTGTGCTTTCTACACCTATGTAGAGTATCGCCGCCGACATCCGCGGCACCGGCCGCACCCACCGCGGCCCCCGCGGCCCCGACGCTACGGGACGCCCCCGGCGCCGCGCCGACCCGAGGTGTCGGCGGGCTGTCGGGCCCACAGGCCGATGTCCATGTCGAAGGCGATCAGCAGGCCTCGCGGGGTGAAGGTGAGCGCGCGGGACGGGGCCGGGAGGAGGATGCGGTCCAGGAGGCGACCGGCGTCGAGGTCCCAGATTCGCGCGGTGTGGTCGTCGGCGCCGGTGGCCGCGACGGATCGGCCGCCGACGGTGCCGCACGCGACGGCGTGCACGCTGTCCGCGTGACCGGTCAGCGGTCGGCCGAGCGGGGTGCCGGCGCGCGGATCCCACATCCGCGCGGTGGCGTCGCCGGCGGCGCTGACCACGACGGGACGGCCGCGCACGGTCGTACAGGCGAGCGCGTGCACCACGCCGGTGTGGCCGGTCAGCGGTGCGCCGACGGGCCGACCGTCGGCGGGGTCCCACACCCGTACGGTGCCGTCGGCGGAGCCGCTGACCACGAGGGGGCGGCCGTCGAGGACGGTGCAGGCCAGCGCGTGTACGGGTCCGGTGTGGCCGGTCAGGGGCGTCCCGATCGGGCGGGCCGTGAGCGGGTCCCACATCCGGATCGTGGCGTCGGCGGATCCGCTGACCACGATCGGCCGACCGTGCAGCGTGGTGCACGCCAACGCGGTCACCCACCCGGTGTGTCCGGTCAGCGGCTCGCCGAGTCGGGCCCGACTGGTCAGGTCCCAGAGCCGGACCGCGTTGTCGCGGGACCCTGTGGCCGCGATCGGCCGGCCGCGCACGGTGGTGCAGGCGATCGTGTGCACCCACCAGACGGGTTCGGCCAGGGTGGCGCCGATCGGGTCGAGGATGTCGAGGCGGCGGATCCGGATCCGGTCGTCCTGCCCGCCGGTGACCACGACCGGCCGACCGGCGACCGTGGCGCAGGCCACCGCCCACACGGCGCGCCCGTGGCCGTGCCGGGGCCCGCGCGGTTCGTCGACGAGCCCGGTGCCGCCGGCGGCGATCGGCTTCCACGCACCGGGCGCGGTCGTGCGGTTGAGCCACGCGGCCAACGCGGGCGCACCGCGCCGATGCGCCTCCAGCGCGAGCAGCCGCCGCCGGGCGGGCGGAACGGCCCCGTGCGGCGGCGGCGTCGGACGCACGACGGCGGCCATCCGCCGCTCCGACATCCCCGCCCGAGCGAACGCGGCCAGCAGATCGGCGGGGTCGCCCCACGTCAGGTACCCGTCATCGGCCAACAACTCGCCCAGCCGCCCGGCCGCCTCGGCATACACCAGGACATGCCGCAGCACATACGGCGAAGCCACATCCCATCGACGCCGCGCCCCGTCACGCCCGACACACCCCAGCAACCGATCCAGCACGGCCCCGGCCGTCGGCACACCCGCCTCGGCAGACGAGCGTGGGTGACGAACGAGGTGGTCGACGAGTCCCTGGTGGAAAAGCCGGTACCGGAGCGTGCCGTCGTGGTCGGGGGTCGCGCGCACGTGGCACAGCGCGTCCGGCGGCAGCGCACGGGCCCGCTCGGGGTCGAGGTCGGGCGCGAACAGTCCGGCCAGGGGCAGCGCGACGTCCGCCGGCATGCCCTCACCGCGCGCATGTGCCAGAGCGGCCAGGATCGCCCGGATGTGCTCACCGTCGGCCCGTACACCCAGGTCCAGGTCGAGCACGGCCGGCAGGTCGGTCGGCGCCAGGCCGCCCCGACGCGCCGCCTCGTCCGGGTCCGCGGGCGGCGGGACGGCGGCCAGGTAGTGGGCGAACACGTCGGCGATCAGGAACGCCCCCCACGCGGCCCCCTCCCCGCCACGCGACACGAGCCGATCGGCGACGGCCCGGGCCAAGCTCTCCCGGATCGCTACCATCGCGGCCGGCCGATACGCGGGCACCTCGGCCAACCGACCCCGGAGATACCCGGCCAGGTCCGCGCGTACCTCGTCCGGGTCGGCGGCATCCAGGTCGAGCAACCCACCCTGGACGCGGGCAGGTTCGAACAATCGATCGAAGATCGGCAGGCGCCGCGCGGCCACGATCAACCGCACCGCCGGGCGGCGGTCGGCGCGCCGAATCCACGCCAGGTCGACCAGGTCCGCACAGGTCGCGGCCGGTTCGAGGGCTTCGTCGAGAGCGTCGACCAGGATCGCCGGAATGTGTGGCCCGTCCCCGAGCAGCCGCGCCAACGCCCCCGCGTCGAAAAGGTCGTCCGGGCGCGGGTCGTCGGGCACGAGCTGCCGAACGATCGCGGCCAGAATCTCGTGCCGAGTACGCCCCCGCGCGTGCACGGCCGCCAAGTGCACGGACACGGCGGGACAACATCGAGGGTCGTCGGCGAGCAACCGCCGCCGCACCCGCGGAGCGGCGGCGACCAATACGGGGTGCGCCGCACACGCGAGCACCGACAGCAGGGCCGACTTGCCCGCCCCGGGACCACCGGCAACCACCCGCAGCCCGCCCACCTCGACATCGTCCACCCAGCCGACCAACCCCCGCAGCCCCGAACGCCGCCCCACAAACCCGATGCCGGCGGGACCATCGGCCACGCCGTACCCGACGACCCCGGATTCGAGGAACGCCCGCAACTCCGGATCGACGCCGGCGAAACCTGGCGCGGTCGGATCGAAGCGTGGGTTGGGAAAAAACGGCGGGACCGGTTCGTCCCGAGCCGAAGGCGTCGCCGTGCCGTACACGGGAAGGCCGCGGGCGGGCGATTCCCCCATCACCTGCCGGATCCGCCGGGCCACCACGGAGAAGGCGACGTGCGAGCGCGCCGGGTCGGTATCCAGTCCGGTACGCGCGACCTCGTCGAAAACCCGGACCAGGGCCCGCCCGAACCCCCCGTCGCACACACCCGGCTCCCCCGCGCCGGCGGCAATCACCCACACCCGCGTGGACGTATCCGAGCGATGCGCCCACGCCCGCAGCGCGGCCGCGTCGGCCCCGTGCATGTCGAGGAGAAAAAGTGTCGGCGCGTCATCCCGTTCCGCGTCGGCGATCCACCGCCCGACCGCGACGTCGGGCCCGATCCGCCCGTACCCGGCGACGTAGACCACCCGGGCGGCGGCGATCGTGTCGGCCACACCGCTGCCCGGCTCCGCGCCCCGGACGCCGGTATGGACCTCCGTCGTGCGGTACCCGAGCCGACCCAGCGCCGCGGCGACCCCCGCCCAATCCGGCGCGCCCCCTCCGCCCCCTCCGCACCCCTTCGAACCGACCGCATCCGATCGGCCGATCCCCACCACCACGGCACGCGCGTCAGCCTCCACCGGGACCCGCTCCCCACCCTCGGCACCAGTCAGCATGCCGGCGCGACGCGACCCGGGGGACGACTTCGCGGATCTGCGCACGGGCGAAGGCGGCGGTTGATCCTCGTGAAAGAAGAAGGCGGACACGCCTCTCACGAGAACCTGTTTTCGCCATATCCTTGACGTCGTCAAAAACCCTTGCCTATCGTTCCCGTGCCGACGCGGGTCGCGCGAACGACGAGCACGAGGGGATCACCATGGCGGGCGGCACGATCGACGGATTCCAGGTGCACGGGCAGGACATCCCTTGGCTGCTCCGGCACTGGGCCGAGCACCGCCCCGAACATCCGGCCCTGGTCTGGGAGCCCGCCGAGGGCACCGGCCGCACCTGGACCTACGCCGAACTGCTGCGCGACACCGAACGATTGGCAGCCGGCCTGACCGGACGCGGCATCGGCCGCGGCGCCAAGGTCCTGGTCCACAGCGAGAACTGCCCCGAGATGGTGCTGGCCTGGCTGGCCTGCGCGACCGTCGGCGCGGTGGCGGTGACCACGAACACCCGCGCCACCCCCGCCGAGATCGCCTACTTCGTCGAGCGCGCCGACTGCGTGGCCGCCGTCACCCAACCCCACCTGGCCGCCCCGCTGGCACAGTCCGGCGCCGCGTTGGACTGGGTCGCGGTCATCGACGGCACCGCCCCGGACACGGTCCCCTTCGCCGACCTGTACGGCGACGCCGCGACCTGGACCGGACGTGCGATCGAACCGCTGCTCCCGTTCGGGATCATGTTCACCTCCGGCACCACCAACCGCCCCAAGGCCGTCGTACACACGCACGCCAACGCGATCTGGGCAAGCCGTTCGGGCCCGCGCAGCATCGACCTGGGCCCCGACGACCGCTACCTGATCCACCTGCCCTTCTTCCATGTCAACGCGCAGAGTTGGTCGTTCTTCTCGGTACTCGGCGTGGGCGCGACCGCCGTCCTGACGCCCAAGTGGTCGACCAGCCGATTCTGGGACGTGGTCGCCCGGCACGGGATCACCCACATGTCGCTGATGCCGTTCTGCTTCGGCGTACTCGCCGCCCCGAACCGCCCGGAAACCGCCCTGCGAGTGGGCGTGTTCGGCCAGGTCGCCCCGGCCCTGGACACGATGCTCGGACTGCGTGTGTACGCCGCGTTCGGCATGACCGAGACGGTCACCCACGCGATCACCGGCAAACCCACCGAGTACCTGCCCGCCCGCTCGATGGGCCGCCCCGCACCCGGGTACGCCTGCGCCGTGGTCGACCCCGAAACCGGCCGGGAGTGCGCCGAGGGCGAGGTGGGCGAGCTGTGGCTGCGCGGCCGACGCGGCGTACAGCTGTTCCTGGAGTACCACGGCGATCCGCAGGCCACCGAGGCCGCGTTCGTCGGCGACTGGTTCCGCACCGGCGACATGGTCCTGCTCGGCGCCGGCGGCAACGTGTTCTACCGCGAGCGCGACAAGGACCTGCTCAAGGTCGGCGGCGAGAACGTCTCGGCCCGCGAGGTCGAGGACGTGGTCGGCGCGATCCCCGGCGTCGCGTCGGTCGCGGTGGTCGGCAAACACCACGACTTCCTCAGCGAGGTCGTGGTCGCCTTCGTGATCCGCAAACCGGACGCGTCCGACGAGGACACCCTGGAGAAGAGCATCCTGGCGGCCTGCCGCGAGCGGCTGTCGGACTACAAGGTGCCCCGCGCGATCTACTTCGTCGACGCGTTCCCCCTCGGCACCCTCGACAAGGTCCTCAAGAAGTCGCTGCGCGAGATGGCCGACAGCCGACCTCCGATCTGACGTGCGACCGCCTCCGGCCCCGGCCTCGAGGGGGTGGGGTGGGGTTGACGGGGTGGTTATTGAGTAATAACTTACTTTGCATGGCAGCTCCTACCAGTCGTGTGGCCGGCACTGTTCGGATGAGTGCGGACGAGCGTCGGGTCGCGGTGATTCGTGCCGCCGTGACCGAGTTCGCCAAGGGTGGTCTGAACGGCACCTCCACCTCGGCGATCGCGAAGCGTGTCGGCGTTTCGCAGCCGTACCTGTTCCGCCTGTTCGACGACAAGAAGGCGCTCTTCGTCGCCACCGTGGAGTACGCCTTCGATCGGGTCGAGGAGCGCTTTCGCCGTGCCACCGAAGGGCTCACCGGTTACCCGGCGATGCATGCGATGGCGCACGCCTACCACGACTTCCTCGACACCGACACCGATCTGCTGCGTATCCAGTTGCAGGCCTACGCCGCGGCCGAGGACGCCGAACTGCGGTCCGAGATCCGCGGGTTCTGGAACCGGCTGGACGCGTTCGCCCGGGAGGTCACCGGGGTCGACGGCGAAGAGCTGACCAACTTTTTCGCGCGCGGCATGCTCTGCAACGTCATCGCCTCGCTCGACCTGCCCCGCAACCGGTACTTCGACGACGTTCTCTCCGCGGACGGCAAGCTGCTCCGCTGCGACCTGTGCGAGGACTCCGAGCGATTGGGCGAGCCGCCCGCGTCCGAGCCGCCCGCCCCCGCGCCGTCCGACTGACCCCCGCCCCCGACCCGCCCGCACCACTCGCGGGCCCTTGCGCGCCCGCCCCGGGTGCCGATGAGCAGAGCCCTGCCCGCAATAGTTAGTAATCAATAACTAATCCGCATCGCAAAAGTTAGTCATCGATCACTACATCCGGACCTCGACCCAAGGGATCCCATGAGCCAGCAGCAGGCGCGACCCGCGACCGGATCGCGCACCGTCCTGTGGACCTTCCTCGCCTCCAGCTTCGCCCTCTTCATGGCCTCGCTCGACAACCTCGTCGTCACCACCGCGCTGCCGTCCATCCGCGAGGACCTCGACGCCGGGATATCCGAGCTCGAATGGACCGTGAACGCCTACACCCTCAGCTTCGCGGTGCTGCTCATGCTGGGCGCCGCGCTGGGCGACCGGTTCGGCCGCCGCCGGATCTTCGCGACCGGCATCGGGATCTTCACGGTCGCCTCCGCGATCGCCGCGATCGCCCCGAACTCCGAGACGCTGATCCTGGCCCGCGCTCTGCAGGGTGCCGGGGCCGCCGCGATCCTCCCGCTCAGCCTCACCATCCTGACCCGCGCGGTCGCCCCCGAGAAGCGCCCGATGGCCCTGGGGCTGTGGGGCGGCATCAACGGGCTCGCGGTGGCCCTGGGCCCGCTGGTCGGCGGCGCCGTCGTCGAACACGGCTCCTGGCAGTGGATCTTCTGGCTGAACGTCCCGCTCGGCCTGATCCTGGTCCCGCTCACGCTGCGCGAGGTGGACGAGAGCCACGGCCCCAACAGCCGCCTCGACCTGGTCGGCACCGTCCTCGTCAGCCTCGGCCTGCTCGGCCTCGTCTTCGGGCTGGTCCGCGGTGAGGGCCACGGCTGGTCCAGCGTCGGCGTCATCGCCCCGATGGCCCTCGGCACCGCCCTGATCGCCGTCTTCGTCGGCTACGAACGCCGCGCCGCACAGCCCATGCTGCCCATGACGATGTTCCGCAACCGTGCCTTCACCGCCCTGACCTTCTCCGGGCTGCTCATGTTCGCCGGCGTCTTCGGCTCGATCTTCCTGCTCACCCAGTACCTCCAGGGTGTCCAGGGCTACTCGCCGCTCGACGCGGGTCTGCGGATCCTGCCGTGGACGATGATGCCCGTGGTCATCGCCCCGCTCGCCGGCCCGCTGTCCGCCCGGATCGGCGGCCGGCCGCTGGTCGTCGCGGGTCTCGCGCTGAGTGCGGCGGGTCTGGCCTGGTTCGCGCTCACCGCGTCGACCGACGTCACCTACGCGCAGCAGATCCCGGCCCTGATCCTGTCCGGGTTGGGCATGTCGCTGTACTTCATCCCCACCGCGAGCCTGCTGATGTCCGTGGTCCGTACGGACCAGCAGGGCGTGGCCTCCGGCGCCAACAACGCGCTGCGCGAACTCGGCGGCGTCCTCGGCGTGGCGGTGCTCGCCTCGGTCTTCAGCTCCAACGGCGGCTTCGCCTCGCCCCAGAGCTTCGTCGACGGCCTCGTCCCGGCGCTGTGGGTCGGCGCCGCCCTCGCCGGCGTCGGCTCGGTCGCCGCCGCGCTGATCCCGCGAGCCCGCACGGAGTCGGCGACGGAGGCCCCGGCCCCGAAGGTCCCGGTCGGCGTCTGACCTCCCGCACCATCGACACCTCGTGGGCACGCCCTCTCCGGAGGCCGTGCCCACGGGGTCTCGGCCGGTCGGACACCGGGCGCTTTCAGTGCAGTTGGGCCAGGAACACCTTCGGGCGCAGGGCCTTGCCCGAGGCGTCCAGGACGGTCAGCGGGGTGCCGTCGCGCAGCACGGTCGGGGTGCCGGTCACCCCGGAATCGGCGAAGTCCGCCTGTGTCCGGTCCACCCAGGCCCGATGGGTGAACCCGCGCACGACGTGGTCGAAGTCGGCCCCGCGCAGCCCGGGCACCTCGCCGGCGGCGTCCAGCAGGAAGTCGGGGTCGGCGAAGGTGTCCGTCGACTCGTCCGGCTGCCGTTGGTACAGCACGTGCAGGTAGTCCAGGAACGGACCCTGGCCGACGTCCGCCGCACCGCGCAGGGCGTTCACCGCCCGATGCGAACCCTCGCCGCCCAGCCGTACGTCCAGGAAGGTGGCGAAGTGGTACCGCAGTACGAACCGGCCCTCGTCCGCCAGTCGCCGAAACACCGGCCCGAGCCCCACCTCCATGCGTCGGCAGAACGGGCAGCGCGGGTCGGCGTAGAGGTCCAGACAGCGGGCGAGGTCCTGGGGCCCGTAGACGAGGGCCGTGCCGTGCGCGCCGGGAGCGGTGCGGAAGCTCATTGTTCGCCTCTGTCCGGCCGGCCGCGCCGCGACTCCTGCGACCGCCCGTTCGGGGTAACCGGTCGATCGTGTGCCGTGTCGTCCGCCCGCACGGCCGTCAGGGGGTGCTTCGGCGCGTTTGCGGTCATCGGGTAGGTTCACTGGAACCGGCCGGTCGGGAACGACTCCCCCGGCACTGGGGAAGGTGACGCCCGGATGGACGCGGCCCCGAGGTTTCGCCACGAGGCCCTGCTGTACGCGGGGCTCGACGACTTCGTCGAGCGCACGGCGGCCTTCGTGCGCGCGGGGTTGCGCGCGGGCGAGGCGGTCGCCGTCGCGGTGATCGAATCGCGCGCCGGCGCGCTGCGCAAGGAACTGGCCGCCGACGCCGACCTGGTGACCTGGATCGACATGGAGCGGGTCGGCCGCAATCCGGCGCGGATCATCCCGACCTGGCGGGAGTGGACGGCGGCGCAGGGCCCGCGGGGTCGGCGCGGTGTCGCCGAGCCGATCTGGGTCGGCCGCGACGCCGCCGAACTGGTCGAGTGCGGCCACCACGAGGTACTGCTCGACCTGGCCTTCGCCGGCGAGCCGTGGTGGCTGCTGTGTCCGTACGACGTCTCCGGCCTGCACCCCGAGGTGATCACCGAGGCGCGGCGCGCCCACCCCCCGCCGCCGGCCGGCGCCACCGGCGAGCGGTGCTCGCGCCCGGACGCCGAGGTGTACGCGGCGACCCTGCGCGGCCCGCCGCTGCCGGCCGCCCCGGGGCACGCCGAACGCCTGGCCTTCCGGGCGGGCGAACTGGCCGGTGTCCGGACGCTGGTCCGCCGGACATTGCCCGACGCGACCCGGATCCGGGTCGATCACGCGCTGCTCGCGATCGGTGAGATCACCGGCAACAGCGTCGTGCACGGCGGTGCGGCCGGCACGATCGTGGTGTGGTCCGAGGGGGCCCACCTGTTCTGCGACGTCCACGACGCCGGCCGGATCACCGACCCGCTCGCCGGCCGACACCGCCCGACCACCGATCAGGACGGCGGCCGCGGCCTGTGGATCGCCAACCAGATCTGCGACCTGGTCCAGATCCGCTCCACCGAAACCGGCACCACCGTGCGGCTGCGCCTGCGGGTGTCGGACTGATCGGTCGCCCGAAAACCGGTGCCGCCGTGCGACGGCCCCGACCTCGTTCGCCCGGAGGAGCGGGCGGGCGAGGTCGGGGCCGCGGAGTGGGAAAGGCTGGTAGGTGGCTGGTGGGACGGACTGGTGGGGGATGTCAGTGGGAGGTCGATGTCGCGTCCGGCGTCGCGCCCGGCGCCGCGATCTGTTCGATCTCGATCATGCACGCCACACAGAACGTCTCCCGCCGGCGACTGCCGTGCACTTCACGAAAGTTCGGCAGGGTCTCGCCGCACAACGCGGTGTCCTCACCCTCCATCGCGTGCCACACGACGTTGTCCGGACCTTCGACCGCTCGCATCACATGCATTTCCGCTCCCGTGTGCTGGGATTCACCGGCTTCACCATGCAATCCGGGGGCGGTCCCGCGCGCATCCGGGCCGGGGCCGCCCCGAGCCGGGCCGGATGGTCCCGATCCACGTGCGGGGACACGGAGTACGAGGTCACCGGCACGCGGTCGGCCGTCGAGACGGGCGGGGCGGGGTTGGCCCGTCCGGGTGATCGACCGGGACGGCGGGCGGGCCGTCGCGGCCGGGGCGACGGAGGCGGCCCGGGAAGGCGGCGCGCCGAAAAGGGCTGAACCGCTCGTCGGCGACACCGAGGCGGCGCCGACGTGGGACGGTGACGCGTACCGTGATCGCCTCCGGCGGCGTGGTCGGCCTGCTCACCGCCCTGGAGCGCGTGTGGGCGGGCCATCGGGTCACCCCCGTCGGGCAGGGCCCGCCGCCCGATCCGCACGCGGCCTCGTACGACGTGCCATCCCGCCGGCGCGGGCGCGGTGTACGAGGAGCGGCCGGCGTACTGCTCGCGGACCGCGTCCTGGAGGTGGCCGTGCACCGGCTGAAGCAGACCGTCCTGTACCGCGCGGTGCCGCGCGAGCACGATCACGCGTGGGTGCCGGCGGTGGCCGCGCCTGGCCGGTGCCGCCGGTCGCGGACGCCCCGCTCGGGTTGTCCGCGCACGAAGTCGCCCGCGCGGTGCCCGCGTTGGACGGCCGCGATGCCGCCGCCCACCGGACCCGGGCACCGCGCACGCGGTTCACACCGCTCGTGTCCGGCTTGCATCCCGGCCGCGAAGTCGAACGCCTCGTCCGCCGACCCGCGCCGCCCGGGGCTATTGCGCCGGGAGCAGGCCGTTGTGGAGGAGGTCGGCCAGTTGGGCCGTGGCGAAGAGTTGGGGTTGGCCGCCGGTACGGATGACCAGGGTCGGATGGTCGGGCAGGAGCGGGGAGGCGAGGAAGACGACGGCCGTCGGTCGGCCGCCCGTGCCGGCGAACATCACGGCTCGGCCGAGCGGAGTGGGCACGGTTTCGACCGGGCGGTCCGTCGGGATGTCGGACTCGGTGCGGTAGAGGTCCTTCGGACCCAGGCCCTCCCATCCCGGCATGGCGCGCGGGTCGCAGGCCGTGCCGAAGGACTGGATCACCAGGTCCGGGCCGGCCATGCCCCGATTGACCACGACCCGCGCGCCCGGGCAGAACGAGCCGGACACCGCCGCCGAATCGCCCTGCACCCAGCGGTCGGTGGGCACGCGCAGCCGGAACACCGCGACCCGGGTGCGCACCGTCGCAAGGGTCAGCCGAGCCCCCTCCCCGGTCCACGGCAGCGCGGAGGGCGCCTGGTCCGGAGAGGACCGCCGTGACCCGCCCCCACCCGAATCGCCGCACGCGGTCACCGTCACCGTCGCCGTCACGGCCATCACGACCGGTACGACCGCCCCGCGCAGCCACGCCGTCCCCACGGTGACCCGCCGTCCACCCATCGCCCGGACTCCCCTTCCGTCGACACATCCGGCGAATGGACGCGGCCCGCTCCGAACGGGTTCCTTCGCGCGTATCCGCCGCCCGGCGCCTCGGTCGTCGTGGCGGGCCGCCGTGTCGTGGCCGGCATCGAGGCCGTCCGTGTCACCACGCTCGCCGAGGAGCGGCGCTGGACCGGGCTGCAGTTCGACCGCGACGGCGACGTGGAGGTGCCGGTGCGCTGGTCCACGATCGACCGGGGGCGGTGTCAGGCGTCGGGGCCGAGGGTGCTCAGGAACGTCTTGACCACATCGATCGGGATCGCGAAGGTGATGCCGACACCGCCGGCGTCCGCCTCGGCGCCGATCCCGCCGCCACCGCTGATCCCGCCCCGGGGCAGGTCGTCGCCGCCCTCGGAGGTGGTGTCGTAGATGGCCGAGTCGATGCCCACGACCCGGCCGGACAGGTCGACGAGCGGGCCGCCCGAACTGCCCGAGCCGAACGCGACGTCGGTCTGGATCGCCGGGTAGGTCACCGTGTTCGAGTCGGTCGCCGCGATGGGCGAGCTACGCACGCCACTCGCGTCGTCGGGCACGACCGCCCTCTCCCCGGACGTGGTGATGGGCCGGTTCAGCGCGCTGACCACACCGGAGGTGACCGTGCCCCCCAGGCCGAGGGGCGACCCGAACGCGACCACGCCGTCGCCCACTCGCAACGACGCCGAGTCGCCGAGCACGGCCGGGGTGAGGCCGCCGACACCGCTCACCCGGACCACCGCGAGATCGTGGGCGGCGTCGCTCGCCGAAACGGTGCCGGCGGCGGTGCGACCGTCGGCGAAGACCACCGTGAGGCCGCCGGGACCCGCCCCGGCCACCACGTGATCGTTGGTCAGGATCCGACCGGCGGTGTCCAGGACCACCCCCGAACCCGTCACCGAGCCGCGCCGCGAGGTGACCCGCAACTCGACCACACTCGACCGGACGGCCGCCGCCACGGCCGACACCGACCCGGCGCCGCCGCCCGCGGAGGCGTTCCGCACCGGCGCCCCGCCGATCGCCGCCGGCGGCGCGTGGTCGAAGTCCTCGAAGTGGCGCACCACGACCACCCCGGACAACCCGCCGACCAGACCGGCCACCACGGCCGCCACCACCGGCACCGGCAAGGCCCGCTTCAACCGCCGCCGACCCGGGGTCCGCGTCTCGCTCCCGGTGGACTGCGCACGCCCCGCATTGTCTTCCGTCATACCCGAGACTCTCGATCCCGCGGATGAAGACCCCCTGAGAACACCCCCAAGCCCACCCCAAAACCCGGCCCCGCGACCCGTCCGCGTACCCGCACACTCGCGAGCCCGCGATGAGTTTTGCCGGCCCCGGCGGTCCAATGAGTGTGACGTCGCGTAATCACTCGGACGAGGATCAGGAGAGCAGTGGGATGACGATCAGTGCACGCACCGCCGGCTATGCGCCGGTCAACGGGATCCGGATGTACTACGAGGAGCACGGTGTCGAGGGAGCCGCGCCGCCGTTGGTTCTGCTGCACGGTGGGGCGCAGACCATCGACCTGTCCTTCGGCGCGCTGTTGCCCGCGCTCGCCGCGAACCGGCGGGTGATCGGCGTCGAGTTGCAGGGGCACGGGCACACCGCCGACACCGATCGCGAGATGTCGCTGGAGGTGCTGGCCGACGACGTGATCGCGCTGCTCGACCACCTCGACATCGATCGGGCCGACCTGCTCGGCTACAGCCTCGGCGGCCTGACCGCGCTGCGTGCCGCGGTGCGCGCGCCGGAACGGGTGAACCGGCTGGCCCTGTTGGCCACGCACTGTCGGCACGACGGCTACTTCCCGGAGATCTCCGCCCCCGAGCAGACCTCGCCGCGCCTGCCGACCGAGGCCGACTTCAAGGCGATGGTCGAGGCGTACGCCCGGGTCGCCCCCGACCCGACCGCCTTCGAGGCCACCCTGGCCAAGCTCCAGCCCGTCGCGCACGGCTTCACCGAATGGACCGACGACGAGTTGCGCGCGATCACCGCGCCCACCCTCCTGGTGATCGGCGACACCGACTTCATCCGGGTGGAACACGCCGCGTTCATGCACGCGTCGATCCCCTCGTCCCGGCTCGCGGTCCTGCCGGACACCACACACATGGGCGTGCCCGGGCGCGCCGAGTTGCTGCTCCCGATCCTCGACGCGTTCCTGCCCGTCGGCTCCTGAGCCCTGCCCCGCACGTCCCGGGCGACCGTCGAAGGTGTGTCCGCAAACACGCCTTCGACCCCCGTTCCGCCGACACCACGCACGCCCTCCGCGCGTGGTGTCGGCCCCGGGACCGTCGCGGGATCCCGGGTATCGCCCCGCGCCGCGACGGCTCAGCCCCAGGAGGCGCCGGCCGGCTCCTCGATCGTGGTGTTGATCCGGTTGAAGAAGTTGGTGATCGAGATCATCAGGATGATCGCGGACAACTGCCGCTCGTCGAAGTGGTCGGCGACCTCGTCCCACAGCGCGTCCGGTACGGCCTGGCCGCTGTGGTCGGCGAGCCGGGTGGATGCCTCGGTCAGGGCCAGTGCGGCGCGCTCGGCGTCGGAGAAGAAGGGGGCCTCGCGCCAGGCCGCGACGGCGTGCAGCCGCTCGTCGGTGGTGCCGGCCTTCCTGGCGCCGGCGACGCCGGCGAACACGCAGGCGCTGCAGCCGTTGATCTGGCTGGCGCGCAGGTGGACCAGTTCCAGGACCTCCTGCGCCACGCCGCCGGAGTACATCGCCTTGTAGATGGACTGGATGCCCTTCATCGTGTCCGGCAGGACCATGGCGGGGTTCTTCATCCGAGCGCTCATGACGTCTTCTTCCTTCTCGATCGTGGGCGGTCGGTTCGTTCGAGTACCGGCCGGTTATCGTCCTTCACTGCACTGACGAAACGGCCGACGGAGATGTGACGGGTGAGCGAAGAAGATTTCCTGGCACAGCGGTTCGAGGAGACCCGGCCGCATCTGCGGGCGGTGGCCTACCGGATGCTGGGCTCGCTCGGCGAGGCCGACGACGCGGTTCAGGACGCCTGGTTGAGGCTGAGTCGGTCCGACGTCTCCGAGGTGAAAAACCTGGGCGGCTGGCTGACCACGGTGGTCGGTCGGGTGTGCCTGGACATGTTGCGGTCGCGGACGGCGCGCCGGGAGGATCCGCTGCAGGACGACGACGGGTTCGTGCGCCTGCCCGATCCGATCGTCAGCGGTCCCGACGGCATGGATCCCGAGCAGGAGATCCTGCTGGCCGACTCGGTCGGCATCGCGCTGCTCGTGGTGCTGGAGACGCTGGCCCCCGACGAGCGGCTGGCCCTCGTCCTGCACGACATGTTCGGCGTGCCGTTCGACGAGATCGCCCCGGTCCTGGACCGTACGCTCGCCTCCACCCGGCAGCTCGCCAGTCGGGCCAGGCGCCGGGTCCAGGGCCTCTCGCCCGCGCCGGAGCCCGATCCGGGTCGGCGGCGCGCGGTGGTCGACGCGTTCCTCGCCGCCTCGCGCGGCGGCGACTTCGAGGCCCTGGTCGCCGTGCTCCACCCCGAGGTGGTGGCCCGCTCCGACGGCGGAACGCTGCGTCCGAGCCTGGTCCGGCGCGGTGCGGCCGAGGTCGCGTCGCAGGCGATCACCTTCGCCCGCTTCGCCCAGATCGCGCTTCCGGCGCTGATCAACGGCACGCCGGGCGTGGTCTCACTGGCCTCCGACGGCACGCCGCTGTCGGTGATGGCGTTCACGATCGAGGACGGGCGGATCACCTCGCTGGACATCCTCACCGACCCGGAGCGGCTGGCCGGGATCGACCTGAGCGTGCTCACGGGCTGACCGGATCGCCCCACGGCGGGCGGTGCGAAGGGCCTTCGGCCTCCGCGCCGCCCGCCGACGCGCGACGGGTCGCTGTGACGCGGGTACGCCCTACGGGCGCGGGATGCGGCTGTAGTCCTGACCCGGGATCTCGATCAGCGCGTGCGTCGGCGCGATCTGCAAGTGGTGCGACCCGTCGATCTCGTACCCGCCCGGGACCCGGTATCCGGCCCAGATCGGCAGGTCGACGCGCAGCGCCCAGGCGCCGGACGCGGTGCGCTCCCAGCGCACCACACGACACAGCAGTACGCCGCGGTCCTCCGGCTGCCGGACCCACACCCACGTGCCCTCCGCCGGTGGCGGCGGTCCGGGCCGGGTGTGCTGCGGCGTCTCCGCGCCCGCGCCGGCGCGGGCCGCCTGCGCGCGGGTGGCGTCGACGCGTTGCCCCAGGGTCGCTCGGCCACCGGAGAACGACGCCTCCAGTGCGTCGACGTCCGGTGGCTCGGTCATGCCGATCATGGTAGCCCCGATCGAACCCGAATTCGAACGCGTGTTCCCATCGGGCGTCGGGGCCGCCCGCCGGGCGTACCCGCCTCAGGTGCCCCCGTAGCGCACCCGCGGCACGTCCACCACATCCGATCCGTCGCTCGATTCCGCGACGTCGATCAGGTCGCCGAGGGCGATGTGGCACCCCGGTCCGTACCGCGGAAAGCGGGTCTCGTTCAGCACGTGGGCACCCGCTCCGTCGGCACGGCGCCGGCGCCGTCGAGACGGCGCGCCAGGCCGGCGCCTTCCACATCCACGTCCGGCAGGAACCGGTCGAGGGCCCAGGGCAACCACCAGGCCCGAGCACCGAGCACCGCCAGTGCGGCCGGCACCAGCGTCATCCGGACCACGAACGCGTCGAACAACACGCCCGCGGCCAGCGCGAAGCCCATGCCCTTGACGACCACGTTGTCGGACAACACGAACGACCCGAACACCGACACCATGATCAACGCGGCGGCGGCGACCACCTTGGCGCTGTGCCCGTAGCCCACCCGCAGCGCGTCGAGCGCGGGCCGCCCGTGGGTGTACTCCTCGCGCATCCGCGAGACCAGGAACACCTCGTAGTCCATGGCCAGGCCGAACAGGATGCCGATCAGCAGGATCGGCAGGAAGCTCACGATCGGCCCGGTGCCGGCCAGTCCCACGAGCCCGGACGCCCAGCCCCACTGGAAGACCGCGACCACCGCGCCGAGCGCGCCCAGCACCGACAGCAGAAAGCCCAGCGCCGCCTTCACCGGCACCACCACCGACCGGAACACCACGGTGAGCAGCAGGACGGCCAGACCCATCACCACCAGGCAGTACACCGGCAGCGCGGCGGCGAGTCTGCCCGCCACGTCCAGATCCACCGCCGTATCGCCGGTCACGTCGATCCGGGTCCGGGTGCCGCCGGCGATCGGGTCGCGCGCGTGCCGGATGTCGTCGAGCAGGTCCCGGGTGCGGGTCGAGTCGGGCCCGGCGGCCGGCACCACGTTCACCATCACCGTCCCGCCGCTCGCGTCGGGCACCGGCTTGGCCACCGAGGCGACGTCGGCGAGTGTGGCCGCCTTCGCGGCGAGCATCTCGGCCGCCGGCATCGCGCTCGCCGGCGAACCCTGGACGACCACCACCAGCGCGCCGGTGTACCCGGGGCCGAAGCCCGCGTCGATCAGCCGCTGCGCCCGCACCGCGGTCGTATCGCCGCGGTCCTTGGGCAGCCCCGGTTGCAGGTCGAGGGCGGGCAGCGCGCACAGCGCCAGGCCGGCCACGCCCAGCGGCAGCACCACCCACCGCGAGCGGGTCACCACGCCCACCCACCGCGTGCCCGGCGCCGCCCGTCCCTCGGCCCGGCCGGACCCGCCGGCCCCGTCGGCCCGATCCGCCGCCCGCCGCAGCGCCGGGATCGCACTGGACGCCACCCGCGCGCCCAGCACCCCGAGCAGCGCCGGCAGCAGGGTCAGCGCCACCAGTACCGACACCACGACCGTGACCGCGGCCGCCACTCCCATCACGGTCAGGAACGGGATGCGCACCACGGCGAGCGCGGACAGCGCGATCACCACGGTGGCGCCCGCGAAGACCACCGCCGTCCCGGCCGTACCCACCGCGCGTCCCACCGACTCCGCCGGCTCCATCCCCGCCCGGACCTGATCACGGTGCCGGGAGACGATGAACAGCGCGTAGTCCACCCCCACCGCCAGTCCCAGCATCAACGCCAGGGTCAGCGAACCGCTGTCCATGGTCGCGAAATGCCCGCCCGCGAGCACCAACAGCACGCCCACCGCGACCCCGACGAGCGCGGTCACCAGCGGCACCACCGCGGCCCGCAACGAGCGGAAGACGAACACCAACACGCCCAACGTGACGAACAGTCCGGCCAGTTCGGCGACGCCGAACGGCGCGGTCTCCTCGACGAACGCCTCGCCGCCCAGTTCCACCGTCAACCCCGCGCCCCGCGCCCGCTCGGCGACCTCCGCCACCGCGTCGCGCACCGACGCCGGCACGTCCTCCGGCCGCTTCGCCGCGAAGGTCAGCGCGGTGATCGCGGTGCCGTGGTCGGCGGAGACCGCGCCGGCCTCGTAGGGGGCCTCGGCGGCGGCCACCCCGCGGACGCCCGCGGCCTGTTCGGTGGCCGCCAGGACCGCGGCGCGGGCCGGTCCCGCGTCGATCCGGTCCCCGTTCGGCGCGCGGAAGACGATCCGGCCTTCGGCGCCGTCGGCGGTCGGGAAACGCTCGCGCAACACGTCGAGGGAGCGCTGCGACTCCGTGCCGGGGATGTCGTTGCGTGACGTGAAAGGTTTCATCAGGGTGAGTGCGGACGCCGCCGAGGCCACCAGGATCAGCACCCAGGCGGCGATGACGAACCGGCGGCGGCGATAGGCGAAACGGCCGAGGCGATACAACAGCGAGGACATCACGAACTCCCGGACGGATACGGCACGGGGATGGGATCGGGTCGACCCGACCGCGTCCACGCTAGGAGCCGACCACCTGGCAACCCCCGCGAACCGGGCCGCGAAAGGCCCCATTCACACACGACTCCCATGGAATGCACGCCGGTTCGTGGGCCACGCTGGTACCGGACCGGGGCCCGCCCGTCCGGCGAAACGCGCATCGAGAAGGAACCAGATGAACACTGCGGACCCATCGGCCGGTTCGTCCGCGCCGCCGACCGAGCGCGGTCGCCTCCTGGTCGTCGACGACGAACCCGCGATCGTGGACACCGTCACCCGGTTCCTGCGCTTCGTCGGCTACGACGTGCGCACCGCCGGAACCGGACGGCAAGCGCTCACCGTGGCCCGCGACTTCCTGCCTGAACTGGTCCTGCTCGACATCATGCTGCCCGACGGCGACGGCTTCGAGGTGCTGCGCCGGCTGCGCGCCGACGGCCTGCCCGTCGCCGTGGTCTTCCTCACCGCACGCGACACCCGCAAGGACGTGGTGCGCGGGCTGACCGCCGGCGGCGACGACTACATCACCAAACCCTTCGGACTGGACGAGGTCACCGCGCGCATCGAGGCGGTCCTGCGGCGTACCCGCCGCGCCGACCCCGGCGGCGACGTGTTGCGCGTGGCCGACCTCGAACTCGACTCCTCCGCCCACCAGGTGCGCCGCGCGGGCCGGCACATCGACCTGTCCCCCACCGAATTCCGCCTGCTGCGCTACCTGATGCTGCACCCGGATCGGGTGTTGACCCGGGCCCGGCTCCTGGAACACGTCTGGTCCTACGACTTCAACGGCGACGACACCGTGGTGGCCACCTACATCAGCTACCTGCGCCGCAAGATCGACGACGGGCAGAGTCCGCCGCTGATCCACACCCGGCGCGGCGTCGGCTACTGCCTGCGCACCCCGCCGTGCTGAGGCTGCGCGCCGGGATCCGCACCCAACCGCTGCACCGCCGTCTGGTGGTGGTGATCATCGTGGTGTGCACGGTAGTGCTGAACACCTGCGCCGCGGTGACCGTGGGGGTGCTCCGGGAGTCGCTGTTCGATCGCCTGGACGAGCAACTGGACACCACCGCCGCCGCGTTGCGCGCACTGGACACCCGCGAGCGCAGCAACGCGCCGATGAGCCTGGATCCGGGCGTGTGGCTGGAGTACCCGGGCGGCCTGTACGTCGCACTGGCCGTCGTGCACCGGCAACCCCAGGGCCCGGGACCGAGGTTGACCGGTCCGCTGCCCGCGAGTGGCGCCACGTTCACGACCGGCTCGGCGCGGCCGGGGTCGCGGGAGAGCTTCCGGGTGCGGGTACAGGCGTTGACCGACGGGCGCACCGCCCTGATCGCGCTGAGCGTGCGCGAGACCGAGGCGGCGGCCGACCACGCGCTCTACGTCGTGCTGGCCACCGTCGGCATCGCGCTGCCGACCCTGGCCCTGCTCGCCGCGCTGTTCGTGCGGCGGGAGTTGCGGCCGCTGGAGCGCGCCGCCCGGGTCGCCGACACGATCGCCGCCGGCGACTACGCACAACGCGTGCACGATCCGCTGATCGGCCCGCGCACCGAGGTCGGCCGGCTGGCCATCGCGCTCGACCGGATGCTCGACGGGATCCAGGCCGCGCTGGCCGCCCGGGACGCCTCCCGGGAACGGTTGCGCCGATTCGTCGCCGACGCCTCGCACGAACTGCGCAATCCGCTGCAATCCATCGGCGGATACGCCGAGTTGTACCAGCGGGGCGCGCTGCCCGACCGGGCCGCTGTGGACGACGCGGTGAGCCGGATGCGTGCCGAGATACGCCGGATGAACGGCCTGGTCGAGGCACTGCTCCTGCTCGCGCGCCTGGACGAGGAACAGGACACCGACCTGGAACCGGTCGACCTGACCCGGGTGGTCGCCGACTCCTGCCGCGACGCCGCCGCGATCGAGCCCGACCGACCGCTGACCCGCACAGGCCTGCCGGACAAGGACCGGGTGAGCGTGCTCGGGGACGAGGACCGACTGCGGCAACTGGTGGCCAACCTGCTCGGCAACGTCAGGATGCATACGCCCGCGCACACCCCGGCCGAGGTCGAACTGCGCGCCGCCGGCGGCGAGGTGCTGCTGACGGTCCGCGACCGCGGCCCGGGCATCCCGGCCGCCGATCTGCCGCACGTCTTCGACCGGTTCCATCGGGCCGACAAGAGCCGCAGCCGCACCCAGGGCGGCAGCGGTCTGGGGTTGTCCATCGTCGCGGCGATCGTGGAGATGCACCACGGCACGATCACGATCGGCCCGGCGCCCGGCGGGGGGACGGTGGTCGAGGTGCGGTTGCCCGCCTTGGCGGAGGCGGACACGAACGCGGAGGCGGGGTCGGGGTGGGAGGCGGGCCCGGTCGGTGGGACGGGCGGGCCGATCCGCGGCTTCAATCCCCCCTGACGGTAAGGGCGTGGAAACCGGTCAGGTCCTCCAGGAGGCGCCTGCCGTCCTCCCGGGCGGGTGGGGGCAGTTCGTCGAGCAGCGAGCCGACCCGCGGGGGCCGTGCGGGCGCGCGCAGCGCGGCGAGCAGGCGGGCCAGGGCCTCGGCGGGCAGGGGGGTACGCGTGGTGTGCCCGCACGCGGCGACGATCCGTACCGCACCGATGTCCTGCCAACGCACCGGCTCGTCGGCGGGCAGCCCGACGGCGACCCCGTCGGTCAGCGACCGGTGCGGCGCGGGCGGCGGCGCGGGGAAGAAGCCGCCGGCCGTCCAGCGGCGCAGCGACAGTGTCGCCACCCACTCGCGGGCCGCCTCCTCGTTCGCGCCGCGGCGGAAGAAGTCCACCGCCTGGTCGAGCGCGGCGGGCAACACGCCTGCCGACAGCGACTCCTCGACCCCGTCGGGCGACGCCCACGACGGTCCCGCGAGCGGCGGAAGTCCGGCCGTCTCCATCTCCTCGCTGAGCATGGACTCGGGAGTGGGGTCGGTCAGATACTCCGCCACCTCGAAGGCGGCGCGGGTGAACTCGCGGGGCAGGCCGACATTCACACTGGTGGCGGGGGTGTCGTCGAGCGCGCTTTCCCCCACGTGGTAGTGGCTCGACGGCCAGTAGAGCATCTCGCCCGCGTGCACCTCGACCGCGAACGAACCCGGCAGGTAGCGCTCGTAGTCCAGCACCGAGGTGACCGCCTCCGTCCACGGCCGCTCCGGCCAGAAGCGCATCACCTTGCGGCCCTGGAGGGCGAACATGAACGACGCGAACCGGTCCTTGTGCGCGCCGATCTGGGTGTGCTCGTAGTTGCCGTGGAACATCGTGGTGATGGCGCTGCTCAGCGGCAGTCCGAAGCGGCGGAAGGCGCCGTCGTAGAAAGCCCGTTCGCGGCGCCACAGCGGGTGGTGGAAGGCGTGGAACGCCTGCACGGTCAGCGAGTACCGGCGGCCGTCGAGGCGTTCGGCGAGGCGTGTGGCGTAGCCGTCGAGCGAGTCGTCCTCGGCGAGCGGCAACCAGCCGTCGGGGCGGGATTTGAGGTCGCGGTCGACGGCGAAGCGCACGTGTTTGGGGATCTCCCCGGCGGCGTTGGCGGCGGTGGCGGCCACGGCGGAGCCGAACACGTCGTCCGGGCGGAAGGGGTGGACCGACGGGCCGCCCGGGAGGCGGATCAGGACCGGGCGGCGGTCCCAGTAGCGGTCGGCGATCAGGTCCCAGTCGAGCCCGTCGATGACGTCGACGCCACCGGTGCGGTCGGTCATGTCGGTTCCCCCGCCGTCGTTTCGGTCGTGTCCGCCTCGGCCGCCGATTCGATGGCGCGCACCCGGTACAGCACACGCAGCAGGGTCAGGACGCCCTCCTCGCGGGTGGTGTGGCCGGTCACGCCCACGTCGGCGCACACCTCGGCGAGGTCGCTGGTGCGCCGCCGGTCCAGGGCGGCCAGGACACGCGGGGCCAGTGCGCCGCGTACCGGGAGCAACAGCCCGTTGACCGCCCATACTTCCGCCGCGGGGCCTTCGGGCACCCGCAGGACCTCCGCGGCGAGCCGGAATCGCGAGCGGGCGTCGACGGCCGGTTCGGTGCCGGGGCCGGGCGCGGTGGCGGAGCGGGGTTCGGGTACCGGTTCGAGGCCGGCCGCCGTGCGTCGGGCCGCCCAGCGGCGGCGCACCGTGCGGGTCAACTCGCCGTCCGGGTCGCCCGCCACCCGGCCGAGCACCCGCGCGACCTCGGCGAACTCGGCGATCGGCGGCGTCGAGCCGTCCGCGTTCTCCGGCGGCGGATAGGGCAGGTACGGCATCGGTTGGGCGGCCACCGGATCCCGGCGGATCAGGTCCTGGAGCACGCCGCGTACGGCCGGGAGCGCGGTGGTCGGATCGGTGGGTACGGTGATCCGCAACACGGCGGCCCGATCGGTGAACTCCTCGCCCCCGTCCGGCTCCACGGCCGCCGCCGGGTGGTACAGCACCTCGCCCGCGCCGGCGTCGCGCCCATGGGTGCCGGCGAGTACCCAGGTCAGCACGTCCGTCCCGGGCGCGGGTGGTGGGGTGCGAAAGTCGTGGCCGAAGCAGAGTTCCGAGGTCAGCGGCAGTGCCGGCCACCCGATCCTGGACCACAGTCCGGCCAGCGCGTCCCGGGCCCGCGCCCAGCGGGGGAAGTCCAGGACGAAGGGGTGCCGGATCGTCAGCAGCCAGCCCTTGCCGTCGAGTTCGTCGTCGAGCCGGTCCGCGTAACGATCGAGGTCGTGGTCGTCCTCGGTGGGCAGCAGGGCGCCGGGGGCGGCCAGTCGGCCGTCGACGGTGAAGAAGCGCACGGCCGACACCGACCGGGGGCGCGCTCCGGCGCGGAACGGGCCGCTCATCGCGGTGGCGGTACGGAAGGCCGTCACCGCGTCGATCGGGGGCACGACGCGCGATGCGCGGGCCGGTTCGCGATCCCAGGCGCGGGCGCAGACGTCCCGCCAGTCGGCCCCGCTCCGCTCGTCGGTCGGCCCGCCGGTCGGGGCCGGCGGCCCGGTCGTTTCGGCGTTTCCGGTGGCCGTGCCGCTCACGACGCCTCCGTGGGGGTGTCGAGCCCGACCAGGTGGATGCGCAGTGTGCCGCCGGACCACTCGTAGCCGATCCGCCGGCCCGCCCTCGGCCAGTCGAAGTCGACCCGACCGTCGGCACCGCCCTCGGACCAGCGCAGCGTCACCCCGAGTGCGGGGTCCACCAGGGCTCGGGTGTCCGGCAGTTGCTCGATCACACCGACCACCGCGTCGCGCAGGGCAGGGCCGAGCGCGGCCAGGGTGGGGTCGGCGTAGCGGTGCAGTCCGGCCGTGGGGAATTCGGGGACCTCCGCCTCGGGGCTCTCCCGAAGCGGAACGGGCGTGGCCAGGAAGGGCTCCGGCGCCGGGGCCATGGTGAGCAGCGGTGCGCCGGGGGCGGCCGGGTCGCCGTCGGCGGGGGCCGCCGCGCAGAAGTAGTAGGGCACGTCCCAGCGGCTCAGTTGCGCCTTCTCGTCGACGCCGAAGGGTTCGCCGTCCGGATAACGTTCCGCGGTGGTGCCGCGCAGTCGGGCGTCGATGGCCCGGGCGTAGTCGGCGGTCGGGCGCGGCACGATGCGGATGTACGCCCGGCGCGCCCGGGGTTCCAGTTCGCGCCGCACCGCCTCGCGGTGCCGACACAGCAGCGTCCAGGCGTCGAACATGCCGCGCAGCATCGACAGGAGGTGGGGCGCGCGGCCGAACCCGCCCTCGGTGTCCGCGACGGCGGAGGGGACCACCGTGCGGGTCGGCGGGCGGTCCATGGGCAGCAGTCGCAGCGTCCCGTCGGCCGCGCGTCGCCAGACCAGCGCGCCGCCCTCGAGGGCCCGCCAGTCGGCGGTGTCCTCCAGCCCGGGCGGATATTCGAAGTCGTCGGCGGTGGCCTCGGCGGGCGACGGGGCCGGGCCCAGGAGGCCGGTGGCGCGCAGCCCGCTCGATCCGGTGAGGTAGCACTCCAGGTCCACCGGGTACAGCATGGGTTCGTCGTGCGCCCGGTGCGGGCGCGCTCCGGCCAGGACGTTGCCGCCGATCAGATCGGAGATGCCGAAGGCGACACAGGTCGCGGCGAGGTTGCCGGCCCGACGCCAAAAGCGGCGCGCCTGCTCGGGGGTGAGGACCGTACCGGTCATCGTGGTCGTGCCGTCGACGCGGACGGGACCCTGCTCGGCCGGTGCTTCGATCCATTCGTGCCAGCTGTAGCCGCGCGCGCCGGGACCGCTGCCGCTCCAGGTGGCCAGGGTCGGCAGTCGCACCGGTCCGGCGGCTTCCGGCAGTGCGTTGATCCGCTCGAACAGGCCGCCCGGTTCCGCGGGTTGCCCGTCCTCCCCTATCGGGCCGTCGGCCAGGAACAGGGCTTCGCCGTTCGCCGGTCGCGGTTTGTACGCGAGCGCGCCGCCGCCCGCGAACGCCAGTCGTAGCACTCGCAGTCCGCCGTTGTGGGTTTCCGCGCCGTGCGCGCGCAGTTCGACGACGGGACCGGCCAGGCGCGGATCCCGGGGCCGGTTCGGTGCGCCCGGGTCGGTGCCCAGGCGGACCAGGAACAGGTCGAGCGCGGCCTGTAGTTGGGTGACGCGCAGATCCGCCAGGCGTTCGGCCACCTCCGTCGGGGAGTGATGGCACGCGGTGAAGATCGCGCTCAGCGTGGGGCCGAACAGCGCGGAGTCGACCGGGTCGAGTACGCCGGGCGCCAGGAGGTCGGCGCTGACGCCGGCGGCGGCGCGCACGCTCCAGGCGTCGAGTCGCTCCATCGCGCGCCGGAAGGGGGCGAACCGGTCCTCGGCGAGCAGCGCGGCCACCTGTTCGGCGTCCCGGACACCGCCCAACGCTTCGTCGGGCGCCAGGGTTTCGGCCGGTCCGTCGGTGACGACGGGCGGGAACACCTCCTGGGCGCCGCCCTCCCGTACATGCCGGATCAGCCGGTCGAGCACGGGAACCGGCAGCGTGGTGGCCAAGACGAATCGTCCTTCCGTGACGGGGCGGGGCTCGGGCGAAACCCGGGTCGGCCTCGGGTCGGGATGTGCGGTTCCGGGCGTCGGATCCGCCGGAACACGCCGGATGCCGCACCCTCGGGCACGGCATCCGACGTGCGGGCTCAGCCTCAGGCCGGGCAGTACCCGTAGTGGGTACAGCTCGTCGGAGGACGAAGCCGGTCGTCCACGAGTTCGAACTCCAGGTCACCCACGAGAATGTCGAACGATTCGTCCTCGTCGGCCGATTCGATGCGGAGTTCCGTACCGCCGCGCAATTCCATCGCAATCTCCCTTCCGTGTGCTTTCGGTGAGGGGTGGGTCGGCGTGTCGATCACGGCCGGAGAGGCCCGCATACCCGCCGACAGACCTCATCATTGGCGGGAATTCCTGAGGACGGCAGTCGAATTCCGGACACTTGTCCGACCGGGCCCGGACCCGTTTCCCGGTCGGCGACGGCGGGCCCGGGGCCGGCGGGCGGGACCTGCCGGCAGGCCGGAAATCGCCCTTCCGGACCGTCCGTCGGGGTCGGGGAGGGCGTCGGTCCCGGGGCGGAGCCGAGTCGATCGACCCGAAGAGGGTGACGTGCCCCATCTCGTCCGGCATACTTCCGATTCATGTTCCTCATCGGCGGCCTGTTCCTCGCCCTCACCCTCCTCGGGGTACCGCTCTGGGCGCTGTTGTCCCTGGGCCGGTACCTCGCCCGCGTGATGAGCCGGCCACGCCCGGAGCACGCCGCGCGGCAGAGCGCCACGCCGGCGACGGCCGTACGTACCTGATCCACGCGCACCGAGCACGGCGGCATCGCCGGCTCGACGAGCGCCCGGACCACACTTCACGCGTCCGCCCCGGCCGAGCCGGCACCCGGACGATCCCGAAATCGAGGACTCCCCTCCCTCGGGAACGCGACGATATGCCGTCGCCAAAAATGCGCGCATCGATCTTCATCGATCCCGTCGGCCGGCGATGATCAAATTCGCCCACCCATGGCCCGACCTGCGCATACACCCGCCGATATCCAAGGCAAACAAGCCGATCAATACCATCTCGGCAGTTGTCACAGACTGGGGAAACGGAATACGATCTTCGCGTTTTCTGCGATCGACAGGTAATCGATCTTCCGCCGGATTCGGCGCGACACACTAGCCAAGCCGACCGGCCTGCTATACAGTCAATCCCGGTCATCAGTCCGCGCGAAGTCGCACGGGAAAATTTGATGACCCGAACCTTCGGTTAAATCGAAATGAATAGAATAGCTGAACCCTAGCCATTCCGAAGCTTCCCCGCGAAGCCGACGCCCTCTCCTCCGGTCGACATCGACCGGACGAGCCGGGGCCGGGCCTTCGCGTCCCTACCGCCGATTCTCGGAATTCGAGAACAGGCCGGCAGGGAATCTCGTGCGCGCACCATCCGACCACTTGTCACCGCCCGACGCGCGCCGCGGACCATCGTTCGACCACCGCGGTGCCCGGCGGCCACCCCTCCGAGAAGCATCCGTCGTGAAGCTCCGTGCGTGCCGTTCCCGACGCCCGGGGCTGTCCCCGGCCGTCACGCGTGTTACGCGCGTCCAACGGGGATTTCGCCGGATGACCAGTCCTGCGCGAGTGCTGGGAGTGTCGTCGAGCCGTGGGGAAACCAGTCGAAAACCGTGTTTCGGGAAACATCGAACCCCAGTCGGCGCAGTACCGCTGTGTCGGCATCGGAGTCGGTCCCGCCAACCTGAGCCTGGCGTCACTGCTGCACGGGCGCGCGGAGACGCCGAACCTCTTTCTCGACCAGAAGGAGCGGTTCGGTTGGCACGACAATCAGCAGATCCCCGGCGCGTCGTTACAGGTGTCGCTGCTCAAGGATCTCGTCATCCTCTCCGACCCGACCAACGGGTTCTCCTTCCTCTCGTATCTGCACGAGCAGGGCAAGATCTACCACTTCATCAACGCGCAGTACGACGCGGTTCCCCGCCGGGAATTCCGGAATTATCTGGAGTGGGCGAGCCGACGCAACGAGAACATCGTCTTCGGCGAAAAAGTGGTTGCCGTGGAGTTCGACGACACGCGCGGCATGTTCGTCGTGCACACCGGCCGGCGCACCGTGACGGCGGAGAACATCTGCGTCGGTGTCGGCACCACGTCGTGGGTTCCCGAGCATGCCCGGGACAAACTCGGCGACACCCAGTTCCACGTCAGCGACTTCATCGACGGAACACGCCCCGGACTCGCCGGAAAGCGGGTCGCCGTGGTCGGTGGCGGTCAGTCCGGGGCCGAGGCGTTCTTGGATCTGATATCCCGTGCGCCGCAGGAATTACCCCGGCGCGTGACCTGGATCTCGCGGCGCGGGAACTACTTTCCCATCGACGACTCGCCGTTCACGAACGAGTACTACACGCCCAGCTATTCGGAGTATTTCGCCGGGGTGGACCGGGCGGTCCGCGAGTCGCTCAACAGTCGTCATGTGCTGAGCAGCGACGGCATCTCCGAGTCGACGTTGCGGCAGATCTACCAGCGCTGCTACGAACACCGCTTCATCGAGGGCACGCAGGATCTGCTGGCGCTGCTGCCCAATCGCGGGGTCACCGACGTGAGCGGGAACGAGTCCGGCGGATGGACCATCGAGATGGGCCACAACGACCGGCCGGGTGTGGTCGAGTACGTGGATGTGGACACCATCGTGTGGGCCACCGGATTCCGTCCGGCGTCGACCGAATTCCTCGCGCCGATCGAAAGCCGCCTGGAACGCGAGGGCGACGAGTATCGCATCGACCGGGATTTCGCCGTGCAATGGGACGGGCCGCGCGATCGCCTCATCTTCATGCAGAACGCGGCACGGGGTCAGCGCGGCCTCGCCGATCCCAATCTGAGCCTGACCGCCTGGCGCAGCCGGCGCATCCTCGACCGGCTTCTGGGGGTGGGCTCCGACGAACAATTGCCGTCGTTCGTGGAGTGGTCCGCCAAACCGCCCGTCGACGACCTGGACGCCCTGTGAGCCGGGAACACGCCGATGTGGCGGTCGTCGGCGCCGGAATCGTCGGCTGCCTGGTCGCCCGGGAGATCGTCGCCCGCGCTCCGGAGGCGTCCGTCCTGCTCCTGGACCGGGACACCGTCGGTACCGGTGCGAGCCGGCGGTCGGCCGGACTGCACTGTCCGCGCGGGGCGACGGAGCGGGTACGGCAAATGACGGCGTACAGCCAGCGGTACTACGCCGAACTCAAGGACGCCGCACCCGCGTTGCCGATCCACGCGGTGCCGATGTCGGTGGTCGCCTCCCCCGCGAACGCGGCACGCGTGCGCGAGATCTACCTCGACAGCGCCGAGTTGACCCCCATCGACCCTCCCGAGGGCCGAACCGGCCCGCCCGACCTGCGACTTCCCGAGCACGCGCGGGTCTGGGACTGTCGGGGCGCCCAGTACGCCGACGTATACACGCTGGTCCACGACCTCATCCGGGAACTGCGGGCACGGGTGACCCTGCGCGAGGGTGTGCACGTGGACACGCTGCGCGCCGTCGGCCACCCGGGCCCTGGCCCGGACGGCGTCGAACTCGCCCTCGGCACCGGCGAGACGGTGACCGCGGATCGGGTCGTGCTGGCTCCGGGACCCTGGCTCGCCGAACCCGCCTGGCGCGAGTTGTTGGCCCCGCTGGGCGCCCGCGTCAAGAAGATCGTCGCCCTGCACGTCGAGCGGGTCCCGACCCGCACCGACCGGGCTGTCGTCTTCCACGACGAGGACGCCTTCCTGCTGCCGCTGCACGCCTCGGGGCACTGGCTGTTCAGCTACACCTGTACGACCTGGGACGTCGATCCCGACGACCTGGCCGGTGGCCTGTCCGCCGACGACGTCGACCAGGCGCGCGCGAGCCTGCGCCGCCACGCCCCGGCGTTCGCCGAACACCGCGTCTCGGGACGGGTGTTCTGCGACGCGTACAGCCCCACCGGCGAACCGCAGGTGCGGGCGCTGGGCGGCGGACGCGTCGTCTTCGCCGGCGCCGCCAACGGGTCCGGATATCGGCTCGCCCCGGCGATCGCGGCGCAGGCCGCGGATCTGCTGGACCTGTCCTCGATTCCTGCGCACGCGTGATCGAAGTGAAGGAGCCGTCGTGAAGATCAGCACCTACCGCCCCGACGCCCCCCACGCCGCCGACGGCGTCGCCGTGGCCGCCGTGGAGGCGGGCTCCGCGACGCGGCTGGGTGTCGGCGCGACCTGGGTCGGCGTCGCCCCCGGCGCACGCTCGGAGGCGCACCAGCACGACGAGACGGAGACATGGGTGTTCGTCTCGGGCACCGGGGAGTTGACCGTGGACGCCGAGCGCCATCCGGTGTCCGCCTCCACCGTGGTCCAGTTCGAACCGTTCGAGACCCACTCCGTGGAGAACACGGGTGACACCGACCTGCTGTTCGTCAGCCTGTACTGGCGCGACGGCGAACGGGCGATGAACGCCGCCCACGACACCGGGCACCGCGGGTTCGGCACCCGTCCCGTGTTCGTCTTCTCCTCCGCCCCCACGCCCAACGGCGACCTGCATCTGGGGCATCTGTCGGGGCCGTTCTTCGGCGCCGACGTATTCGTCCGCCACCAGCGCATGCTCGGCGCCGACGCGTGGCACATCACCGGCAGCGACGACTACCAGAACTACGTGGTGGCCGCCGCCCGTCGGGAGGGCCGCACCCCGGCGCAGACCGCCGCGCACTACAGCGCCGAGATCCTGGCCACGCTGAAGCTGATGGACATCGACGTCCACCAGTACACCGCGACCAGCCGCGACGACGCCTATCCGGCCGCGCTGCGGGCGTTCTTCTCCCGACTGACCGCGTCGGGAACCGTCGCACCGCGCGAGAGTGCCGCGCTGTTCGCCGCCGACACCGGCGAGTACCTGTACGAGTCGGGGGTGTCCGGCCGCTGCCCCGCGTGCGACGGCGACAGCGGCGGCAACATCTGCGAGACGTGCCTGGAACCCAACGTGTGCACCGACCTGATCGAGCCGCGCTCGGCGGCGTGCGACGCGCCGCCGCACGAGCGGGCGCTGGTGCGCTACACCTTCCCGCTGCACGAGTTCGGGAAGGTGGTCACCGACCACCACCGGCTCGGCCGGGTCCCCGCGGCGGTCAAGGAGCTGGCCGAACGCCTGGGCCGGCGCGAACAGTTGAACATCCCGGTCACGCACATGGCCGAGTGGGGCATCGCCCCCGCCGAGACCGATGTGCCGGGTCAGGTGATCTGGTCCTGGCTGGACTACGCCTTCAGCATCCTGTACGGCATCGGCGAACTCGGCCGCGACCTGGGCCGGGACTGGGACGCGGACGCCCCCTCGCCCGACTGGAAGATCGTGCACTTCCTGGGCTCGGACGGCAGCTTCTTCCACCCCATGTTCGTCCCGGCGCTGTACCGGGTCGCGCATCCGCGCTGGGAGCCGGACATCGACTACAACATCAACGAGTTCTACCTCCTGGAGGACAGCAAGTTCTCCACCAGCCGCGGCCACGCGATCTGGGGCAAGGACGTGCTGAACCCCCGCACGGTAGACGCGATCCGCTTCTACCTCGCGCTGACCCGCCCCGAGGGCCGGCGCACCAGCTTCTCCCCCGACGCGTACGAGACCTTCGTGCGGGACACCCTGGTCGGCACCTGGCAGGCGTGGCTGCACGACCTGGGCGGGCGTGTCGCCGAGCGATACGCCGGCGTGGCGCCCGACGCCGGCGTCTGGCGGCCCGAACACGCGGCCTTCCTGGCCCGGTTGGAGGCGCGCCGCTCGGCGCTGACCGGGGCGCTGGGGCAGGACGGCTTCTCGCTCAATCGCGCGGCCGAACTGCTGGACGGCATCGTCACCGACGTCACCACCTTCGTCCGTCACCAGGCCCCCGCCGCCGACGTGGCGGACTTCAAGGACGAGGCACGTACGGGGATCGCCCTCGAACTGGCCGCCGCCCGACTGCTCGCCACGTGCGGCGCCCCGGTGATGCCCCGGTTCGCGGAGCGCCTGTCGGCCGCGCTCGGCGTCCCCACGCCCACCCGCTGGCCCGCCCGGGTCGACCTGGTGCCCGCCGGGACCGTCGTCGACCTGGCCGGCCGGGAGTTCTTCGCCGTCCCCGGGGCGGCCGACGCGCAACCCGCGGCCCCCGCCGACGCGCAACCCGCGGCCCCCACCGCCGACCGATCGGCCCCGCCGCTGCTCCCGTGGTTCAGCGCGCTGGTGCGCGATCTCCTGCGGCTGCCCGCCGACGAGCCCGTGCACGATCGCTCGCTGATCCAACTGGGCATGGCATCGCTGCAGGCGATCGCCCTGCAGTACCGACTCACCGAGCAGGTCGACGCCGACATCCCGATCGAGGAACTGCTCGGCGCGCGCACCGTCGCCGAACTGAGCGCGCTGATCGCCGAGGGCCTGGACCCGGACGACGTTGCCGCACGCGCGGGGGTGCCGGCGTGAACCACCTCGGGGTTCTCCGCGAGATCGAGGCCAGGGGACTGACCATCTCGGCCGCCGGAGCCGATCTGCGCCTGCAGGGTCCCCGGGAACGTATGGATCCCGAACTGCTGCGCCTGATCAAGGAGCACAAGGCGGCCCTCGTCACCCATCTGGACCCGCCGGACGGCTTCGCGCTGACCGACCTGCAACGCGGCTACCTGGTCGGGCGGGGCGAGCACGTCGAGATGGGCAACGTGGCCAGTCACGTCTACCACGAGATCGAGGGCGCCTGGGACCTCGACCGCCTGGAGGCCGCGCTGCGCGCGGTGGTGGCGCGCCACGACGCGTTGCGCACCCGCTTCACCCCCGACGGCCGCCAGGTGCGGGAGGCCGAGGTCGAGGTGCGTATCGGGCGCATGGATCTGCGCGGCGCGTCCGAGGCGACGCGGCACGAACACCTGCGCGCCGAACGCGCGTCGCGCTCGCACCGCGTCCTGCCGGCCGACCGCGCGCCGCTCGTGGCGGTCGACGTCACCGTCCTCGCGGACGATCGGATGGTGCTGCACGTCGACCACGACGGCCTGGTCATGGACGCGATCGGCATGTTCCTGTTCTTCCGCGACTGGCGCCGGGCCTACGACACGACGGAGGGTACGGCCGAGGCCGCGGCGGAGGAGGCGTCCTTCGAGGCGTACGTGGCCGCGGTGGAGGCCGCGCGCACCCGGGCCCCGGCGAAGCGGGCCCGCGCCTACTGGATGGACCGCCTCGACGACCTCGCGCCCGCCCCGGACCTGCCCCTGCGTACCAGCCCCTCCTCGATCGTGGCGCCCCGCTTCTCGGCGCGCTTCGCCCGACTGAGCGAGCCGCGGTGGACCGCGCTCAAGGCCCGGGCGGCGGCGGCCGGACTCACCCCCTCCGCGGTGCTGTTCGCGGTCTACGCGGACACCCTCGCGGCCTGGGGCGCCGGTTCGCGGTTCACGATCAACACGACGGTGGCGAACCGTCCGCCGATCCACCCGCGCATCTTCGAGGCCGTCGGCAACTTCTGCGAGACGATGCTCGTCGAGATCGAGGTGGACCGGCGCCTGCCCTTCGTCGAGCGGGCCCGGGCGTTGCAGGCGGGGCTGCGCCGAGGGTTGGACAACCGGCACTTCACCGGTATCGAGGTGTTGCGCGAGGCCGCCCGGCGCGGCGACGGCGCGGCGCACGGGCCGATGCCGTACACGTTCAACAGCGCGCTCGGCTACGCGCACGCCGACGTCGACGGCTCGGCCCTGGAGCTGTTCGGGCCGGAGGTGTACACCTCCAGTCAGACCCCGCAGGTGTGGCTCGACGTCTCCACGTTCGAGCAACACGGCGGCGTGGTGGTGCAGTTCGACAGCGTGGACGCGCTGTTCCCGGACGGCCTGGTGGCGGACCTGGTATCGGGCTACCAGCACCTCCTGGAGGCGCTGCTCGCCGAGGAGTCGTGGTCGGCGCGGACGTTCGACCTGCTGCCCGAGGCGCAGCGCGAGCGCCGCCGGGCGACCAACGCGACGGCGACGCCGCCGCCCGCGCCGGGCATGTTGATCGACGCGTTCCTGGCGCACGTGGAGCGCGCGCCGGACGCGCCCGCGGTGTTGACCGCGGGCGCCTCGCTGAGCTACGCGCAGGTGTACGGGCACGCCGCGCACGCCGCCGCCTGGTTGCGCGCCCACGACGTGGGCCCGGACGAGTTGGTCGGGCTGGTGATCGATCGTGGGCCCGAGCAGGTCGTCGGCATTCTCGCGACGCTGCTCGCCGGGGCCGCGTACCTGCCGGTCGATGCCGCGCTCCCGCCGGCGCGGCGCGCGTACATGCTGGACAACGGCCGGGCGCGGGTGGTGTTGACCAACGACGGGGAGGCGGGCGCCGAGGCGGGGCGCGAGGTTTTGGTGCTGGACGCCGGCCGGCCGCTGCCGGCGGGACCGGTGCCCGATCCGCGTCCGGTGCCCGGCGCGGCCAACGACGACCACCTGGCATATGTGCTGTACACGTCGGGGACCACCGGCGAGCCCAAGGGGGTCATGGTCGCTCGCGCGAGTGTGGCCAACGTGGTCGCCGACTGCAACGCGCGCTTCGGAATCGGGCCGGCGGACCGCTTCTTCGGGATCAGCGCCTTCAACTTCGACCTGTCCGTCTACGACGTCTTCGGCGCCCTGTGCGCCGGGGCGGCCGTGGTGTTGCCGGACGCGGACCGCGCGGCCGATCCCGCGCACTGGTTGTCGTTGTGCGGCCGGGCGCGGGTGAGCGTGTGGAACTCGGTACCGGCGATCGTGTCGCTGCTGCGCGACCAGGCCGCGGAGGGCACGGACGCGCTGGACACGCTGCGCCTGGTGATGATGAGCGGCGACCGTATTCCGCCGACGTTGCCGCAGGAGTTGCGCAAACTCGTACCGGACGCGCGGATCGTCTCGCTGGGCGGGCCGACGGAGACCACGATCTGGAACGTGTCGCACCCGATCGGCCCGGACGAGGACGGCTCGCGCAGCATCCCCTACGGGCGGCCCAACGCGAACAACCGGGCGTACGTGCTCGACGAGTTCGGGTGCGACGTGCCCGACGGGGTCACCGGCGAGATCTGGGCGGCCGGGGTGGGTTTGGCGCGGGGCTACTGGGACGACCCGGAGTTGACCGCCGAGCGCTTCGTGCTCGACCCGGAGCGCGGCGAACGCCTGTACCGGACGGGCGATTTGGGCCGCTACCTGCCGGACGGCGAGATCGACATCCTCGGCCGGGGCGACTTCCAGATCAAGGTGAACGGCTATCGCATCGAGGCCGGCGAGGTGGAGACCCGACTGGCCGCGTTGCCCGCCGTGGAACGCGCGGTGGTCTCCCGGCAGTCCGGCGCGCGGGGCGATCGGCTGGTCGCCCATCTGGTCCCGGCCGGCGACGAACGCCCGGACGTGGACGCGGTACGCGCCGCGCTGCGCGAACATCTGCCGCAGTACATGATCCCGGCCGCCGTGTACTGGCACGCCGCGCTGCCGTTGACCCGCAACGGCAAGGTCGACCGGGCCCGACTCGCGGCCGCCGCCGAGGCGGTGTCGCCGGCGTCGGCCGCGCCCACCGCCGCCGATTCGGAACTGGAGCTGGTGGTCGCCGGGTTGTGGGCCAAGCCGCTGCGCGTCGCGGACGTGGACCTGGACGTCACGCGCCCGCTGTACGACCTGGGCGGCGACTCGCTGGTGGCCGCGCGCATCCTGGCCGGGGTGCGCAAACGGTTCGGTCTGACCATCACGCTGGACCGCCTGCCGGAGGTGGACACGATCCGCACGATGGCCGCGCACGTCGAACGCGGCCTGGCCGAGCGCGCCGGGGCGGGGGCGAGCACGCCGTGAGCGATTCGGTGATCAACCACATCGTCTCCCGGGCCCCCTCCCCCGGCGGGCACATCTCCTTCTTCCGGCTGGGCGGGACCCGGACGATCGAGCTGACCGAACTGCACACGCGTGCCGGACGCCTCGCGCTGTGGTTGCGCGACCTGGGTATCGAGCGGGGCGACCGGATCGGCATCCTGGCCGCGAACGGCCTCGGATGGGTACTGCTCGATCTCGCGGCGATCCGCCTGGGCGCGGTGACGGTGGGCTTCGACCCGGCCAAGTTCGATACCGACACCGGGCTGCTCGAACGCTACCGACTGGGCGTGCTGTTCACCGACGGGACGCCGCGGGCTCCCGGCAGCAGGGCGCTCGCCGACATCGAGGTCGCGTCGGCCCTGCCGGACGACGGTCGGGTATCGGAACCGATCGTCTACACGCCCGACGACGTGTTGTCGCTGAAGCTCACCTCGGGCAGCACGGGCGAGCCCAAGACGCTGACCGCGTCGGTCGGCAGCATCGACGACGATCTGCGCGCGGTCCAGGAGATGTTCGCGCACGGCGACGGCGACAACCTGCTCGTGTTCCTGCCGCTGTCGGTGCTCCAGCAGCGCTACTGGACGTATTCCGCGCTGCGTTGGGGCCACGACGTCACGATCTGCACCTACGAGGCCGCGTTCCCGGCGCTGCGCGCGATCCGGCCGACGGTGGTGATGGGCGTGCCGGGGTTCTTCGAGACGGCCAGGAAACACATCGAGGCGCGAATGCGCGGCGCGGGTGCCGACACGGACGAGGCGACCGCGCGCCGCGACGGCGCGCGGCGGTTGTTCGGCGACCGCGTCCGCTACCTGTGGACCGGTTCGGCGCCGGCCTCGACCGGCACGCTGGCCTTCTTCGAGGACGCGGGACTGCCGATCTTCGAGGGCTACGGCCTCAACGAGACGTGCATCGTCACCAAGAACCACCCCGGCGCGCACCGGCGGGGCAGTGTCGGGCGGGTCCTGCCGGGCAAACGGGTGATCCTGGACGCCGAAGGGGTGATCCACGTACACGCCGACCACCCGGTGTGCGCGGGCTACGAGCAGGCGCCGCCCGGGGTGTCCGAGCGGGTGTTCGCCCCCGACGGCACGGTGCGGACCAACGACATCGGCCGGCTCGACGAGGACGGATTCCTGTACGTGCACGGCCGCGCCGACGACGTGATCGTGCTGGACAACGGCCGCAAGGTCGTGGTGCGTCCGCTGGAGGAGCGGATGAAGGCCAGTCCCGCGATCGAGGAGTGTGTGGTGTTCTGCCCGACGCAGACCCGGCTGGTCGCCGTGATCTCCCCGGCGGCGGGGGTGGGCGGACCCGACCTGGAGCGCGCCGTCGCCGCGCAACTCGCGCGCACCAACGCCGCGTTCGGGCCCGACGAGCAGATCCGCGCGGTGGTGGTGGCCAGTCCCCGGTTCAGTGTCGGGAACGGACTGCTCACCTCGCAGCTCAAGCCCAGGCGCGGGCCCATTCTCGACGCCTACCGTTCCCGGATCCACGACACCGAGGGAGGCATCCATGCAGTCCGAGATTGAGACCGTGGCCAGGGCGAACCTGGCCCGGGTGTTGGAGTCCGACATCGCCCCCCAGGACCTCGACCCGGACCAGGACATGGTCGGCACGTACGGATTGACTTCGCTGAACAAGGTCTTGTTCCTGATGGCCGCCTGCGACGATGCAGGGGTGGACCTGGCCTGTTTCACCGAACCCGACGTCGCGGCCATGAGCACGCTGCGCGATGTGACCGAGGCGCTGTCGCGCCACGCCGGAAAGGCGGCTTGAGATGACCTGGGTGCGGACCGCTTCGACGACGCTGGAGAACGAGCACGTCCTGCTGCGCCCGATCGTCCCCGAGGACCGCGAGGCGATCCGCAAACAGGCGATGGACCCCGAGATCTGGCGCTACTTCGTGCTGGTGATCGCCACCGACGCCGAGTTCGACGCGTTCTTCGACGCGGCGCTGGCCGATCAGGCCGCCGGTCGCCGGGTCGTCTACAACGTGATCGACAAGTCGGTGGGCCGCACGGCGGGCAGCATGAGCTTTTGCAGCATCGCCGAGCCGGACGGGCGGCTGGAGATCGGCTGGTCGTGGCTGGGCGCCGAGTTCCGGGGCAGGGGCGTCAACCGCTGGGCGAAGTTCCTCATGCTGGAGCACGCGTTCGAACAACTCGGCGCAGAGCGGGTGGAGTTCAAGACCGACGTGCTCAACCTCCAGGCGCGCGCGGGTCTGCGCAACATCGGCGCCACCGAGGAGGGGGTGCTGCGCAGCTTCAACCCGATGCCCGGCGGGCGGCGCCGCGACGCGATCTACTACAGCGTGCTGCGCGGCGAATGGCCCTCGGTGCGCGAGCAGTTGCTTGCCGGTCCCAAGGTGACCCGGCCGACGGGGCGGGCATGACCACCGACACCCTCGCGGTGCCGGTGGTGCGGGCCCGGGGCGACGCCTTCGCGTGCGGGCGGCGGCACGGCGTCGAGCGCGCGGAGAGCCTGCGGGCCTTCCTCGACGACGGGCTGGCCCGGTTGAACCGGGTCGGGACGACCCCGGTGTCGTGGGCGACGCTGCGGCCGGTGCTGGACGCGTACCGGGTCGAGATCGAGGCCCAGACACCGCTGCTGGCCGAGGAGTTGCGCGGGCTGGCCGAGGGTGCGGGACTCGATGCCGACGAGGCGCTGCTGCTGCAGATCCGGCGCGAGGTGATGGGATACCAGCGCATCCCGACCATGGGGGACTGTACGACGTACGCCGTCGCCGGCGCGGCCGGTCCGGTGCTGGCGCAGACGGTCGATCTCAACGGCGACCTCGACGATCAGATCTGTGTCCTGGACATCGCGCGGACCGGCTCGCCCCGCCGGGTCCTGGTGCTCGGCTTCGGTGGGCTTCTGGGCTATCTCGGGATCAACAGCGACGGCCTGGCGGTCGGGCTCAACCTGGTGCTGGGCGGCAGATGGCGGCCGGGCCTGCCGCCCTACCTGGCCATCCGTCACCTGTTGGACAGCGCCGCCGACGTGGACGAGGCGGTGCGGATCCTGCGCACCCTCGGGCTGGCGAGTTCGCGCAACCTGGTGTTGTGCGATGCCCGCAAGACGGCGTGGGTGGAGATCCTGGACGACGAGCAGCGGGTGAGCGTGTCCTCGACGAGCGTGCACACCAACCACTTCCTGCACCCGGACTTCCTCGCCCACGACGAACTCAACGTCTTCGCCCGCAACTTCTCCCGACAGCGCCTGGACGCCTGCCGGACCCGGGTGGGCGAGTTGCCGCCCGACGCCGGCGTGGAGGCACACTTCGCGCTGCTGTCGCGGGCGCCGATCCGGGTCGAGGGAAACGGCGACATCCGCCGCGAACGCACGGTGGCCGCCGTGGTGCTGCGTCCCGACCTGGGCGAACTGCACGTGCGGCCGGGCGATCCGGCGCTGAACCGCACCCACTCGTTCTCGCTGCGCGCACCCGCGACACTCGGATCCGCGCCGTCGGAGGTGACCTCGTGAGCGTGTCCGTGACCGGCGACGGCTGGTTCGTCTCGCGCGACGACGCCGCCGCGCACACCCCGCTCGTGTACTGCTTCGCGCACGCCGGCGGCGACTCGCGGTCGTTCCTGGCCTGGCAGGAGGGGTTGGGCGACGAGGGCGAACTGGTCGCGGTATGCCCGCCCGGCCGCGCGCACCGGGCCCGCGAGGCCCGACCGACACTGGCGGCGTTCGCGGACGGCGCGGCCTCGGCGATCCGGGCCCGGGCCGGCACGCCGGGCGCCGACGCCACCCGGCCGGTGTACCTGTTCGGGCACAGCCTGGGCAGCCTCGTCGCGTTCGAGACCGCGCGGCGGTTGCGCGATGTGCCCACGCTGCGCCGGTTGTTCGTCTCCGGAGTCGCGGCCCCCTCGCTCGCGCCCTCGGAGCGGGTGTGCCGGCTCGCCGCCCTGGAGGGGCGCGAGTTCGCCGAGGCGCTGGAGTTCTTCGAGGGGCTGCCCCCGGAGGTGCTGGCCCAGGACGAGGTCCTGGACCTGCTGCTGCCCGGCGTGATCGCCGACTTCCGGATGGCCGCCGGCTACGAGTACACGGCCGCCGCACGGCTGGCGGTGGGCGTCACGGTGATCGCCGGGCGCGACGACCCCTATCTGGCCGCCGACAAGGTCGCGTTGTGGGAGGGGGAGTGTGTGCGCCCGCCCGAGTGCCACTGGGTCGACGGCGGCCACTTCCACTTCCGCGACAAAGGCCCCTCTGCGGTGATCGACCTGCTGCTCGGCGCCATCCGGGCCGACCAGCACGTCGAGGTGATCTGACCCTCTCTCAGCGCGTGACCACACGAGCGCGTCGACACACCGGCGCGTCGACACATCGGAAGGAACGGCAATGCTGCTCGACCCGGCTGACCAGTACCGCAGGGGCCTCGCCTTCAAGGAGGCGCACGAGAGCGCGGGAGCGTTCGTGGTGGCGAACGCGTGGGACGCGGGCAGCGCCCGCCTGCTGACGGGGCTCGGCTTCACCGCGCTGGCGACCACGAGCGCGGGCCTGGCCTTCGCACTGGGCCACTCCGACGGCGTGAACCTGCTGGATCGTGGCCAGGCGCTGGACAACGCGCGCGCGATCGTGGCCGCGACGCCGCATCCGGTGAGCGCCGACCTGGAGAGTTGCTACGGCGCCTCGGGCGAGGAGATCGCCGAGACGATCCGTCTGGCCGCCGAGGCGGGTCTGGTGGGCGCCTCCATCGAGGACGCCACCGGCGACCCGGACGACCCGATCCTTCCGATCGAGGTGGCCGTGGAGCGGGTGACGGCGGCCGTGGCGGCGGCCCGGGCGCTGCCGTTCCCGTTCACGCTGACCGCGCGGGCCGAGAACTTCCTGCACGGCCGCCGCGACTTCGAGGACACCCTCACCCGGCTTCGGGCGTACGAGGCGGCGGGCGCGGACGTGTTGTACGCGCCGTGCCTGCCCGACGTCGAGGCGATCCGCACCGTGTGCTCGGTGCTCGACCGGCCGGTGAACGTGCTCGCGGGAGTCGGACCGGCGTTGTCCGTCCCGGAGTTGGAGAAGCTGGGCGCCCGGCGGATCAGCCTGGGCTCGGCGTTCGCCCGGGCCGCGCTGGGCGGATTCCTGCGCGCCGCGCGCGAGGTGCACGACCACGGGACGTTCACCTTCGTCGGCGAGGCCGTGCCCTACGCCGAGGCGAACACGCTGATGTCGGCGCCGGCCGGCGCGGCGGAGGAGGACGCGTGAGCGCAGCGGCCGCCTACCTGCATCAACCATGCTACGTGCTGGGTGAGTTCGAGGTCGCGCACACGAGCATCGCCAATCTGGGCGCGCGTGCCGCGGAGTTCAGGATGGCGCCGACGCCCGACCTGTGGGGCTGGGGCAGCGTACGCCGGACCGAGCGCGGCCTGGCCGAGCTGGCCGCGGAGAGCGCCGCGGCCACGCTGCGCGCCGGCGCGAGCGACGCCGACGCCGTCGTGTTGTGCTCCACCCGCGTACCCGGCCCCTCGGAGGGGCACGGCGCGTTCATGGAGACGTTCCTGGCCGAGGCGGGCCTGGGCGACGTGCCCTTCTACGGGCAGAACATGAACCGCTGCGTCAACCTGCTGGCCGCGATCGACACCGCGACCGCGTTCGTCCGCGCCGGCCGCCACCGGCGGGTGCTGGTGGTCACCACCGACAGCGCCGCGCACGAGGACGACCGTATGGCGAGCTACGCGCTGTTCAGCGACGGCGCGGCGAGCTGCCTGGTGACGGCCGCCGGCGAGATCGCGGGCGGCTACGAGATCCTTGCCTGCGCGAGCGCCCAGGACCGGGGCAGACTGGCGCACTCCAACGAGATCAGCGCGGATCTGGCCCGCACCGTGAACGAGCGCCTGCTGACCCCCCTGGGCATGAAGCCGGGCGACATCGCGGGCCTGATGCACGCGAACATCTTCAAACCCGTGATCGTGATGAAGGAACGGCAGGCCGGCTTCACCCCGGCCCAGCTCCATCTGGACAACATCACCCGGGTGGGCCACTGCTTCGCCGCCGATCCGCTGATCAACCTGGTCGACCGGGCCGAGGCGGGACACGTACAACCGGGCCGGCACTACCTGTTGGCCGCCGGCGTCCCCGGGCAACGGATCGGGGTGTTGTTGCGCCGGGTCGGCGCGTGAGCGCGGCCGAGGCACCACCGAACGCCCGAGTTGGAGGCTCAGGATGACCACCGCACCGCCTACGCCGGGTCCCGGCCGTGCCTTCGTGCCCTTCGTCCTGCCCGACACCGTCGACGCGCTGCCGCACCGACCGTTCGTCTTCGGCCGCGCCGCCCTGGACGAGGCGCGGGCGGCGGTACGCGCGGAGCCGGTCGAGGTGTTCCGCACGCTGCTGCGCGACCAGGAGTCGGAGTCGACGCTTGTGGTCGCCCGGTGGGTGCTGGACGCGTTTTTGGCCGATGCGGGCGGCCGGGGGCCGGGCCCGGAGGGCGACGTAGACGAAGGCCCAGCCGACGTCGAAGCCGCACTCGAAGCCGAGGCCGACGTCCTCGCCGAGGCGATCGCCGCCGAAGTGCGGGCCGCCCGGGCCCGGTCGGCCGCGATCCTGGACGCGCTGACCCGATCGGATCCGGAGGCGCGCGCGGAAGCCCTGCGCGGGCGCGCGCCGTTGGCGCTGGTGGCCGGCTGTTGGCTGGACACGCTCTCCCAGCCCGCGACCCAGCCGTCCGTCGTGGTCAACCGGCTCTTCGCGCAGCACCTGACGCTGCGCGGCGGCGGCAACCCCGAGCGCGGCCAGGCCGGGTCGCGCCGGCGCGCGCTGGAGAACGCGGGTGTATTCCTGCCGGAGCTCGCCGCCGCCGACTTCGCGGACCGGGCCCGCACCCGCCCGCTCACCGCGCTGCACGCCGCCTTCTACCTGGCCCTGTCCCGGCTGCCGGCCAACTTTCTGCCCGAGGTCTCGGGCGTGCACTACGCCTTCCTCGCGCTCGGCGTGGACGACCTGCTCACCGACACCGCACCGCTGCTGCCGGAACCGGCCCTGCGCGAGGTGCTGGCCGAACATCTGGCCCTGGCGGGACCGGCCGCGCGCCGCCGGTTGTACACGGCCGTGCGGCTGACCCTGGAGTTGGAGCGGGAGCACGTCGCGATGCTCGCCGAGCACGCGGCCTGGCGTGCCGGCCGCACCCTGGAGTCGCGGGTCGCCGCGATCATCGCGCGCCACGCCCCGCTGGCCGGCCGCCAACACGGCGGCACCCGGGTCGGCGGCAAGGCGCTGACCGACGTCTTCGGCGCCGCCCGGATCGATCTCGCGGCATTCCTGACCGACCTGCGCGAGTCCGGATACCTGCGCGGACCCGGCAACGGCGACTGCCGGCTCCTGGACGCGATGCGCTTCGGCGGGCCGATGTTCGGGATCTTCGACGAGCACGAGGCGGCCACGTTCCGGGCCTGGGCGGTGAGCGTACAGGCGGGTGAGCGGCCCGCCGTCGAGATCTCCGCCGAGACCGCCGGCGACGCGGCGGCCGAGCGCCGACGCGCCGCGATCATCGGCAGCGACCCCGCCGATGTCGTCATCGCCGAGGCCGAACCCCGGGACCACCGCGAGCTGTTCCACCGCCTGGTCAACATCGAGAACTTCGCCAACACGCTGCCGATCGCCGCCGAGCGGGCCGAACAGTGCTTCCGGGACGCGGAGGTCCTGTTCGTACACGGGGCCGGCGGCCGGTACACCGACGCGACCTGGTTCGACTACAGCCCGCGGGCCCTGTACGAGCGGGCCGAGCGGGTCTACTGGGAGAAGCTGGTCGATCCCTACGAACCGCTGCGGGAGATCCCGGACCGCGACGAGGTGTTGTTCCGGCAGTCCACCTACTACCTCACCTACCTCATCGACGGCGCGTGGCTGCACCGCCTCGGCAACCTCGGGCACGACGAGCGCGAGACCGACGCCATGTTGTTCGCGATCTACGCCGACGAGATGGGCAACGGCGACCTGCGCAAGAACCACATCACGCTGACCCACCGGGTGTTGGCCAGTGCGGGCATCGAACTGCCGCACATCCGCGACGAGGCGTTCATCGAGCAGGACGAACTTCCCGACGATCTCTACGGGTTCGCGATCCAGCAGTTGTGCATGTGCCTGTTCCCCGATCGTTTCCACAACGAGATCCTGGGCTACAACCTGGCGATCGAGATGTTCGGCTCCGGCGAGATGCGGCTGCACGAGATCCAGAAGTTGCGCCACCACGGCATCGACGACTGCTACGAACAGGCCCACCTGACCATCGACAATTTCTCCGCCGGGCACGCCAAACAGGCCGCCGACATCATCGTCGGATTCCTCGACCGGGTGCGGCGCACCGCGGGCGAGGCGGCGGTGGCCGAGCAGTGGCGCAGGGTCTGGCGCGGCTACGCCTCCTTCGCGTACTTCCTCGAACAGCCCCTGCTCAAGCGCATATCCGCCGGTGGCGCACCCGCCGAACCCGACACCGTGTCCGGCGATCCTTCCTCTCCCGGCGCGAGCGACGACCTGGCCGACCTGGTCATCTGAGTCGGCCGTCGGCCCCGCTTTTGCACGAGCACGAGCACGAGCACGACCCCGAACAGGCGACCCGCACCCGGAGGACAGCACATGGCCGATCCCCGCCCGCGCACCACCGACGTCGGGATCACGATGCGCCACGAGACGCGCGAGAGCGAGCGGCGTGCTCCGATCGTGCCGGCCGACGCCGCGCGGCTCGTCGCGCAGGGCATCACGGTCACCGTCGAGCACTCGCCGCAACGCGTGTTCCCGATGGGGGACTACCTCGACGCCGGCTGCGTGGCCGCCGAGGCCGGGAGCTGGCGGGCGGCCCCGGCCGCGGAGTTCGTCGTGGGCCTCAAGGAACTCCCGGACGAACCGACGACGTTGCGGCATCGGCATGTGTTCTTCGGCCACGCGTACAAGGGCCAGCGCGACGCCGAGGCGCTGCTGCGGCGCTTTACGGCGGGTGGCGGCGCGCTGCTCGACCTGGAATACCTCACCGACACGGACGGGCGGCGGCTGGCCGCGTTCGGCTACTGGGCCGGATACGTGGGCGCGGCGCTCGCGGTGCTCCGGCATCGGGGCCGGCTCGATCCGCCGCTGCGACCGCGCCCGAAGCAGGACCTGGACCGGGTGTTGCGCGAGACGTCGACCGGCGCGCGGCCGAGCGTGCTGGTCATCGGCGCGCTGGGCCGGTGCGGGCGCGGCGCGCGCGACGCGCTGGCGGTCGCCGGGATCGAGCCGACCTGCTGGGACGTCGCCGAGACCCGGTCGCTGGATCACGCGGCGCTGGTCGATCACGACATCCTCGTCAACGCCGTCCTGGTGACCGCGCCGACCCCGCCGTTCGTGACCCTCGCGTCGCTGCGGTCGCGCCCCCGGCGACTGTCCCTGATCGCGGACGTCACCTGCGATGTCACGTCCCGGAACAATGTGTTGCCCGTCTACGACGACATCACCGATTGGCGCGAGCCGGTGCGCGTGGTGAGCGATGCCGGCGACCCGCTGGGCGTGATCGCCATCGACAACCTGCCGTCGCTGCTTCCCGGCGAGGCCAGCACCGCCTTCTCCGCCGAACTGACGCCCCATCTATCGACCCTGGGAGAACCGGGGCAACCCTGGCAGCGCTGCCTGCGGATCTTCCGCGAGGCATGCGAGGCGAACGGCCTGGAAACGGAGAACGTTCATGTCTGACGCGATACCCGCCGGCGGAACCGTGCACTGGATCGGCACCGGCCTGTCCACCGGCGGCGGTCTGCGTGTGGTGGCCGACCGGGCCGCGCGGCTGCTGGTCTGGGGCCGTACCGACGCCAAGGCCGAGCGGTGCCTGGCCCGGCTGGACCTGACCGGTCGCGCCGCCGCCCGCGCCTACGATCTCGACCGGCTGGGCGAGGAGTTGCGCACCGGGGACATCGTCGTGTCGATGTTGCCCGCGAGCGAACACCCCGCGCTGCTGCGACTGTGTATCGAGCGCAACGCCCACTTCGCGTGCAGCAGTTACGTGTCCGAGGAGATCGTGGCCGGCGCGCCGGCGGCGGCGAAGGCCGGTCTGGTCGTGCTGACCGAGGCGGGCCTGGACCCGGGCATCGACCACCTGTTCGCCGACCTGCTGGTGGCCAGGGGCCGCGAGGTCGTCGGCGACGGCCCCGCAACGGTCGAGTTCACCTCGTACTGCGGCGGAGTCCCCGCCGAGTCCAACGAGTTCCGCTACCGGTTCAGCTGGGCGCCGCGCGGGGTGTTGAACGCGCTGCGCGCGCCGGCCCGCTACCTCGACGGCGCCGTCGAGCAGGTGGTCGACCTCCCGTGGACGGCGACTCGTTCGCTCGTGCTCGACGGCGAGACGTTCGAGGCATACCCCAACCGCGACAGCCTCCCCTACCTCACCCAGTACGCGTTCCCGGCCGATTGGCGGGCGCGTGTGTTCGTCCGGGGCACACTTCGCCTCGACGGCTGGCTGCGGGCGTGGGAGGACGTGTTCGCCACCGTGCGCACCGGCGACGGCGACCGCATCGCCGCCCTCGCCGACGAACTCGCCGCCCGGTATCCGACCACCGACGCCGACCGGGACCGGGTCGTGCTCGCCGTCGCGCTCGACGTCGAGGGCGCGAACGGCGCGGGCTGGCGCGGCGCATACGTGCTGGACACGGTCGGCGACGCCGAGGAGAGCGCGATGGCGCGGTGTGTGTCCCTGCCGCTGGCGTACGGGATCACCGAAATCCTCGCCGGACGGATGCCGGCGGGCCTGCGCCAGGCCGCCCAGGGCGCCGAGGACGCCCGTCGGTGGCTGGAGTTCCTGAGCAAGAACGGCGTCGACTGGCGCTTCGACGAGCAGCACCGGACGGGCTGAACACCACTCGTCGCCACGATCCACCCGGCAACCCCATCCGAACCACCCCGGCCGCCCGAGCACCGCGACCGTTCGACCCCGCCCGAACCACCCGGACCACCGGAACCGCCCGATCCAGGAGGACACGCAACCATGACCCAGGCACCGTTCGAGTCGCGGGAATCGGCCGACCGGCCCCAGGCGTTCATCCTGACCGGCTCGTTTCCCGTGATCCGCCGCAATCCGCTCTACCTGACCGAACTCTCCGGGCGTGGGCTCAAGATCCTGGTCATCACCGCGGAGTCCTACCGCGCGCAGGCGACGGAGGCCATGGCCGACACCTCCAACCCCGCCGCACAGATCACCGAAATAGCTTATGTAACGGGCGACTTCACCGTGCAGGGCGCGTTCGTAGCGGGCGCGATCGCGCGCACCTCGGCGTGGCGCGAGGCGTACACGATCGTCGGCGCCTACGCGGTGGGCGACTACCTCGCCGAGCCGACCGGTCTGCTCGCCGACGGGCTCGGCGTGCGCTCGCCCGGGCTGCGGGCCAGCCGCGCCTGCCGCAGCAAGTACCTCCAGCGCTGGTACGCCCCCGACCTGGGCCCGGCGTCGCTGACCATTCCCGCCGGCGAGCGCGAGCGGGTCGACCTCGACGCGGTGCGTTTCCCCGCCGTGGTCAAACCCGCCTCCCGCGCGTCCAGTTCGGGCGTCGAGACGGTTGCGGACCCGGCCGGGTTGCGCGCGAAGCTGGCGACGTACCCCGATCACGAGGTGGTCCTGGTCGAGGAGAAGGTCTCGGGCCCCGAGTTCTCCGTGGAGAGCCTGGTCCAGGACGGCGAGGTGGTCTTCGCGTCGGTGACCGACAAGGTCACCACCGACAGCCACGCGCACACCTTCGTGGAGATGGCGCACAGCGTGCCGAGCGTGCGCGAGGACCTGCGCGAGGCGCTTTTGACGGCCAATCGGGAACTGGTGGCGGCGCTCGCGTTCGAGCACGGCATCGCCCACTCCGAGTGGCGGGTCGGCGACGACGGTCGCCCGCGCCTGATGGAGGTGGCCGCGCGCACCCCCGGCGACGGGCTGCTGACGCTGTATCAACTGGCCACCGGGCGACCGCTGGAGCCGGAGATCCTGCGCGTCGCGCTCGGCGAGCCGGCGAACTACCCGCAGCCGCATCGCTACACGCGGCAGGTCTACCTGGAGCACCGGCCCGGCACGCTGGAGGACGTGGTGCTCGACTGGCCGGACGTGCGGCCGGAGTGGATCGGCGCCAGCGGTGTGTGGCCCGACATCAAGCCCGGCGGGCCGGGCGAGGAGCCGACGTTGCGCGCCGTACTGGTCCTGCGCGAGCGCGGCGCGTCGCTGACCCCGCTCGCCGACTCCGACGACCGGTCCGTGACGTTCTTCATCGACGCCCCGACGCCCGACGGGCTCGACGCCCTGGAGCAGCGTGTGCGCGCCGCCATCCGCGTCGTCGTCGGCTGACCGGCATGGTCCGCGTCGCCCGCGAGGAGGGCCACGACAGCGACGAGGTGACCGTGGTGGCCACCTTCCGGCAGGCGTCGCTCCCGGCGAAGACGCTGCTCACCGGGGCGTTCATCAACCGCCTCGGAGCCTTCCTGAACATCTTCCTGGTGTTGTTCCTGACCTCGCGGGACTACTCGGACGGGCAGGCGGCGTTCGCGCTGGGCGTGTACGGCGGCGGCGCGATCGTGGGGGTCCTGCTCGGCGGGGCGCTGTCGATCCGGCTCGGCGCGCGCAACGCGAGCGTGGTGAGCATGGTCGGCGCGAGCGTGCCGCTGGCGGCCATCCTGTACCTGCCCTCGTTCGGGCTGATCCTGGTCGCGGTGGCGCTGGTCAGCATGGCCGGGCAGCTGTACCGCCCGGCGTCGGCCACCCTGCTCTCCGACCTCACCCCGGCGAACCGCCAGGTGATGATCTTCGCGATGTACCGGTTCGGGCTGAACCTCGGCGTCACCGTCGCGCCGTTGTTCGGGTTCGCGCTGTACAACCTGGCCGGCCACAGCTACGCCCTGGTCTTCTGGGTGGAGGCGGCGGTCGCGCTGTGCTACGCGACCCTCGCGTGGGTGACGCTGCCGCCTCGCTCCGCCGAGCCGGGCGCGGCGCGCCGCGACACGACCCCCGAGGCCGGCGAGGAGGGCGGGGAGGGAGAGCCGGTCGGGCGCGACGGGTATCGGGCCATGATCCGCGATCGCCGCTACATGTTGTACCTGACCGCGATCTTCTTCTTCGGGGTCGTCTACGTGCAGTACCTGTCCACGCTGCCGCTCGACGTGAAGGACAGCGGCGTGGCGATCTTCTGGTACACGCTGGCCGTGTCGCTGAACGGCTTCATCGTCATCGCGTTCGAACTGTTGATGACCAAGTACGCGCAGGCGTGGTCGCAACGGCTGACCATCGCCTGGGCGTTGGTCCTGGTGGGCGTCGGCGTGGGCGTGTACGGCCTGCCGCTGGGTCCGGCCGTGATCCTGCTCGGCACGCTGGTCTGGTCCGTCGGCGAGATCCTGGGCGGGCCGGCGACCACGGCCTATCCGGTGGTGGCCGGGCCCGCGCGGCTCAAGAGCCACTACATCGCGGGCTTCCACTTCGCCTGGAGTCTGGGCGCGGCCGTCGGACCGGTCGTGGGCGGGTGGTTGTTCATCCGGTTCGGACACGGGGTGTGGCCGGTTCTGACGGTGGGTTCGGCGTTGTCGATCGTGCTGGTGTTGGTCTCGGTGCGGGACCGGCCGACCACGGGTCGGCCGACCGTCGGCGAAGCCGACCCCACCGACACCTCGACCCACGCCGGAAGCATCCGCCAACCGCCATGACAGTCCCGTCAGGCTGTCGCACCCCAGGACCCGCGTCATGGGGTCCCCCTCGCCCCGCCTCACACGGGCCGGTGTCCCGCATGCGCGACACCGGACCGTGCCCGACGCTCAACCGATGGCCGCAACGCACCGTTCGAAGGCGGCGGCGCCGAAGACACCACGCTCGTCTGTGCCTTCGCGACACGCGGTGCGCAAAACTGCCCCTGCGGACGCGGCATCGACGAGCACATCCGATCCTGGGCCGACGTGCACGCGTACACCGCCCGTGCCACCGGCCGCCCCGAACCGCTCCCCCTCACCGGAGCGGCCGCCGTCGCGCCGTGACGGGGTGGCGCGGTCAGGGGAGCGGTCCGGTCACGCCTCGTCGCCCGGGGCCTCACCGGGGGGCGTGCCGCAGCTTGGCCGCCCGGGCCGTCGAACTGCACCGAGCTGAAGAAGTCGCGGAAGCTCGGGAAGAAGTTGCCCTTGCCGGTCGGGCCGGGCGAGGTGACGGCCGTACAGCCGCTGTATTGCGCGTCGGACCAGAGGTGGATGGTCGAGGTGGTCCGGTTCCAGTCCGACTCGGCGCGGTCGTTCATACCCAGCGCCGCGAGATCCGGCGTGCTCGCCCTCAGCGTGATCATGTCCCCGGTTCCGTCGAGGCCGGAGAACATGCAGTAGTAGCCGTCGGGACACCGGTCGTATCCGTCGGCCGCCCGGGCCGGGGAGACCGGCGCGGCGCCGAGCACCGCGACCACGCTTGCCAGTCCGACCACGATTCGTTTGGTGTGTGTCATGCCGGGCTCAACGATCATGCCGACTCCGGGTTCCGGCCCCGGAGTCCGCCGGCGGGCTCAGTTCTCGCGCGCCTTCGTCGCCGCCACGCGGGCCTCGATCTCCTCGCGCACCGGGCGGTAGCGTTCCTCGGCCGCGCGCATGCGGGCCACGCATCGATCCCAGGAGCGGCGCGAGCGGGCCCGGCGGTTGGGGAACCAGGAGTATCGCCACAGGCGCACCGTGGCGGTGTCCGCCATGAAGCGGGGCTTCGTCCGGATGCCGTGCTCCCACCGCACCTCGGACTGGGCGTCCATCAGTTCCTGTACGAAGTCCTGCGCGGCCCGCTCCCACCGGGCCGCCTCCTCCGGAGTGCCCTCCACCTCCGGGCGCTTCGGCGCGGGGATCGTGGTGATCTCGTAGCGCATGAACTCGAGGCCGTCGGGAACCTCCACCCACGACATCCTGTCCCACGGCTTCGGCACGAGCGTGAACGTCAGCGAACTCAGGATCACGGCCGATGCTCCTCACCGAACGAACGTTTGCGCCCAGCGTAGTGCCGCGCCGCGACCTGGGCCGCGTGCCTCACACGTGCAGCACGATGCCGCGCCTCGCCGCGAACTCGTCGAAGCGGTGCGGCGCGAGCACCGCGGATACCGCCTCGGGGGTGTGTCCGGACGGGTTGTGGAAGGTGACCGCGTCGTCGCGCCGACCGGTGACCAGGACGAGGTGTCCGCCACGCCCCGGCGCCGGACGCTCGGGGCGGCGAATCTCCCGGTGCACGGAGGCCATCACCAGGCGGCCCCGGTCGAGTTCGTCGGCGAGCCGGTCCGGCCCCAACTCGGTGACGACCTCCGCCCGCAATCCGTGCGCCTCCCGTACGTATTCGACGAACGGCCGGTAGTAGAGGCCGTCGACCCCGCCGTCCTCCCGACGCACATACCCGCCGTGCGTCGCGCAGCCGACCATCAGCTCGTACAGCGGAGGCGCATGGCCGTCGCGCGCGAACAGCGCCATCCGCAGACAGGCCATCCCGCACCACCGCCCGGCCCAGTAGCCGTAGGCGGTCCGGTCCGGTGCCCCGCTCACCGCCCAGGCGTCGTCGTCGCCCGGCGGACGGCCGGCGTAGACGATCGCGTCGATCAGGTCCGGGCTCGCGTACTGGGTGATCGCCGGTATCGGATGACGCGTGTTCGGGTGACGCGTGTGTCGGTCGGACATGTGGACTCCTTCCGGCTACCGGCCGGCCTCTTCCAGGAGGATTCGGGCCAGTTCGTGCGGCTGGGAGTACATCGGCCAGTGGCCCGTGTTCATCTCGACCAGCCGCCACCGTTCGCTCGTCAGCAGCTTCGCCACCGCGTCGCCGGGCTCCGGGCCGTCGAGGAGGCACTTCAGGTAGGTCGTCGGAATGTCACCCAACGACCCGGCCAACTCGGCGCGTTCGGTCAGGGAGTCGCCGGGGTGCGGCGTCGCGTCGGCCACGAGCCGGGCGATCTGCTCGTCGGTGAGGCCCTGTCCCGCGAACTCCGCCGCCGGCGGCAGTGCCCAGAAGCCGCCGTCGGCGACGATCGCGGCGGTGATCGCCGCCTCTCCGGACCAGGATCCGGACGCGAACGACTCGCCGTGCACGGCCACGTTCGAGTCGACCAGGACCATCCTCCGCAGCCGCTCGCCGATCCGCTCCGCGGCCTGACCCACCGGGATGCCCGAGTAGCTGTGTCCGACGAGGACCACATCGCGCAGGTCCCGATCCTCGACCTCGTCCACGATGTCCCGGACGTGCGTACGCTGCCCCGCCGGTACGCCCCGCTTCTCGGCGAGGCCGGAGAGCGAGAGCGGATACGCCCCGTGCCCTGCGGCCCGCAGCTCCGGCACCACCTCGTCCCACGCGGGGGATCCCAACCACGCACCTGCGACCAGCACGAAATCCGTCATCGCGGCACGCTATCCGATCACTGCGACACCGCCCGGAACGACGTCACCCGCCGGTCGCGGTCCTGGGACCGGGCGGCGGGTGACGGGGGTTCGACGGACTGTGCTTCGACGGCGGACGCGCTCGGGCGCGCGACCGTCACAGCCGTACGTATGCCAGGTCGTAGGCGTCGGCCATCACGCGCACGCCCGCATCGTTGAGGTGCAGGTGGTCGCCGCTGTCGAGGTCGGCCCGGATGAAGTCCGGGGCGTCGGGGTCCTGCACCGCGGCGGCCACGTCGACGACCGCGTCGAAGACGTCCGAGGCGCGGATCCAGTCGTTCACCCGACGGCGTTCCGCCCGGCCCTGGACGCTGTCCACGCCGGGGTAGATGGTGCCGCCGTACGGGCCCATCGTGGCGGCGATCGAAGTCAGTCCGGCCGCTCGGGCCCGCGCCGCCGGCGCGATGAAGCCGTCGATCAGGTCCGCCGCGCCGGCCGGCGGCTTCCCGGACATGCCGGGCAGGCCCAGGTCGTTGAGGCCGAAGTGGAAGAGCACGTGGGTGGCGCCCGGCACGGACAGCACATCGCGCTCGAAGCGCGCGAGCCCGTGCGGCCCGACCTCGTCGGTGAGCAGCCGGTTGCCGCCGAGCCCCTGGTTGACCACCCAGCCCCGGGCCAGTCGCCGGTTCAGCTGGTTCGGGAAGCGCAGGTTGGCTCCGACGGTGGTGCCACCGCCGCCGAACCAGGAGTCCCCGAACGCCACGGCGATCGCGGTGCCCTCGGGGGCCAGGACGTCGACCCCGGCCACGTAGTACCGCCCGTCGACCTCCTCCGCGTCGTCGAACGCGGCCCGCCCCACGGCGTTGCCGGCGACCACGTAGGCGTTCTGGGAAGGGGTGTGCGCGTAGGTCGCCAGGCCGGTGTCCTGCGGGAAGTACAGTGTCAGCGCCAGGTCGGTGCCGGCCTCGGTGGCGAACTCGACCGGGTCGCTCCGGATCCGGGCGCCGACCGGGATGGTCACCTCGGCCGCCCCGGCGAACCGCAGTACGACCTCCCCGGCCGGATCCACGACGCCGCCCGAGCCGGCCGCGCCGACCCGCGCCGCCCCGATCACCAGGGGCTCCCGGCCGTATTCGTTGCTCAGCAACACCCGCAACGTGGTGCCGCCGCCGTCCATGTGCAGGATTTGCCGAAGTGTCTGGTCGCGGAAGGCGCGTGACGGCTGGATCCGGATCTCCTCGTACGCGCCGAGCACGGCGGAGCGGAAGCCCGCCACCCAGGTGGTGGCGGGGGCGGCAGCGGTGACGGGGGTGGTGGTGGTCGTGTCGATGCTGGTCATGATCGGTGAACTCCCCGATGGATGAGGGTGGTTGGTCGGCGGGCGAGTTGACGGGTGGTGCGGTGGGCGGGCCCGATCAGGCCCGCGCCGGCCGGCTCCCGCGCAGGACCGTCACGGCCACCGCGGCGACCGCGAACAGCGCCGCCGCGGCGTGGAAGGCGAAGACGTAGCCGTCGGTGGCGGCCTGCTCCGGGGACGGGCCGGTGCCGGTGTGTGCGTCGGCGAGCGAGGCGAACAGGGCCATGCCGATGGTCGGGCCCATCAGCATCGAGGTGTTGAAGGCGCCGCCGGCCAGTGCGGCGTCCCCGGCCGACACGCCCCGCGTCGCGCCGACCACCGCCGAGGCCGCGGTCAGTGCGATCCCGACGGGAAGGACGAGCATGCCGAGCAACGGCGCGCCGACGTAGGCGGATTCCGCGTCGATCCGGCCGAACAGCAGGAACGCGATCGCCATCGTGATCAGGCCGAGGGACGCGGTCCGCCGAGCGCCGAGCCGGGCCACGATCAATACGCTGGTGGCGCTGACCACGATCAGCGCGAGGGTGTACGGAACGAAGCCCAGCGCCGAGCGCAACGCGGACCAGCCGAGCACCCGCTGGAAGTACAGCGACATCAGGAACGCCGCCGACGATCCGGCGATCGGCGCGAGCATGCCGGTGGCCAGCGCGCCGACCCGACGCCCCGAGGCGAGGAAGCGCAGCGGCATCAGCGGCGCGGCGACCCGGTTCTCGGCCACGCCGAAGCCGAGCAGGAGCACGAGGCCGGCGCCGATCGGCAGGAGTACGGCGGCGGTGAGCCAACCGTGGGTCCCGACGGCCACCAGGCCCAGGCTGAGCAGCGCGACGCCGCCGGTGACGAGGGCCGCACCCAGTACGTCCACCCGGCCGCGCGTCGGCGTCGGGCCCGCCGGCAGGTATCGCCCGGCGAGGGCGGCGACCACGAGGCCGACCAGGGCCAGGGCGACGAAGGACCAGCGCCACGAGGCCCAGGTGGCGGTGGCACCGGCGAGTTGCATGCCCAACGCGGCGCCGACGCCGGAGAGTCCGCCCCACGCGGCCATCGCGCGCCGTCGGGCGGCCTCGACCGGGAACACGTCCCCGACCAGGGCCATCGCGGCGGGCGCGGCCACCGCGGCGCCGGTGCCCTGGAGCAGCCGGATGGTGATCAGCCATCCCCCGCCGGGGACGAGCGCGCCGGCCAGCGAGGCGGCGGCGAACAGGGCGATACCGGCCCGGAAGGCGTTGCGGCGGCCGTACCGGTCGGCCATCCGGCCGCCGAGCAGGAGCAGGCCGCTGAAGGCGAGGGTGTAGGCGGCGCCGGTCCAGACCAGGCCGGAGGCGCCGAGGCCGAGGTCGGCGGCGATGTCGGGGCCGGCGGCCGAGGTGATGGTGACCGAGGTGTTGAGGACGGCCTGTACGGCGGCCAGCAGCGCGAAGGCGGCGCCGGTTCGGGTGGCCGCGGTGGTACCGGGGGTGCCGGCGGGCTCGCCCCTTGCCGCCGATGCCGCCTTCGGCCTCGTGGCCGTGTCGTGGTTCATCTGCCGACCCCTTTCAGGTGTCCGCCGTCCGATGAACCAAACCATACAGTGCAGTTCATATGAACTCAACAGTGCAGTTCAGTTGAACCGACCCGTACGGTTCAGAATTGATTAGACTGAGTAACGATCCGGCGTTCACACACCGCGCCGAACGCACGCGGCAACGCGTGAACGTGTGAACGCCACGAACCAACGCGACGACGAACACAGGAGCCGACCGTGTGGGCAGCCGAGCAGACCCCCAAGCGCATCCCCTCGGGTGACCGCGCGGCACGCAAGCGCGCGGCGATCCTGAAGGCGGCGACCGACGCCTTCCTGCGCGACGGCTACGGCGTGGGCATGGACACCATCGCCGCCGAGGCCGGCGTCGCGAAGGTGACCGTCTACAACCACTTCGGCAGCAAGGAGGCCCTGTTCATCGCGATCGTCGGCGACATGCTCGATCGGGCGCTGGTCGACTCCATGCGTCTGATCGAGGAGCGCCTGGGCTCCTCCACCGATGTACGGGCCGACCTGATCGCCATCTGTGAGGCGTGGGTGGCCGGCCACGCCACCCCGGAGGTGCTCGCGCTGCACAACGTGGTGCTGGGCTCGATGCCCCGCCTGCCCGAACTGGGCCGGACCTGGCAGGAGTTGGGCCCGGACCGCTTCCACGTGGTGGTTCGCACGGCGCTGACCCGGCTGGTCGAACGCGGCGAACTGGCCATCGACGACGTGCCCTTGGCCGCGATCCAGCTGTCCGGCCTGGTGCTGATGCCGCACATCGCGTACGGCTCCACGGGCGCCGCGCCGGACGCGGACCTGACGGCCCGTCTGATCACCGGCGGCGTGGACATGTTCCTGGCCCGATACCGCCCGCAGACCCGCCCGGACGCCGGCTAGTCCCCCAGTCGGCACACCCCCACACGCCGCGAAGGCGCGCACGGCACGGACCGTCGGACACCACGACGCGTTCCTGCGAAATGTCCGCTTATTTTCTGCGAACTCCCTCTAAGGTCGACCAAGCAACCTTTTGGAAGGGATTCGCCTTGAAGCTCCGCAATGCCGCCGGCGCCGCCGTGGCCGCCCTGGCACTGGTCCTGTCACTGCCCGGAACCTCCGTTGCCGCCGAGGGCGGGTTCCACTACAAGTACGTCGACGAGTCCGGCCAGGAACATCAGGTCACCCTGCACGACCCGCGCAGCGGCGTGTGCATCGACCTGTACGGCGTCGGTTCGGACGACGTCCCGCCCGGCTACGGCCCCCACAACGACACCGACTCCTGGGTCACCGTCTACCAGGGGGCCCACTGCGCGGGCGCCGAGTGGCGCCTGAAGCCGCACGGCAATCCCGCCCGTGACGACCTGAAGGTGCGCTCGGTGCTGTTCGACGTCACCGACTGACCCGACCCCGCGTCCCGGCGTCCCGGCGTCCCGGCGACGGTCTTCGTCACATCCGCCGTCCCGCAACGGTCAAGGGGGCAAAGCCGGGTGGGATCGACGACGAAGGGGGCGCAACGATGAGCGACGACGCGCGTCAGGGGCCGGGGATCGGTCGGGACGAGTATGTGCTGCGGCCGATCGGCCGGGTCGAGTCCCCGCTGCTGGATCGGGCGTCCGCGCCCAAGCAGGGGGACGAGGGTTCACCGGAGGCCTGGCTCGTGTTCGAGCCGGACGTGGCCGACGGGCTCCGGGACCTGGCGGTCGGCACGGACGTCCTGGTGCTGACCTGGCTCGACCGGGCGGACCGGGACGTGCTGTCCGTGCACCCGCGTGGCGACGCCCGCACGCGGGTGCGGGGCGTGTTCGACACCCGCTCGCCGGATCGGCCCAACCCGATCGGTCTGCACCGCGTACACATCACCACGATCGACGGCCTGCGGATGGGCGTCCGCGACCTCGAAGCGCTCGACGGCACCCCGATCTTGGACGTCAAGCCGGTATTGGGGGACATCGGCGAGCGCTGACCGAGCCCCCGGGCCGACGACATTGCCGTCACCGGCCCGGGGGCTCGGCTCGACCTCGGCCTCAGCCGAGGAGCTTGACCGCCTGGTAGTAGGTCCAGGCCGTGCTGTTGCAGGTCGCCCGAGCCACCGCGCCGTACGGGGCGCAGACCCGCTTGAGGTCCTCGTACAGCGCGCTGTCCAGGCGGGGCTTGTTCGCGGCGAAGGTGCCCGCCGCCTTGTAGTTGCGGTAGCCGAAGTCGTGCCGGGCACAGGAGTTCTGGAACGGGAAGCCGAGCGGGTTGTCGGGCGAGCTGCTGCAGTAGTCGGTGGACCAGTCGAAGTTGTAGGCGGCCCAGTTGCCCTGGTTCTGCCGGGCGGACCACCAGGCGTTGTAGCTGGCGGCGCTGGTCTGGGTCCAACTGGACAGCACCTGCGGCTTGTCCGCCGGAGCGGCCTGGACCGGCGTGGCCACGCCGACTCCGACGCCGATCGTCATCGCGGTGGCGGCAAGTGCCATGGACAGTCGACGCATCGAATACCTCCAGGATGCCGACGCTCCGGGTGTGGAGCGCCGTGGGCAGGGGACGCAGGTGGTACGGCCGAACTCCGAACTCCCCTCGACCGGTCGGCGACGCGAGACGCGATCCGTGGACGCGGGAACGGACGCCATCCCACCGGAGGAACGCGGTTGCCGTCCAGACTTCGGCGGACTTCGGATGACAATTCATCCTCCGGGCACACCCGATTCGCCCGACGCCCTTGCGCACACCACACGTTGGCCACCGCGAGGTGCCGCCGCCACGCGCAGCGCCGGATCGTCTCACCGTCGTGGGCGCGATGCGGGCCGGGTCCACGGCTACGCTACGCGCGTCCGCCTCTGTCCCGCCGACGAGACGGCCGACGGCGCGGTCTCGACCAGGAGGGATCGGGCGTCACATCCGCGGCACGCAGCACCGGCGGCCGCGTGGGCGCACCGCGCCGGGACAACGCGTGCACACGGCCCACCGGTTCGGCGAACGCGAACGGTTTGCATCGAGAGCCCTTTGCTCGTCTCCTCACATATGGACCGCGTAAGGCCGAACGACCGCCCGCACACCGCGAGGCGTCCGGCACGACCGGGCCCGGGTCACGCGTCCTCGCGTCGCATGCGGATCGTTGCCACGGTCAGCGGGACGGCCACGTACAGGCAACTCACCACGGCCGCGCCGGCCGGGGGCAGCGCCGAGCCGTAGACCGAGTTCGGGTTTCCGGTACCCGCCAGTTGGCCCGGAAGGCTGTCCAGGGTCAGCGAGTTGACCCGTCGGTCCCACGGCGCGGGCAGGCTCTGCAGGACCATCGGAATCACGTACAGCAGGCCGGCCAGGCAGGTGACCGTGCCCGTCGTCGAGCGCAGTGCCGCGCCCAGGCCGAACCCGACCAGCGCGGCCACGACCACCGCCAGGCTCTGCGCGAGCAGCAGGGCGGTGGTGTGCGTACCGGCGTCGGCGAAAGCGCGGATGGGGCGGTCCGCCACGACCGCCCGACTCGCGTAGGAGCCGGCGAACACGCAGGTCGGTCCCACGACCAGGGCAACTCCGCCCACCACCAGTGCCTTTGCGGCCAGCACCCGACCGCGCCGCGGCACCGCGATCAGCGTGTCCCGGATCATTCCGCCGGCGTACTCGCCGGTGATCGTCGATGCGGCCGACACCGCCACGCTGATCTCGACGACCAGCAGGAGCAGCGACTCCAGCGGCGCCATCGAGAAGTGCGCCCGATCGCTCTCCGCGAGCCCGTCCCAGGTATGCGCGCCGTACCAGGCCAGGGCACAGATGCCGGCCATGGCGAGGACGATCACGGCGAGCGTGACGAGGGTGGAGCGTGCGGTGCGCAACTTGAGCCATTCCGCGGCCAGAACGTCGATCATCGCGCCGTCCCCGTCGCTCGCGCATCCCCCGACGGTCGGTATTCGACGTCGGCGGTGGTGAGTTCCGTGTACGCCTCCTCCAACGATGCCGTACGCGGGCGGATTTCCCAGATCGGGATGCCACGCGCAGCGGCCAGGTCGCCGACGCCGGGCGCTTCGATCCCGTGTACGACGAGGCGGCCGTCCGTCTCGGCGGCGGCCGTGGCTCCCAGCGCGGCCAGTGCGGCGGTCAGTTCGGCCGGTCGCGGGGTGCGGACCAGGACGCCGCGTGCGAAGCGTTCGGTCAACTCCCTTACCGAGGTGTCCGCGATCAGTCGACCACCGCCGATCACGATCACCCGGTCGGCGGTCGGTTCCATCTCGCTCATCACATGGCCGGCCACGAACACCGTGCGGCCCTCGCCCGCCAGTGCCCGAACCCACAGGCGGAACCACCGAATGCCCTCCGGGTCGAGGCCGTTGACCGGTTCGTCCAGGATCAGTACGCCGGGGTCGCCGAGCAGCGCCGCGGCGAGCCCGAGCCGCTGTCGCATGCCCAGCGAGAAGGTCCGCACCCGGGCCCGCCCGACGCCGGCCAGGCCGACCTGGTCGAGGACGGCGTCGACCCGCCGGCGGGGTATCGCGTTGCTCCGGGCCAGCCAGCGCAGATGGGCGATCGCGGAACGCCCGGGGTGCGCGGTGTTCGCGTCGAGCAGCGCGCCCACCTCCCGCAGCGGCCTGGGTAGTTCGCCGTAGGCCCGGCCGTCGACGCGGGCCGTTCCGGCGGTGGGACGATCCAGGCCCAGCAGCATCCGCAACGTCGCGGATTTGCCGGCCCCGTTCGGGCCGAGGAATCCGGTCACCACACCGGGACGCACTCGAAACGACAGTCCGTCGACGGCGACGACGCGGCCGTAACGTTTGGTCAGGTCTCGCACTTCGATCATGCGCACCACCCTCGCCGGCCCGGTTCGGGGGCACATCGGGCGCCCGGCCGACATACCACCGGATGAGGCGGGCCGACGCGGCGCTGCCTAGAGTCGGGGGGTGAACGAGTCGGGACGGGACGGTCGTGGAATGCGGGAATCCGCGACGCCCGCGGCTGCGGCGGCCCAGGACGGGGCACGGGAGGCCCCGCCGCGCGAGTCCAGGTTGCGCCTCGCGATCACCCGGCGGTTGACCCCCGGATGGCTCCTTGGGCTCGACGCTGCCGCCGGTGTGGTGTTCGGGCTGGTCGCGGCGGTCGAGGCGGTCGGCGTCCACCGCGGCCAACTGCCCTGGTGGGCCTCGATGTCGATCGTGCTCGGTATCGCGGTGCCGCCGGCCGTGCGGCGGCGTCGGCCGGTCCTCGCCTTCGCCGTCGTGCTCGCCGCCTCGATCGCCGCCGAAGTCGCCGACGCCGGGCCCACGTTGTTCCTCGCGGCCGGCTTCACGCTGTATCCGGTCGCCCTCGCCTGGCGTCGCCGCCGCTTGCCCACCGCGGCGATCGCCGGGCTGAGCGCGATCTGCGTGTTCGGCCTGCCCGTGGCCGGCCCCGCCTACGCGTCGCACATCGATCCGGCGCCGGTGCTGGCCGCCGGCGGTGCGCTGGGCGGCGCCTGGACGATCGGCCGGACGGTACGGGCACGTCGGGCGTTCGCGGCGGATCAGGCGCGCCGACTCGCCGACGCGGCGGCGGCCGACGAACGACTGCGGATCGCCCGTGAGTTGCATGACGTGGTCGGCCACACGATGGGCGTGATCGCGGTCAAGGCGGCGATCTCGGGCCACGTGGCGCGGGATCGCCCGGACGAGGCGATCGAGGCGTTGCGGGTGATCGAGGCCACCAGCCGCGACGCGCTCACCGATCTGCGGCGCATGCTCGGGGTGTTGCGGGCGCAGGAGGAGGCGGAACTGCACCCGGGCCGGGGCGTCGCGCAGGTACCGGCCCTGGTCGAGCGCGCGCGGGAGTCGGGCATCCGGGCGAGCCTGCACGTCTTCGGGGCGGACGAGTTGCCGGAGAGCGTGGGCCGTTCGGTGTACCGCGTCGTCCAGGAGGGGCTGACGAACGTGGCCGGGCACGCTCCGGGGGCCCGGTGTGCCGTGTCGATCGAGGCGGACGACCGGCGCGTTCGGATCGAGGTGGTCGACGACGGTCCGGCGACCTCGAATCACCGACGCGAGCCCGGTGGCTACGGCCTGGTCGGCATTCGCGAACGGGCCGCGATCCACGGCGGCACGGTCACGGCCGGCCCGCGTCCGGAAGGCGGCTTCCGCCTCACCGTCGAGTTGCCCCTCGATCGAGGCCCGCACCCGGCACCGGACCCATGTTCGGCCCCGCCCCCGTCCCCGAGCGCGCGGGCGTGACCAACCCGATCTCGTAGCACGTGATCACCAGTTGCACCCGATCGCGCGCACCGAGCTTGTCCAGGAGTCGGCTCACGTGCGACTTCACCGTGGGCAGCCCCACCCGCAACCGCTCGCCGATCTCGGCGTTGGACAACCCTCCGGCCACCAGGAGCAGCACTTCCCGCTCCCGGTCCGTCAACCCCGCCACCTCGCCCGAGGACGGCGACGGCGAAGGCGCCCCGGCCCCCGGGGCCGGACCGTACCCGGCGATCAGACGCCGCGTCACGGTCGGGGCCAACAACGCCTCCCCCGCCGCGATCACCTCGATGGCAGCGAGCAGTTCCGCCGGCCGGGTGTCCTTGAGCAAAAACCCACTGGCGCCCGCTCGCAACGCCGGATACACATACGCGTCCAGGTCGAACATGGTCAGAATGAGCACCCGAGTGCCCGGCACGCCCGTCGGCCCGCAGATCGACCGAGTCGCCTCGACGCCGTCCATCTCGGGCATCCGGACGTCCATCAACACCACGTCCGGGCGTTCCCGGCGGGCCAGTTCGACGGCCTCGACCCCGGTGGCCGCCTCACCGACGGCGAGCAGTCCCGGCGCGGAGTCCACCAGCATCCGAAAGCTGCCGCGCAACAGGGCCTGATCCTCGGCCACCAACACCCGGACCGGCACCCGCAGTCCCCCAACCCGTCGCCCCGACACCCTGTCGCGACGATACCCCAGCCGATCCCGGGCATCGCGCCGAACCGAACGAGCCCGACACCCCCCCACGACCCGCCCCCTCAGTGCGACCCCGTCCGAGCCCCGGCCCGCCGCGCGGGCGTCGACGGCGCCGCCACGGTCTGCTCCCCGTCCCCGCCCGTGCCATAGGGCAGCAGGGCGTACACCACCCACCCACCGTCCGGGTCCGGGCCGATGTCCAACCGTCCGTCGAGCATCGCGACCCGTTCGCGCATGCCGATCAGCCCGTGGCCCATTCCGTCGCCCGGTGCCCGCGCGCCGCGCCCGTCGTCGCCGATGCGCAACTCCAGTGCCTGCTCCAGGTATCTGACCAGCACCTTCGCGGTGGCCTGCGGACCGGCGTGTTTGCGGGTGTTGGTCAGCGCCTCCTGGATGATGCGGTAGGCGGTCAGGGCGACGGTCCGGGAGGGGTCGATCGGTACCCCCTCGACGGTCAGACCCACCGACATCCCCGCGCGGCCGACCTGGGCGACGAGATCGTCCAGGTGGCCCAGGTTCGGTTGTGGGGTCATGCCCTCGGTCTCGTTCTCCGCGCGCAGGACGCCGAGCAGCCGGCGCATCTCCACGAGCGCCTCGCGGCCGGTCTTGGCGATGGTGTCCAGTGCCTCGCGGGCCTTGTCCGGGGCGGTGGCGATGGCCCGTCCGGCACCGTCGGCCTGGACCACGATCACCGACACGTTGTGTGCCACCACGTCGTGCAACTCGCGGGCGATCCGGGAACGTTCGGCCGCCGCCGCGATCTGTGCCTGCTGGTCCCGTTCGAACTCCAGGCGCGTCGCGCGCTCCTCGAGTTCGGCGTAGTAGGCCCGTCGGGTGCGCATCGAGTCGCCGAGGACCCAGGCGATACCGAGGCTGGTCACCAGGAAGCAGTAGCCGAACAGGCCGTCGCGCAGGCTGAGTTCGAGGTTGGTGCCCCATCGGGCGAAGTAGAGTCCCGGCCCGACGAACACGGCGACGAGCGCGATCCGCGCCCGCCGACGGCTGCCCCACTTCGCCGTCGTGTACAACACCATCGGCACCGCGAAGCTCGCCGCGGAGATCGCCCCGGTGAAGAACAGTTGCCCCACACCGCCCAGCGCGACCACCAGGAAAGCGGCTCGAGGGTAGGCCCGGCGCAGCACCGCGCCCAGGCAGAACACCGCGACGACGACCCATGTCCAGGTCCAGGCGTGGCCGGTCGGCGCGTCGTCGGCGTTCTGCTGACTGGCACTCAGCAGCGGCAGGGGCAGCATGTACAGCACATCCACCACGAGCGGACGCACGCGCAGCCAGGCGTAGATTTTTTGCACACCCGGACGTTACGGTCGCTGCGCCCGCACCGGCGTCATCCGGCGCGGCGAGCGCTCCCCTAGTCCGGAGGTCGCACATGTAGGGGTCGTCTCTCCTCCGGCCGGCCCCGGGCCCGGTGCGGAAGTTCATCCGGATTGCGTTGACCCCCGAGCCCTCCTCATGCAAGCTCGGCGCGGGGGATCTTCGCGAGGAGGCAGGGTGGGGTACTGCGGGAGTTGCGGCGGCAACGGCTGGATGCCGATGGAGACCATGTGCTCCGGGTGTGGCGGATCCGGCCGGAACACGCTGGTGCAGGACGGGATGGGCTGCGGGGGTTGTGGCGGTAGCGGTCGCAACATGCAGATGCAGCCGTGCCCGAACTGCAACGGCACCGGGGGACACGGCGGCGGAGGCGGCGGCCCCGCCTACACCCCCCAGCGCGGGCCGGTCTCGGCCGCCGGGCGGATCAAGATCTTCATGTACAACCTGATCCTCATCGGCGGGCTCGGCGGATACGTCTACTACACGACGCGGTAGCCCCGAGGGCGCCGATCTCCGGGCCGGCCCACGGCGGCCACTTCGGCATCGCGTTCAACCGGTCGGCGAACGGGTCGAAGAACGGGTGCGACCAACCGCCGTGGGCGAAGCCGCCGTCGGGACCTCCGGCCACCGACACCCGCTTCGGGCACCGCCCTCGGAGCCCGACGGGACAGCCGTATCGGCCGTCGGCGCCGAGGGCGGTTTCCCAGGCCGGTTTCGCGGTGGCCGCGACGACGTGATCAGCGGCCGGCCGGCTCCTTGCAGGTACCGGGTGGGCTGTTGCGCAGCACGACGGCGGCGCGCTCCGGGTCGACGATGGGGAAGACCCCGTTCGGGTCCGCGCCCGGCTCGATCTCCGTCCTGATCGGCCACGTGGTGATGCCGACCTCGGCCAGGGCACGTTCCACCCGCGCCCGTACGTCCGCGAGGTTCGGACACCGGCCGCCGGCCGCCGGGCCCTGCAACAGCCGGTTCAGGCGGCGGACCTGGTCGATGGTCGCGCCGCCGTAGCGGGCGCCGTCGTCGGGGCGGGTCATGCCCAGCGCGGCGCAGGCATCCCGCACGCCGACGCCGGCCGGTTTCGGCATCGTCCACAGGCCGTTGTGCTCGCCCTTGCGCGTACAGGCCACCAGCGGCGGCACGGCGGGCCTCGGAGCGGTGCGCTCGGGGCTGTCGGCCGGCAGGTAGGTCCGGGCGGTGTCGGTCATCGCGTCCCAGACCGCGGCGCACGCCTCCTCCGGGGTCTGCGCGGCGTCGACGTGCATGGCGTAGAGGAACGCGGGTTCGACGGTGTACGTGTACGAACAGCTCGTCTGCTGGGGATAGGACAGCCGCGCCGGCGCGTCGTCGATGAGCATCGCCGCCATCGTGCCACCGGCCGCCGCGAGGACCGCGAGCGGTACCCCGATCCGCCAGACCATCCGCCGACGGCGGGAAGCGGGGGTGCGGGCGCCCTCCTCCGCCGCCGCGTCGTGAAATGCCTGGAACAGGGTGGCCGTCATCCCCTCGGCCCGGGCGGCGGGGAGGTCGCGCTCGGCCGGCGTCGGCAACAGCGCGGCCAGGTCGTGGGTCACCGACTCGTCGAAGTGCGAGTCGGCGTGGGCGGTCGGGCGCTTCATCGGGCTTCCTTCCGAATGGGTCGGCCGACGGGCAGGCGCCCCGGCCGGCGGGCGGCGTCGACACGTTGCGCAGGCGCAGGCGCGGGCGCAGGCACTGGCGTCGGCAAGGCCCGATCCGCGCCCTCCGGCGCGCCCTCCTCCCGGTCCGCGAGCCGCTTGAGCTTGGCGCGGGCCCGGGACAGCCGGGAGCGCACGGTGCCGACCGGAATCCCCAGGGCCTCGGCCGCCGCGGCGGAGTCGAGTCCGGAGAACACGCACAGCGCGACGACTTCGCGCTCCTGCCGGCGCAGCGTGCCGAGCATCGTCCGGATCCGGGCGATCGTTCTGGTGTCGTCGATCCGGCCGACCAGTGTGTCGGCGAAGTCGGGCACCGCCTGCTCGCGCGGCACACGGTCCAGGACCGCCTGATGTCGCCGCGCCGTTCGTCGTTGGTTACGGACCACATTCGTCGCCACGCCGAGCAACCACGGCCGCAGCGAGCCGCCTTCGGCGGCCACGTCGGCGCGCAGCCGCCAGGCCTCCAGGAAGGTCAGCGCCATCACGTCCTCGGCCGCGGCCCAGTCGCCTGTCATGCGAAAGCCGTGGTTGTAGACGGACTTCGAGTGTTCGGCGAACAACTCCTCGAAGGCGTAGGGGTCTCCGGCTCTGATCCGGGATCTCATGCTTGTTTCCACACCCTTCGACTGTCCGGCAGCCGCCCGCGCGCTCCCGGAGGGTGACGCGCGTCACCCGCGTCCGGGCGTCCGGGGCATGGGTCACGGGTGCGTATAGGCGAGGATTCCCTGCTGCTTTTCACCCGTGCGCGCTGCGATGCTCTTCCTGCACGACCGCACGAGCACGGCTGCACGGCTGCACGGCTGCACGACGGAAAGGAACCCTCCCTCGGATCCGGCCTCGGACCGTGATCCGACCCTAGTGAGCGGAGTTCTCTCGTGACTGCAAAGACCCTTCGCAAGCGTCTGGGCCGAGTCTGCAAGGTCACGGCCCTGACGGTGGCCGGGATCACCGCGATGTTGGCCCTCGCCGCCGGCCCGGCCGCGGCCGATGCCGACGGCGGGTTCGGCGGGTTCGGTGGCGGATCCAGCGGCGGTGGCGGCGCGACCGGTACCTGGTAGCGGGCCTCGGGCCGGTGCGACCCGGTGGACGTGTACCGAGGCCGCACCGGCTCCGCCGCACGTGCGATGCCCACCGTCGGAAGGGGCCACGATGCACAACGGTTGGATCGTCCTGGTCATCGGCGTCACGCCGCTCGTGCTGTTCGGCGTCTTCATCGCGCGGGTCGAGCCCGATCCGGACACCTGCGCGAACTGCGGACATCTGCCCGCGGACCACGGAAACACGTGTGGCGGGGACGAGTTCGACGTCGGTGAACTCGTGCCCAACGGCAAGTCGTGCGGCTGTGCGCGGTATCGCCGACGCTCGACCACCGGCTGATGTCGCGGCGCGGGCGTCCCGTCGACATGCGCCGAAAGATGTGGTCCACGTCACACAACGCGATGCCGGAGTCGGGTGGTCATCGTGGTGTGAAGCGAACTGGTTGTGGGATCGGGCTCTCGGTCGTGATACCCGTGTTCAACGAGTCACGGCGGTTGCCGGGGACTCTGGCGGCGGTGGTCGATCATCTCCGGGAGGTCGGAGGCGATTGGGAACTGGTCGTCTCCGACGACGGATCCACCGACGACACGTACGCCGTCGCCGCGGCGGTGGCCCGCGACGAGCCGCGGGTGCGACTGGTGCGACATCCGGTCAATCGGGGCAAAGGGCATGCCGTACGGGTCGGGGTCGCGGCCACGCGCGGTGACCGGGTGCTGCTGTGCGACGCGGATCTGGCCACCCCGATCGGCGAGTTGGCCCGGCTCCAGGCCGCGCTCGACGCCGGGTTCGACGCGGCGATCGGCTCGCGCGGGCCGGCGTTCGCGGTGGCCCGGCCGCCGGTGCGCCGGATGTTGTCGGATGTCGGGAGCCGGCTGATCCGGGCCGTCGCGCTGCCCGGGACGGTGGACACCCAATGCGGGTTCAAGCTGTTCCGGGGCGATCGGGCCCGGGCCGCGTTCGCGCGCGCGAGCGTGGACGGGTGGGCGTTCGACATCGAAGTGCTCCGGCTCTTCCTCGCGTTCGGCTGGAGCTTCGTCGAGGTTCCGGTGGCCTGGACCCACCAGGACGGCTCCAAGCTGCGCCCCGGACACTGCCTGGAAGTGCTCACCGACCTGGCCCGGGTACGGCTGCGGCACGGCCCGGCGCCGGCCGCCGGCCGCACCCCCGGCGCGGAGCCGCTGCGGATGCCGCTCCCCCCGGGACGGGCCGCGTGACCGCGGTGCGCGAGTCCGTCGCGCCGATCCGCGCGATCGCGCTGCCCCGCTCCGTTCGCACCCTGGACGCCCTGGTGTGCGGCGTCTACCTGGCCGCCTCGCTGCTGCTGTACCACGGCCTGTGGTGGGGCGGGCCCGGCGGGCGCTATCTGGTGGACAGCGGTCAGGACCAGCGCCAGTGGGAGTGGTTCTTCGCGGTCACCGCGCGCGCCGTCGCGCACGGGGAGAACCCGCTGACCACGACGCTGCAGAACCATCCCGACGGCGTCAACCTGATGGCGAACACCTCGATGCCGGGGCTGTCCATCCCGCTCGCGCCGATCACCTGGCTGTTCGGGCCGTCGGCGACCTGGGCGATCGTGCTGACCTTCGGGCTCGCCGCGACCGCCGCCGCCTGGTACTACCTGATCTCGCGTCACCTGGACGTCTCGCGCCCGGCCGCGGCCCTGGGCGGCGCGTTCTGCGCGTTCGCCCCGCCGATGATCTCGCACGCCAACGCGCATCCCAACCTGGCCGTGTTGTTCGTGATCCCGCTGATCATCGACCGCCTGCTGCGGGTGGCCGGCGGCCTGCGGCCGATCCGCGACGGCGTCCTGCTCGGTCTGCTGACGACTTATCAGATCTTTCTCGGCGAGGAGGCGCTGCTGCTCGCCTCCACCGGGATCGCGCTGTTCGCCGTCGGCTACGCCTGCGCCGCGCCCGCCGCGGCGCGCGCGGCGCTGCGTCCGCTGGCCCGGGGGGTCCCGATCGGCGCGGCGCTGTGCCTGGTGCTGGTCGCCTATCCGCTGTGGTGGCAGTTCAACGGCCCGCAGAGCTACACCAATCTGCTGCACGGCCCGGCGGGCAACGACCTCGCCGCGCTGACCGCGTACGCCGACCGCTCCCTCGCCGGCGACATCGACGTCTCCTCGCGCCTGTCGATGAACCGGACCGAGGAGAACGCGTTCTTCGGCTGGCCGCTGGTCCTGCTCGCCCTCGCCCTCGTCGTCACACTGTGGCGCACCGCGCTTGCCAAGGCGCTCGCGGTCGTGCTCGTCGGCGCCGCGCTGTTCTCCCTGGGCCCGGAGATCATCCTGAACGGCGAACCCACCGGAATCGACGGGCCGTGGCGCTGGCTTGGGCAACTCCCGCTGTACGAATCGGTGTTGGAGAGCCGATTCACCATGGTCTGCGTGCCCGTGTTCGGCATGCTGCTCGCGCTCGGCGCGCAGGCCGCCACCCGTACCCGCGATCGCCGGATCCGGCTGCTGTGGTGCGTGGCCGCGCTCCAGGCGCTGGTGCCGCTGCTGCCGCAACCGCTGACCACCCAGCCCCGCGAGGCGACGCCCGCGTTCTTCGCCGACGGCACCTGGCGCCGGTACGTGGGGTCGGGTCGGGCCATCGTGACGGTCCCGCTGCCCGACCCGTCCGACGCGCGGGCGCTGAGCTGGCAGGTCGACGCCGACCTCGGCTTCCCGCTCGCCGAGGGCTACTTCGTCGGCCCGTTCGGACCGGACCGGCTCGGCGGCTACGGCGCCGTCACCCGGCCGACCTCGAACCTGCTGCGCGAGGTGCGCGACAACGGCAAGGTTCCGGACGTGACCGAGCAGGACCGCGCGCAGGCCCGCGCCGACCTCGCCTTCTGGCACGCGGACGTGGTGGTGCTCGGCCCGCACTACCAGGAGAACGCGCTGTGGTCGACGCTCGAACTGCTGCTCGGGCCGAGCCGGCAGGTCGGCGGCGTGTGGGTGTGGGACGTCCGCGGTGGGAACGGCCGGGCTGTGGACGCCCGGGACGGGGGTGCGGCCGGTGCCGGCTGAGCGGGTGGCGGCGCATCGGACCGGGGGATTCGCGGCCGACCCCGAGCCGATACGGTCCCCGGGAGGCGCCGGCATCGGCGGTTGGGCGAGGGAGGGCAATCTGGTGCGGGCGAGCGACGAGCACGCGTACACGGAGTACGTGTCCGCCCGGCTGCCCGCGCTGCGCCGGGTCGCCCGCCTGCTGTGCGGGGACCCGGACCGGGCGGACGACATCGTGCAGAACACCATCACGCGCCTGTACGTGCACTGGCGGCGCGCCAGTGCCGCGGACGACCTGGACCGCTACGTGCACCGCATGCTGGTGCGCGCGTTCCTCAACGAGCGCCGGCTGGCCTGGGCCCGGGTACGGCTGGTCGGCGCGCCGCAGGACATCCCGCTGCCCGCCGCGCCGCCCGGACCCGACGTGGAGACGCGCGACGCGGTGCGGATCGCGCTGTCCCGGGTGCCGCCCAGGCAGCGGGTCGTGCTGGTGTTGCGGTTCCTGTGCGATCTGCCGGTCGCCGAGGTGGCCGAGGTCCTGAACTGCTCGCAGGGCACGGTGAAGAGCCAGACCGCGTTGGGCCTCGCGCGCCTGCGCACACTGCTGGACGGGCCCGTCGTGGCCCGATGGGAAGGGGCGTAGGAGGGCGATGGACACCGAGGAGTACGAGGGCGCCCGACTGCTGGCCGCGTTGCGCGAGACGCCTCCGGTCGGATCCGACGAACCGGGCGTGTACGTGGCGCGCGCGATCCGCGACGGTCGCCGCACGGTGCGGGCCCGCCGGGTGCTGGCGGTGGTCGGCGGCGCGGTCGCGGTGGCGATGATCGCGCTGGTGACGGTGGTGCTCGCGACACCGTCGCACGACGGGCGCTTCGGGCCGGCCGCCGGGGGCGGCTTCGACGTGCGCGAGCGGGCCTTCCGGGTCGGCTCGGCGGGCGGGTACACGCCGGTGTCCTACGAGACGGGCCGCTTTCGCCAGCGGGTGACCCTGGGGCCGGAGAAGCCGGGGGCCGCGCCGGAGTTGGCGGCCACGCGGGCGACGGTGACGATGTACGCGGCGGGGCGGTTCCCGGCGATGGCGAGCGCGGCGGGTTCCACCGCGCCGTCGGTCCGGGAGCGTCCGGCGGTGTGGCTGATCGGGCCGACCCCGGTCGACGGCCGGCTCGAACTGGCGTGGCAGTGGGCCCGGGACGCGTGGGCCGTGGTCTCGCTCACCGGCCCGGCCGCCGACGCCGAACGGGTCCGACACATCGCGGAGAGTGTGCTTCCCGACGCCCGGGTACCGGTGCGCGTCCCGCTGACCCTGGCCCCGGGGGCGCTGGCGAGCGGGGAACACGTGGTCGCGGTGATCGCGCCGATGGCGCCGGAGAGGTCCTCGTTGTACGCGCTGCGCTTCGGCACGAGCGATCCGCCGAACGCGGAGGGCGGCGACCCGGCCTCGTTCGTGGTGGGCGTCGGCGCCACACCGGGCGCGCACGACGTGCGCCCCGACCGCATCTCCCGGGCCGACGGCGCGTTCGCCGAGTCCGAGCCCGCGATCGAGCCGAACCGCCTGCGCGTGTTGCTGGCGGCGATCCGACTGGTCGACACCGCCTCGATCCAGCCGACCCTGATCCCCTCCGACGGCGCGTCCACCGCGATCGCCCCGACCACGTCCCCGCCCACCTCGGCATCGGGATCGCCGACCTCGACGATTGGCACGGCGGGCAACCTGGACGGCGCCGCCACGTCCACCCGAAACCCCGGCAGCGGTACACCGGACCCCACCGACACCTTCGGCTCCCCGATGACATCCACGTCGGCGACGGGGTCGGCCCGCTGAATCACACCGGTCCGGCGGGGGCCGGGGCCGCGGGGCAGGCCGCGATGTGCGCCCGGCTCAGCGTCGGCGACGCGGTTGTGGCATCGGGCCTTCGCGTTTGAAGGTTTCGACGATCGGGGTGGTCTCGACGTTCGTGATGCCCTCGACCGAGCCGAGCGTGTGGGCGATGAAGTCGTACAGGTCGGCGGTGTCCCGACACAGCAGGCTCACCAGGAAGTTCGCCCGCCCGGTGGACACCGCGCCGAAGACCACACGGGGGTCGGCCGCCACCACCTCCGCGACCGCCTCCAGTGCCGAGGGGCGTACCGACATCCACAGGAAGGCGGGCATGGCGTAGCCCAGATACTCCGGGTCGGTCTCCACCTCGAAGTACAACACGCCCGTGGCGCGCAGCACTTCCAGCCGGCGGCGGACCGCCGACTCCGAGGTTCCGCAGGCTCGGGCCAGGTCCGCGAACGACATGCGACCGTCCCGGGACAACGCCGCGAACAGCGCCCGGTCGTCGTCGTTCCAGGGCGGCAGCGGCGCGTCCGGGTCGACCACCGGCGCGGAACGGGTCAGCGCGGCCACCTGGTCGGCGTCGAGGCCGATCTTCTGCGCCCGCCACCCGGGCGGGCCGCCGACCACCACACGCAGGATGCAGTGCGCCTCCAACTCGCCGACGCCGGCCGCGCGGCCGAGGTTGCGCAGGAGTTGGTCGCCGCGGGCCTCCGGGCCGCGCGGCCGGGTCACGCACATCACCTCGGCGCCGGCCGACAACAGTTGTACCCAGGACACGTCCGACCGGCGGCCCAAGCCCTCCGCCACCGCCTCCACGGCGTCCGGAACGCAGCGCACCCGCAACACCCAGGATGCCTGTCCGGTGCGCCGGGTGTCGCCGATGGCCACCACGCGCATGGCTCCGCTCGCCCGCATCCGCCGGTAGCGGCGCACCACGGTCGCGTCGGACACGCCCAGCACCTCGGCGATGCGCGCGAAGGGCACCCGGCCGTCGATGTCCAGCGCGTGCACGATCGCCAGGTCGACGGCGTCGAATTCGATGGATCCCACCGGCGGGAGCGTAGCCGTATCGGGAATCCGCCGCATTCGCCGCGTGGACTCGACGCGATCCCGCGGATGGGCGAGGGTTTCCGTCAGCGGGCGGAACGCGGACGCGGGGTGGCGGGGCGGGGCGCGTCGACGGGGCGGATCGGGTCGCCGTCGGTCGCGGCCGACTGTGCGCTCGGGCGGTGGTGCGCCTCCGTACCGCCGTTGCCGTGATTCCGCCGTCCTGTGGATCCGCCCTTCCGTCGTTCCGTCGTTCCGTCGTTGCGTCGTTCCGTCGTTGCGTCGTTGCGCTTCCGTCATTCGGTCACGCCGTCATGCCGTCACGCCTTCGTCCCGTATCTCGTCCTGGGAGTCCTCGTGCGCAAGTGGGGGCCGCTGCTCGCGGTCTGTCTCGGATCGTTCATGTTGCTTGTCGACGTCACGATCGTCATCGTCGCGCTGCCCGACATGGGCGCCGATCTGGGTTCCTCCTACACCGACCTCCAGTGGGTGCTGGACGCCTACTCCCTCGCACTGGCCGCGTTGATGCTCGGCGCCGGATCGCTCGCCGACCGGATCGGCCGCAGGCGGGTGTTCGTCGCGGGCACCGTGGTGTTCACCGCCGCGTCGCTGCTGTGCGCGGCGGCGCCCGACACCGGGACGCTGATCGCGGCCCGGGCCCTGCAGGGTGTGGGCGGCGCGGCCATGTTCGCCACCACGATCGCCCTGCTCGGACACGCCTACCAGGGCCGCGACCGCGGCGTCGCCTTCGGTGTATGGGGGTCGATCTCGGGGGCCGCCGCGGCGGTGGGGCCGATCATGGGCGGGCTGCTCACCCAACACCTGGGCTGGGAGGCGATCTTCCTGGTCAATGTGCCCATCGGCGTGCTGACCGTGGCGATGTGCCTGAGTCTGCTCACCGAATCGCACGGCAACCGAGCGGCGCGGCCGGACCCGGCCGGCATGGTCACCTTCACGCTCGGCGCGGCGCTGCTCACCTACGGCTTCGTACGAGCCGGCGCCGACGGGTGGACCGATGGTCCGACGCTGGGCGTATTCGCCGCCGCCGTCGTGGCGTTCGGGCTGTTCGTGGTGGTCGAGGCCCGGGTCGCCGAGCCGATGATCGACCTGGCGCTGTTCCGGCGCGCGTCGTTCAGCGGGATCATGCTGTCCGGTCTGCTCGTGCAGTTCTCCGCTTTCGCCGCGTTCCCGGCGCTGTCCGTGTGGCTCCAGTCGGTGCTCGGGTACGGACCGGTCCGGGCCGGGCTGGCGCTGCTGCCGCTGGCGGCCGTCTCGTTCGTGGCCTCGGCCGTGGCGAGCCGGCTCCCGCACGGTACGGGTCCCCGGTGGCCACTGGGGATCGGCGCGCTCTGCATCGGGCTCGGCGCGTTCGCGCTGACCCTGGTCGACGCCGATTCGGACTGGACCGCGCTGCTCCCGGGGCTGCTCGTGGCCGGGGTCGGGGTCGGCCTGGCGATGCCGCAGATGGCCGGTGCGGCGCTCACGGCGGTGCCGCCGAGCCGGGCCGGGATGGCCGGTGGGGCGCTCAACACCTTCCGGCAGTTGGGCTTCGCGCTGGGCATCGCGGTGGTGGGCGTGGTCTTCCGGGACGGCGCGGAACACGCGCTGAGCGGCGGCGGGACCACCCTCGCCGCCGACCCGCACGCGACCGCCGAGGCCCTGGGCGGCGGCCGGGCGCAACAGTTCGTGGCGACGGCTCCGGCCGGTGGCCGGGACGCGGTGGTGGACACGATTAGGGACGCCTTCGCGGCGGGCCTGGATCGGGCGTTCCTGCTCTGCGGGGCGCTCGGGCTGGCGGCGGGCGTACTGGCTCTGCTCACCGTCCCGAAGGCGGCCCACGCCCCTGCCGCCGGCGGGACCGGGGCACCGGCCCCCGAACGCGAGTCCGCGTCGCGGTGACACCGACGCGGATGCCGAACGGGCTCGCCCGCGGGCCGGGAGCCGATGCCGCGACGGACATCGGCTCGGCCCGCGTCGGTCGTCGGTCGGGCCGGGACCGTCGCCCGTTCACGCATGCCGCACGCGTCGCGTCAGGCGGCTCCCGACCATCCCCGGAGCACGTCGGTGGCGGTGCCGGCGAGGAATTGCCGGATCAGCGCGGCGATCGTCTCGGGGGCGTCCTCGTAGCTGTAGTGGCCCACCCCCGGCAGCTCGGTGATCAGGCCCCGGGGGAAGGCGGCGCGGAACAGCGGGAGGAAGTGGGCGGCGGCCAGGGTCCGGTCGGCGGTGCCCCAGACGGCGAGCGCGGGGGTGTCCGCCAGCCGGGCCCGGACCTGGGCGGTCGGCGTCTCGAACGTATGCGCGCCGGTGGCGAAGCCCCGGGCCCAGCCGATCGCGCCGAGGCATTCCTCGGGGGTGCGAAAGGCCGCGCCGTACGCTTCGATCCAGGTCGGGGAGATGATCCGGGTGTCCTCGAACCCGTTCAGCGCGAGCGTGCTGAGGATGGTGAAGTCCAGGGCGCCCAGCACCTGTTCGAGCGTGCCGTCGGCGTGCGCGCGGGCGATCCAGCGAAACCAGGGCGACTGGGCGGCGTTGGCGGCCAGTACCGCGCCCAGGTCCTCCTGCCCGAACGGCGTCGGTGCGTTCACGGCGACGACCCGCGCGATCCGGTCCGGGTGCCGGGCCGCCAGACCCATGCCGACCGGGCCGCCGAAGTCGTGCATGACCAGGGTGATGTCGGTCAGGTCGAGATCGAGGACCAGCGCCTCCAGGTTGTCGACGTGGTCCTGGAGCCGGTACGAGCGGGTGGTCGGGGTCTCGCTCTTGCCGAAGCCCATGTGGTCCGGTACGACGACGCGGTGGTCGGTCGAGAGGCGGCGGATCAGGTCGCGGAACAGGTAGCCCCATGTGGGTTCGCCGTGCAGGCACAGTACGACCGGGCCGGCCCCTTCGTCCGCGTAGTGCATCCGGAATCCGGGCGCCGAACTGTGGTGCGGCGCGTAGGGATAGCTGCCCAGGAAGGTCTCGTCGGCGGCGATCATCTCGGGTGGTCTCCTCGGTCGTACGGTCGGCCGGTCCGGCCGCATCCGGGTGGTGGCAACTTGCAACCACCATGACCATAGGAGGCCCGGTTTTAATATGCAACCACTGTTGTTCGGTCGCCCCCGCCGGAAGGGCGGGGGTCGAACCGCTACGGGTGGCGGCGGCCCGCGCTCGGGCGGTCGCCGCGACCGGTCAGGGGGTGTTGCCCAGGGCCTGGCGCAACGGGAGGGCGCCGGTGGCGATGTGTACGCCTCGGGAGACGATGCGGGCGTTGGTGGTGTCGAGCGAGGCCAGGCGCGACAGCGGGGCCGGGCCGTCGTCGTGCAACGAGCAACACAGGAGCAGGATGGTGCGCAACGCCCCGTCGGGATACGGCCCGTCGGGCGCGGTGACCACCTCGCGCAGCGTCTCCCACCGCACCGAGGCGTAGCGGCCGTCGTCGGACCAGTCCAGACACACCGCGTACAGGTCGGGGCGACGGACGAAGGAGCCCTCCTCGGTGAGGATGTACGTGGTCGCCTGCGCCGCGTAGTCGCCTTCGGCGGCCCGGTAGAGCGCGGCCTCGATCACCTCCGAGGACATCGCGGGCACGGACGCCCCGTCGTTGTGGCGCGTGGCGCGGCGGGCGGTGGCCCGCTCGATGCGGTGCTTGTTGTCGACGCGGTTGCGGCGGCTGCTCGGGCGACGTTCGGTACTCATGAGACCGCCCTCCGGGACGGGTCGGGCGCCCATGTGTGCGCGGGGGCGAGCAGGTGTGCCGGGTCGACCTGGAACAGCTCGGCCAGGCGCTCCACGTCATTGAGGTCGAAGGGCAGTTCGCCGGTGAACCGGCGCCACGCCCAGGAGCGGCCGTGGCCCAGCGCCTCGCCGATGGCCCCGTCGGTGTAGCCGTCGCGCCGGGCGAGCATGCGCACGTTGCGCGCCACGATCATCCGGATGGGTTCGTCGGCGGTCGAGGGTGATATCCGCTCCGCCGTTCTCGTCTCACGCGCCCCAGGCGCCACATGCCTCATTCCGGCAGCGTAGAACGCGAGTTGCGGGAACGGTAGGTCCGACACGACACAATCATCCCTCCCTGCGGGAAAGTTGCCCGAACAGCGAAAGCAACCCAACGCCCCGGAACAGCAGTTGAAGCCGGCCGCGGAGCGGGGGCGGCGCGGAGCGGGGGCGGCGACCGCGCCCGTTGGGTGTCGGTCGCCGGAGTTGCGGGCCTGGGACGGGAGTTGCCGCCCCGGCACGGGGACTGCCCCGGCTCGGGAGTTGCCGTTCGGACGCCGGAACTGGCACTCCTGCACAGCGAGTCGCCGCCCCGACACCGCTGCGGGCCCGGCGCGGGAGTTGTCGTTCGGGCTTCGGAGTTGTTGGCGGGTGGGGTTTGGTTGTGGGGGTCAGAGGGGGTTCGACTCGGTCCAGGCCGTGGTCAGGCGGGTGGTGACCTCGTGTAGGACTTCCGGGTCGAAGGCGAAGGGGACGCGTAGGAAGGTGTCGTGGGTACCGGTGGCGTCCATGGCGGCGCCCGGGACGACCTCGATGCCGTGGCGCAGGGCGATCTGGGCGAAGATTCGGGCGTCGGTGCCGGGTGGGAGTTCGATCCACAACACGGAGCCGCCGGTCGGCGGGTGTACGCGCCACGTCGGCAGCGCCTCGGCGAACAGTCGCCGCGCGGTGTCGAGTCGGGCCCGGCGCAGCGCCGCGCGCGAGGCGCTCAGGGCGGGCAGTTCGGGGAGCAGCCGGGCCGCCAGCGCCTGGTCGAGCAGCGGCGTACTCAGGTCGGCCCCGGCCTTGAGCCTGGCCAGCGGTTCGATCACCGTGCGCGGCGCGCGTACCCAGCCGATCCGCAACCCGCTCCAAACCGCCTTGGACAACGACCCCACGGTGAGGATCGACCCGGCCCCGGCATGGGCCGCGATCGGCGCCGGCACCTCGCCGGGAGCGGCGGTGGCCGCGTGCGCGCTGTCCTCCAGGACGGTGACCCGGTGCTCGGCGGCCAGTTCGGCGATCCGGCGGCGGCGCGAAGCGGACATCAGCACGCCGGTCGGGTTGTGGTAGGTCGGCATCACGAACAGCAGCGCGGGCCGATGCTCGGCGAGCGCGCGGGCGAGCAGGTCGATCCGCACGCCCTCCTCGTCGAGGCCGACCGCGACCAGCCGGGCGCCCGCCGCCCGGAACGTGTCGATGCAGCCCGGCCAACTCGGCGACTCGATCACCACGCACGCCCCCGGGCGTACGAACAGCCGGGTGGCGAGCACGATCGCCTGGGTCGCGCCGGTGGTGACCAGGACCTGGTCCGGCCCGGTCGGCAAACCGTGCGCCGTGTGGTGCGCGGCGATCGCGGCCCGGAGCGCGGGCAGGCCGGCCGGGTGGTAGCCGGTGTCCCGGAGCAGCCCGGGCAGGTCCTCCCGAACCAGGTCCAGCAACGCCGCCGCCAGATCGGGCCCGTCGGCGTCGGCCGCGTGCCCCAGCGAGATCACCTCGGCCGGCCCGGAGACCATCCGCTGCACCAGCGCCGTCGCCTGCCCACCCGGCACCCGTCCGTCCCCGGCTGCGGCCGGCACCTCGGGTCGGAGCGCCACGCTGGTTCCGCTCCCCCGCCGACTCTCCACCAGCCGGTCCGCCCGCAGCGAGTCGTACGCGGCGACCACCGTCGCCCGACTCACCGCCAGCGCCTTCGCCAACCGCCGCTCGGCCGGCAACCGCGCCCCGGCGGCCAACGCCCCGTCCGCGATCAGCCGCGCCGTCGCCCGGGCCAGCCCCCGGTAGAGCAACCCTTCCCCCACCGTCCAGTCCCCGAGCAACTCGACCAACTCCGCCGGCTCGACCACGGACCGCACCGAAGGCCCGGTCACGGGGCGGCTCGAAACCACGGGCCGAGCAGCCTCGCCGAACCGCGTGGCGGCCGCACCAGCCGCGCGGGCTCCGCCACCCGTCCCGACCCCGGCGCCCGTCCCGACTCCGGCGACCCGTTCGGCGTCGTCATGCCCGTCGACCCCCTCGATCCCGTCAACCCCTCCAACCATCGCGCCCCGCCCCGCCACGTCCACCGCCCCCGTCGACCCGCCCGCATACGACGGCCGGTCCACCTCCGCCCCCATTGGCCCGGTACGAACGCGGGTCGAGTGGCCAGGCTGGTCCGGTCACAGCAGCGCACAGTACTGGAGCAGCACATGAGTTCGGCCCGCCCCCTGGACGCCCGTCTCGCCGCGATTTGCGACGCGTCCGTGTTCGCCGCGCGGGAGAGCGCCGGTCGACACGAGTACGACGGAACCCTCCAGGACCTCTCCCCCGCCGGCGTACGCCGCGCCGTGGCCGCGCTCGGCGGACCCGCCGGAACGAACGCCTACCCCGACCCCTACGACGAGGCCCTCGCCCGCGCGGCCGAGGAGGCGTTGCGGGTGCGGCTGGACGAATTGGCGCTGTACCGGACCAATCCGATCTGGCACATCGACAACCTCGACCTGTCCGGCTACGACCGCGACTACGCCCCCGCCGACGAGCGCGCGACCGCGCGCCGAGCGCACCTGGCAGGCTGGCCGGACGGCGTGGACGCGGCGATCGAGGCACTGGACCGGGTGCCCGCCCCGCTGGCCGCGGCCTCCCTCCCGCTCGCCCGCGGCCTGGCGGATTTCGTCACGCCGGGCACGGACGCGGTACACGACGCCGCGCGGGCCGCCCTCGACCGCTTCGTCGACCACCTCGACCACGCCCGCCGGCACGGCCCGCCGTCGGCCGCGCTCGGCGGCGCGGCACTGGCCCGCCTGCTCGGTTCCGCCGAGGCCGTCGAGCTGGACCCGGACACCATGACCACCCGTGTCGACGCCGAACGCGACCGGCTGCGCACGATGCGCGACGAGGCCTGCCGTCGGCTCGACCCGCGCGCCGAGCCCTCCGCCACCATCGCCGCGCTCCAGGCAGACCACCCCGACACCGACCGGGTCATCCCGGAGTTCCGGGCCCTGGTCGAGGACGCCGTGGCGTGGGCCGCCGCGCACGACCTCGTCCCCGACCACGACGTCCGCGTCGAGGTGTTGCCCATGCCCGACGCCCAACGCCGCTCCCTGGCCGGCGCGACCTGGGCCGCCGCGAACGAGGCGGACGCGCCCGGCCGCTTCCACGTCAGCCTCCCGCTCCCCGATTGGTCCGCGACCGAGCGCGACCAGTGGCTGCGCACCGGCTTCAGCCGCAACCTGATGGCCAACATGGTGGTGCACGAGGTGGCCCCGGGACACCTCAGCCACGGACGCGCCATGCGCCGCGCGGGCAGCGCGGTTCGGCGCACCGTGCTCTCCGAGGTCTTCATCGAGGGATGGGCGCACTACTGCGAGGAGATGGCCCTGGAGGAGGGCTTCCGCACCGATCCGGCGTTCGCGATCGCCGTCGCGCAGGACGCGCTGCGCCGGGTCACCCGCTTCGCCTGCGCGATCGGCCTGCACACCGGCGCGATGACCGTCGAGGACGCGGCCCGCCGGTTCACCGAGGACGTCGCGCTGACCGGCCCCGCCGCCCTGCACGAGGCCCGGCGCGGCCTGTTCGACCCCACCTACGGCCGGTACACGTGGGGCAAGTTCGCCGTCCTGGACCTGCGCGAACGGGCCCGCGCCCGTTGGGGATCGGCGTTCACCCTGCCCCGCTTCCACGCCGCGATGCTGAACCTGGGCGCACCCCCGCTCGGCCTCTTGGACGCCGCCCTCGATCGAGGCTGACCGCTCGACCGACCCCGCCCCCACCCACCCGGTGCACTCCGATCCGCCACCCGCGAACCGGAGTGCGCCGGTCACCCACGCACAACAGTTGCTATATTGCGCAACTATAGAAACGAGAATCGAGGCCGATCACTTCGCCTCGAACAAACCACCGGGACGAGGCCACGCGATGTCGGGAAGTCACAGGTCGGGCGCCAGGCCCGAGTCGGGGCCGCGGTCCGGGATATCCACCGCGTCACCCCGCACCCGAAGCCCCCGAAGGCGCCGCCGACTCGGCGGCATCGCCCTCTCCCTCGTCATCCTCCTGGTGGCCGGCGCCGGCTGGATCTATCTCCGGCTCAACGGCAACATCCGGACCTTCTCCGCCGACGGCGTCTCCCCCGACCGCCCCGAGGAGACCGGCGGCCGGAACGTGCTGGTGATCGGCTCCGACTCACGCGCCGACGGCAACGACGCGTACGGCGGCGGACAGGGCGACGTCGGCCGCTCGGACACCGCGTTCCTCCTGCACGTGTACGCCGACCGCAGACACGCGGTGGCCGTCTCGATCCCGCGCGACGCGCTCGTGGAGATACCGCCGTGCCGACTGCCCGACGGCTCCTGGACCGGGCCCAAGACCAACACCATGTTCAACGCGGCCTTCTCCATGGGCGACACCACCCGGGGCAATCCCGCCTGTACGCAGAACACCGTCGAGAAGCTGACCGGCCTGCGCGTGGACCACACCGTCGTGATCGACTTCGCCGGCTTCGCCCGGATGACCTCGGCGGTCGGCGGCGTGGACGTCTGCGTACCCACCGACGTCTACGCGGGCGACCTGAACCCCAACCTCCACACTCGCGGCGAGCTGCTGTTCGCCAAGGGCCGCCAGACCGTTTCCGGCCGAAAGGCGCTCGACTACGTACGCATCCGGCACGGCCTCGGCGACGGCTCCGACATCGGCCGCATCCGCCGCCAACAGGCGTTCGTCGCCGCGCTGATCACCCGGGTCAAGGGCAAGGGCCTCGATCCCACCACCCTGTTCCCGCTCGCCGACGCGGCCACCAAGGCGCTGACCGTCGACCCCGGCCTCGGGTCGGTGCAGAAGCTGACCTCGTTCGCGATGTCCCTGCGCGACATCGACCTGCACAACACCAAGTTCGTCACGGTGCCGTGGCGTTACCAGGGCGAACGGGTCGCGATCGTCCGCCCCCGGGCCGACATCCTGTGGAGCGCGCTGCGCGCCGACCGCACCGTCGACGGCGAGGACGCGGGCGGCAACTCCCCGGACCCCACCCTCACCCTCACACCCGACCGCGTCTTCGCCACCGAGCCACCCCCGACCACCAAGCCCACCAAGCCCACCACCGCCTCGACGCCCGCACCCCCGCCGGCATCGATCGTCGACAAGGTCCGCTCCGCCGACGACGACCCGTGCTCCAACCTCTCCTTCGGCTGAGCCCCGAGCCCCGAGCCCTGGGCCCCAAACCCCGTTTCCCACCCGCGCAACCACCGAATCCCGCCCGCCGGGTCGCGCCGGTCCCGGTCGTGGACGAGAACGGCGTGGCCCGCCGGGTCACCCGCTCGCTGAAGTTGCGGGTGCGGATGTCGCGCTGGTACTTCGCCGAGCCGATCGCCAAGGCCGCCCCCGCGCACCTCGCCGGTCCACCACTTCCCACCCGCCGTGTGCCTGACCCACCGCCTGCTGCGCCCGAGGCACGTGTGCTGGTGAGGCGAAACGGACGCGGGCGAGCCGGGCGGAGCGTGTGTGCGTGGGTGGGATGGGCGAGGTGGGTGAGGTGAGTGTGTTGGGGCGTTCGAGCGTGGAGTGCCGGTCCGGTCAGCGACCGCGGGGTTTTCCGCGTTTGGTGCTCTTGCCGGAGCCGGGGCCGCCGCGTGAGCCCCGGCCGGTCGCGCCGCCGGTGCCGCTCGGCTTGCGGCGTGCGTCGGGGCGTTTGGCCGCCGCCTTCGCCGACTTGGGCTGTGGCGGTGTGGGCGTACGTCCGCGCGAGCTGTTCACCGTCCGTCCCCGGATGATCCCGATGAACTCCTCCATCAGCTCGGAGGGCTCCCCCTCCGGCCAGGCCAGCGCGACCCGCGACTGCGGCGCCTCGGCGGTTTCGACGGCCTCGCCGGTCGTCTCGCCGACCCCGGCCAGCGGTCGATACGTCAGGTCCTTGCGGTGGTGCAGTCGGGCCAACGACTGCGGGACGATCAGCAGCCCCACCCCGGCCGCCACCAGCTCGATCGCGTCCGCCGTGGTCGCCGGCCGCTCCTTGGCCGGCACGCCGGGCGGGCCGGCGGTCCAATCGAGCGGGTCGTCCAGCGGGTGCAGCAGCACGAAGTCGGCCAGGTCCTCGACGGAGACCTCGTCGACCGCCGTCACGTCGTGGTCCTTGGGGACCACGACCACGGTGGTCTCGGTGTACATGGGAATCGTGTTCAGCCCGGTCCGATCCATCGGCAACCGCACCAGACCCGCGTCGGCGCCCCCGCTCCGCAGCGCCTCGGCCGCCTCGGCGGCGGTCACCGCGAGCAACGCCAGGGACACGTCGGGCAGCCGCTCGTTCCAGATCCGCACCCATTTGGCGGGGGTCACCCCCGGAACGTAGGCGAGCCGGAACGAAGAGGGTGTTTCCGCGCCTGTCACCACGTCAGGTTACCGGCCATGATCGGCGGCACGGCACACGGTCGCTACTCTTGACCCCATGACGTCGCACAAGACCACCCAGACGATGAAGCCCGCGACCGCGGCGAAGAAGCTGGGCGTATACCTCGAGGCCACCCCCGCCGAGTTCCGGGAAGGTGTCGTCTCCCGCGACGAACTGAACGCACTCCAGGCCGACCCGCCGCAGTGGCTGCGCGAGCTGCGCGCCGCCGGCCCGCACCCCCGGCCCGTGGTCGCGGCGAAGCTGGGCGTGTCCATCGCCGGGCTCGCGCGCGGCGGGATCACCGAGGCGCTGACCACCGAGCAGATCGACGCGCTGAAGGAGGAGGGCCCGGAGTGGCTGCTCCACGAGCGCGCCGTCCAGGCCGACGTCCGCAAGGAAGCGGTCCGGATCAAGGAGAAGAACCAGGCCAGGGAGGCCAAGGAGCAGGAGCGGCCCGCCACGCGCCCCGCCCCGAGCCGCCGCCCCCGCTCCTGACCCGGCCCGTACGGATCCGCCCCGTGGTCGCCCGGCAGCGCGTGGACCATCGCGTGCGGGTCCGACCACACCGGGGGTGAGGACGGAACACCGCCCGGAGCGGGGGCTCCGGGCGGCGACCGGCGCGGCGGTACCGCGACTGTCCGCGACATACACGTCAGGGGACCCAGATCCCGGTGATGTCGGTGGCGGATCCGGCCTGTCCGGCGTGCGAGGTGCCGTACATGTCCTCGATCGTGCGGAGCAGGTCGTAGTGGTTGTAGGTGGTGGCGCTCGAACCGCCCGCGACCACCTGCTGTCCGTACAGGACGGTCGCGATGCGGTTGCCGCTCAGCCCGTTGTCCTCGTCGAAGGTGACCACCAGGAGGCTGTTGTGCGTCTTGGCCCAGGTGGCGTACGCGCCGAGGTTGTTCCGCAACCAGGTGTCGCCCGTGCTCACCGAGCAGTCGTGCATGTCGTTGCACAGGTTCGGGACCACGAAGGAAACCTTGGGCAGGGTGGTGTAGTTCGTCGGGAACTGCGCGAAGGTCTTCGCGGTGGAGGTCGGCACATTGGAGAAGGCGAACCAGGGGTTGTGCTTGCGCGCGTACTGGCCGCTGGAGCACACGGTCGAACCCTGGCTGGGCAACGACTCGTTGTAGCTCGCCCAGGTCGCGCCGACCGCGATCAGTTCCGAGCCGAGGTTGGGAGCGGAGCTGAAGCCGGGGGTGTAACAGCTGTCGTTCGTGATGCCCTGGGTGGAACCGGAGAACATCGCCAGGTAGTTGGGCTGGCTGGGGTGGGTCTCGGCGTAGAACTGGCTGAGGTTGGCCCCGCCGGTCTTCAGCGAGTTGATGTAGGGCGCGTTGGAACTGCCGATGACCTGGCTGTAGCCGTGGTTCTCGAAGACCACGACGATGGTGTGGTCGGGAGTGGGTACGCTGCCCGCCGCCCGCGCGGTGGGCGCGCCGGCGACCAAGGACCAGGCGGCGACCAGCGCCGCGGCGAGGGCCAGTGCGGCGCGGTTGCGGATGCGGGGGTGGGTGTGGCCGCGGACGGGGTGTCTGCGTCGGGATATGGACCAGTCGGACACGGTTGTCTCCTGTGACATCGGAGTGAGTGGAATACCGCGTGCTCGATGGTGCATCCCAGACGCTATGGAATCGTCGGGTTCGCCCGGGAGGATCCCGAACGTGAAGTTCGGGCGAACGAACCACCGGCCGCCGGTCGCCAACCCGTCGATCGAACGTCGATCCAGCGTCGATCACCGTGCGACGCACCCGGTCGGACCGGACACGCGGCGACGGCGCGGGCAACGCTGACGGCGCGGAAACACAGGCGCGGAACGCGGGTGCGGAGCAAGGCGGCACGGAGTATGACGGCACGCGACAAGACGGCCCGGGACACGATGGTGTCCCGGGCCGGTCGGTCGGCGGATCGGTGTGGTCAGCGGGCCTCGGCGGACAGGCCGGCGGCGGCCAGGAGGTAGGCGGTCATCGGGGCGTAGTCGCGGGCGTCGACGACGTGGTCGTCCAGCGGGACGGTCACCGTGACGGTGCCCTCGGCCTCGCCGAGGAACAGCGCCGGGTCGTTGCTGTCGGCGAACGCGACGGTGGGGATGCCCTGTTGCCCGGCGCGCCCCGCCCAGCCGTGGTCGGCGACCACGAGGTCGGGGCGGGGTCGGCCGCTCTCCGCGAGCGCGTCCAGGATCGCGCTCATCGGTTGCGGAGCGTGCGTGTGCCACAGGGTGGCCCCGCGCTCCAGGACCGCGACGCCGCCGAACTGACGTACGTCGCCCCAGGTTTCGTCGTCCCCCTCGGTGGTGCGCAGGTCGCGCGGGATGTCGATGACGGTGGCGCCGGCCGCGGTCAGCGACTCGGCGATGGCGCGGTGTACGTCGAGCAGGCCGCCGGGGTGGCCGGTGGCGACGAGGACGTGCAGTCGGCGGGCGGCGGCGTCGCGCAGTACGGCGGCCATCCGGTCGAGGGCGGCCAGGGTCAGCTCGGGGTCGATGGTGTCCTGGCCGGTGCGGTGTGCGGGGTTCGGGTCCACGCCCGCGCGCTCTGCCATCACGGCGAGCACGTCCTCCTCGGTCTTCCAGCGGTCGCCCAGGTCCAGGCCGAGCCAAAAGCGCGGGTTTCCGCGGACCAGTTCGGCGTAGTGCCGCAGGTTGACCTCTCGTGGGGTGGCGATCGGGCCCGCGATGCGGGTCGCGACCAGGTGCCGGAGCAACTCGTCGGGCGACGGTGGGATGTTCGACGTCGTCATGCCGCCATTGTGCGCACACGACAACCACCCGGTGGCCGGCGCCCCCACTCCGGGAGCCGGCGGGGCGGGTACGGGCCCGCCGGCGCGGTGATCGCGTCGGGGTCGGCGTCGGGTCTGCCGGCGGCCCGCGACCGTGTCCCGGATCGGGGTCGTCGAATCCCGTTCACGCACGCGAAATCGCGCCATAAGTCGACCGATTCGTGACGTTCTCCTTTTGTTGCGCAGCGTGGAGACTATTGGCGCGGAACGGCGGCCCACCGGCCCCACCAGCACCGGAGGACACAGGTGCGAGGCGGCGACCGGGGACGGCCGACCCCCGCGAAGGTTCGTGTACTGATCTGCCCGCCTCTGCTGCAGGAAGGATCGAAATGAGCCCCGTGAAGGTAGAGATCCGCGATGCCGGACCGCTCGACGTCGAGGTCGAGGAGGAACTGGTCGAGTTCGAGGACGAGACCAACCCGGAACGCCGGATCGAGTCGTGTCTGGCCGACCCGTGGGTGACCGCCACCACCCGCGTGGGGTGCGACTGGGCCTGACCGGCCCGTCGTTCGCCGCACACCGGATCCGGCCCGGAGCCCATCGATCCGGCCGCCCCGCACGGAGCACGCATCCGCGCGGGGCGCGCGGTCCCGTACCGGCCACGCCGGCAGCGGACGACGCTCCCGAAGCGGGCGGGCGATCGTTCGGCGGACGGTGTGTTCGGAACCACCCGACCCGGAACCACCCCACCCGGAACGGCAAGGAGCGGACGTGGGCAAGGCGCGGGCGGTCCTCGACGGATCCGTACAGGACCTGAGTCGGCGTCTGGACACGCTGATCGCCGGCCACGATCGACGCCACCGGGCGGACTCGGTCTGGCTCCACCTGTTCGATCCGCGGATGCCTCCGATGGACCACGGGTGGAAGCTGCACGTCTCGACCCGCCCCGAGGACTTCGCCGAGACGCTGGATCTGCTGGTCCCGGTACTGCTGCGGTACAGCTGCCTGGCCAAGTTCGCGGCCGGCACCGCCGTGCTGGAGGAGATCAACGCGGGCGTCCGCGATCCCGCCCTCGTCGGCAAGGCGATCACCGTCTATCCGCGCGAGCGGGACGTGGCCGCGCTCGGCCGGGAACTCGCCGAGGTGCTGGCCGGTCGCGGCGGGCCCCGGGTGCTCGGCGACCGCCGGGTCCGCCCCGACGCCCCCGTCTACTACCGGTACGGGCCCTTCCGGGCGAGCGGCGGCGACGACGCGGCGCTGGTGATGACCGGCCCCGACGGGCAGCGCTTCCCGGGTCGGGCCACCGTGCGCTACCGACAACCCCCGTGGGCCGCGGACCCGTTCGGCGCCGCCGCGCCCGCGCCGGGACGCACCGCCCGGCTGATCGGCGGCCGGTACCGGCTCACCGGCGGCATCGCCCGCTCCCCGCACGGCGACGTCTACCGCGCCCTCGACACCGCGACCGGCGACCGCGTGGTGGTCAAGCAGGCCCGGGCGTACGCCGGGGAGGACGGCGGCGGACTGGACGCCAGGGACCGCCTGCGGCACGAACGCGCGGTACTGGGCGCGCTGTCCGGGCTCGACGGCGTCCCCCGGGTGATCGACCACCTGCGGCACGGCGAGGACGAGTATCTGGTCACCACCGACTGCGGCCCCGGCGACCTGCGCCGCGACGTGCTCGCCTACGGCCCGTACCCGGGCGACGCCCGTTCCGGGCGGCGGATCTCCGAGTTGGCCCGCCGACTGCTCGCGGTGCTCGACGGCATCCACGAACGCGGCGTGGTGGTGTGCGACCTCAAGCCGGGCAACGTGGTGCTGGACACCGACGGGAACGCCCGGATCGTCGACTTCGGGATCAGCGCGCTGGACACCCGCCGCCCGGCCGGCGGCACCCCCGGCTACACCCTGGCGCCCGACCCGGACGGCGGTTCGCCCGTCCCGGTCGACGACCTGTACGCGCTGGGCGCCACGCTGCACTACGCGCTGACCGGGCTGGACCCGGTGATCGTCGACCCCGATCCGGCGGTGAACCGGCACCGGACGCTCGCCTGCCTGGCCGCCGCGCTGCCCGGGGTCACCCATCGGCCGGTCCGGGCCATGGTGGCCGCGCTGCTCAGCCCGGATCCGGCCGAACGCTCGGCCTGTGCACGGCGGTTGCGTGCCGGGCGGCCCGAACCGGTGCCCGGCCGCCGACTGCCGGCGCCGCCCCGGGTCACCCCCGCGCTCCTGGACGACGTGATCGGGCACACCGTCGCCACCTGTGTCCGGGGTGTCGCCGACTGGCCCGCCGCCTCGGGCCCGCGTCCCGGCTCGACGCTGACGCTGTACGTGGGCGCCGCCGGCGTCGGACTCGAACTGCTGCACCACACCGACCGCCCGGACGTCGCCGGCGCCGTCGCGCGCCTCGCCCACCGCACCGCGGCCCACCCCGAACTGGGCGAACTCTCCGACACGTTGTACACCGGCCGCACCGGCGTCGACCTCTTCCTCCGGGCCGCCGCCGACCTGCCGGGCGGTGCGCCGGCCCCGCACACGCCGATCGCGGCGAGGCCCTACGACGACACCGGCGACCAGATCGGCGGCGCGGCCGGCGGCGGGACCGGGCACCTGCTGCTGGCCGCGGCGGCGCGGGCGGCGGGCGACCCGGAGCGGGCGGGCCTGCACCTGGCCGCCGCCGCGGCGTGCGCCGCCATGCTCCCGGCCCGGCACGGCGAGCCCGAACCCGACGAACTCGGGTTGCCCCCGGCCTCCTCCCGCGCGGCATACACCCACGGGTTCGCGCACGGCCGGGCCGGCATCGTGTACTTCCTCGACACCTACCGACGCACCGACCCCGACGCGACGCCGGCCGTGCACGCCGCCGCCCGGGAGGGTCTGGCCGACCTCGCCGCGCGTACCCCCGACCTGCTCGCCTCGGCCGCCCTCCCCGGCGCCGCCCGCAACTTCGGGTCCTGGTGCCGCGGCATGGCCGGGATCGGAACGACGCTGATCGCCGCCGGGGCGGCGGATCGGGACCCGAAGCTGCTCGAACTCGGTCTGCGCTGCGCCCGGTTGTGCCATTCCCTCGCCCCGCGGATGAGCCTGGTGTCCCAGTGTTGCGGTCTGTCCGGAATCGGCGAACTGCTCGTGGACGCCGCCGTGGCGACCGGCGACGACGAACTGTGGCGCGCCGCGGAGGACGTGATCGGCCTGATCCTGGCCCGCAGCGGCGGCACCACGCGCCGCCCCCTGCTCCCGGACAACACCCGCGCCGCGTCGAGCCCGGCGTGGGGCACGGGCGGCGCGGGTGTGCTCTCCTTCCTCCGGCGGGTGCGACAACGCGGCGGGCGGCGGTTGTTGGCTCCGGCGACAGGCTTCTGAGCGGCGCGTTTGGTGGTGGCCTCCGGTTCGGGGTGGGTCCGGACCCACTCCGAAGGTGGGCGTGACCGCAGTGCTCGGGGGCCGCTCGGCCGGCTAGCGTCCGGGTATGCGATTTGCTCAGAGCGCACTACCAAATACCTTTACTGAAAAGCGAGTTCGTGTAGGCACCCGGACCGGCGCGGGGACTTCGACGACTCGCCGGCGCCGATGGGGTCGGGCCGTCGCCGTGCCGGCCGGCGCGGCGCTGCTGCTGTTGCTCACGAACGGCGCCGTGCCGGCGCACGCGGCCGGCCGGGTCGACGGGAGCGACGGGGCGCTCGCCGGGAGCCGGACGGCCGCCGTGAGCCGGGCCGACACCGAGCGGGCTCCCGCGTACGGGCGGGGCAGCGTCGTCTCGGTACGCCGCGTGGACGTCCTCGATCGGGACCGGGTCCGCGAGCAGTTGGCGCCGTACGACCTGGGCGCGCCGGCGGCCGAATACGGCGTGGTCACCTATGTCGTGCTCTACCGCACGATCGACGCCGCCGGGCGGCCGACCGTGGCCAGCGGCCTGGTCGCGGTGCCCCGGGGTGGGTCTCGGACGCAGCGGGTGCTCGCCTTCGAGCACGGGACCACGGTCGAGAAGGTCGGCGCGCCGTCCGGTGAACGGGCCGACGACAACCGGGCGTTCCCGCTCTTCTACGCGGGCGCGGGCTACTTCACCGTGGCGCCGGACTACCTCGGCCTCGGTCTGGGTCCGGGCCGGCACCCGTACGACCACGCCGCGTCCGAGGCGTCGGCGTCCGTCGACCTGCTGCGCGCGGCGCGCGAACCGGCCCGGCGCGAGGGTGTCCGGCTCGACGAGCGGGTCCTGGTCACCGGGTTCTCCCAGGGCGGGCACGCCGCGATGGCGCTGGCCAAGGCCCTGGACGCGGGCGTCGATCCACGGCTGAGCCTGGGCGGGCTGGCCCCGGCGAGCGGGCCCTACGACCTGGAGGGCGTGATGTTGCCGGCCGCGATGGGCACCACCGGCGACGCGCGCGCGGTCAATCTGGCGCTCGGCTATCTGGTCCTGGGCTGGAATGCGGCGCGCCCCCTGTACCGGCACCCCGAGGAGGTCTTCCTGCCGGACCAAGTGGCCAACGTGCTGCGGCTGTTCGACGGGCGGCATACCGAGGAGCAGATCCTGGCCGGGCTTCCCGACCGTCGCGAGGCGCTGTTCCAGGCGGAGTTCCTGGCCGGCCGCAACGAGGCCGCCGGCCGCTTCCTCGCCGCGATGCGCGAGAACGACACGACCTGTGCGTGGCGCCCGCGTGTGCCCGTCGTGCTCTTCGGCGCCCGGGGTGACCGGGAGGTGCCGTTCGCCAACACCGAGAGCTGCGCCCGTACGCTGAGCGCACACGGCGCCGACGTCCGGGTGAGCGATCTCGGCGACATCGGGCACTTTCCGTCCGGAATCGGCTCGGCGCCGCACATCCTGGCGTGGTTCGCCGACCACACGTAGCTCGGCCGCACCCGACTCGGCCGCCCCGGCGACGGCGGGTTCAGCGCCGGACCAGGGCGGCCTGCGCGGCCGACAGCAGGACCACGCGTAGCCGCTCCAGATCGTCGAGAGGGCCGTTTCGGCGCAGCTCGGCGACGAACGCCCGGGCCGCGCCCGTCACCTCGGCCGGTCCCTCCAACTGGAGAGCGCCGAACGCCCGTTGCAACGCGGGCAGGTCGTCGTGGCCGCCACTGTTGGTGCGGCGAGTAAGGATCACCGTCTCGGCCGCTTCGAGGAAGCGCAGGTAGGTCTGGCGGCGGACGTCCGTCAGTCGCTCCGCGCGCTGTTCGTCCAGCGTGGTGCGGACGGTCTCCAGGAGGGCATCGGCCTGCCGGTCGCCCGCGTGCCGGGCCGCGTCGGCCTGACGCATCCCGGCACTGCGGGCGAACCAGCCGGTGATCAGGCCACCGGCGAGCGCCGACCCGGCCGCGAGCAGCGCGATTCCCCACTCACTCATGGATCACATTGTGACCGGCGGCCCCACCGGCCGCAGGCGGATTCCCCGATCCCTTGCCCGCGCCGTATCGGCACCCGGCGCCCGCGGCGGCACCGCGTCGCGGTCACTCCACCCGGGTGCCCTGCGCGCCGACCAGCGTCCACCCGCCGCCTCGCCCGGCCGGATCGGTGACGAAGACGTGGGTGTAGCGGCTGCGCGACGTGAACGCCTCCCCCTCGAAGCGGCCGGACATCCGGGTACGCCCGATCACGATCGCGGTCGCGTGGAAGAACCGCACGCTCGGCTTCTCGCCGTCCGCCCCGATCGCCTCGAACTCCAGCCGCCGCGACGCGATCAGCGGAACCAGGTCGGCCTTCGGAATCACCGACCCGGCCATGACGTCCACCAGCACGAAGTCGTCGGCGAGCAACCCGTCCAGCGCCTTCCCGTCCGCCCGGACCAGCGCGTCGAAGAAGGCCAGGTCCGCCCGGACCACCTCGCGCCCGTCGTGCGCGTCCACACCACTCGTCTCGGCCATCGCGTCCACTCCCTCGTCGCCTTCGTCCCGCATGGGATCCCGATGCTGGACGTTGACGTCGGCGTCAACGCAAATCGGGAGACCGCGCACCGCACGTCGGCCGCACCGGGCCCGACGCACCCCCACCGCCGTGTGCTCACCCCGGAGCCGTCGCCGATCCACCCGTCAGCCCGTTCTCGTAGGCGGCGATGACCAGTTGTGCCCGATCCCGCGCGCCGAGTTTGGTCAGCAGTCGACTGACGTGCGTCTTGACCGTGCCGACGGCGAGGAACAACCGCGCGGCGATCTCGGCGTTGGAGAGGCCGGTGGCGATCAGGTACAACACCTCGCGCTCGCGGTCGGTCACACTCTCCAGGCTCGCGAGCGATTGGCGCCGTACGGCGGGGCGGCTGACGAACTCCTCGATCAGCCGCCGCGTCACCGGCGGCGCCAACAGCGCCTCGCCGGCGGCGATCACCCGGATCGCGGCCAGCAGTTCGGCCGGGCGGGTGTCCTTGAGGAGGAATCCGCTCGCGCCCGCGCGCAACGCGCCGAACGCGTACTCGTCCAGTCCGAACGTGGTCAGGATCAGCACCCGGGGCCCGTGGGGACCGCTGTCGGCCATCACCTCGCGGGTCGCCTCGATGCCGTCGAGCAGCGGCATCCGCACATCCATCAACACCACGTCGGGACGGCTCTCCCGAATCAGCCGCACCGCCTCGCGCCCGTTGCCGGCCTCGCCGACCACGGTCAACTCCGGGTCGGAGTCGATCAGTACGCCGAATCCCGCGCGCACCAGGCTCTCGTCGTCGGCGACGAACACCCGAATCGTCACGCCGCCCCCGTCTCAGCCGCGCCGAACGTGCCCGCGTACACGGGCTGTTCGCCCGGCACCGGCAACCACGCCGCGACCCGGAAGCCGCCCTCGGCGCGTGGCCCCACGCTCACCCGACCACCGTATAGGGCGGCCCGTTCGCGCATCCCGATCAGCCCATGACCGGCAGGCCGATCCCACTCCCCGGCCGAACTCGCGGGGATCGCCGCGCCGCTCGGTGCGGTCGCCGCTGTCGTGGCACCCGTCCCCTTCGCGTCCGCCGATCCGTTCGCGGTCGCCGATCCATGGGAAGCGGCCGACGCCACCGAACCCGGCGCGGCCCACCCCGAATCCACCCGACCCACCCCGTCGTCGACGACCTCGATCCCGATCCCGCTCTCGTCGACCGACACCGTCAACCGGGCCCGGTCGGTCCCCGCGTGTTTGGCCACGTTGGTCAGCGCCTCCTGCACGATCCGGTACGCCGCCCGGTCCAGCCCGTGCGGCAGTTCGTCGAGGCCACCGCTCACCGTGGCGTCGACCCGTACCCCGGCCTGGGCGCTGCGCGCGAGCAGCCCATCCAGGTCGGCCAGCGCGCCGGGCGAGTACTCCGCCGCGTCGCCGTCCCGGAGCAGCCCCACCAGTGACCGCAGTTCGACCAGCGCCGACCGGCTGACCTCCTCGATCGCCGCCAACGCGGCGGCGGCCTGGGCCGGCCGGGTATGAACGACATGGTTCCCGACGCCGGACTGCACCGCGATGACGCTCAGGCTGTGCGCCACCACGTCGTGCAACTCGCGGGCGATGTCCAGGCGTTCCTCGGTGACCGCGCGGCGTGCCCGAGCCACCTGAGCCGCCGCCCGCTCCTCCGCCTGGCGGCGCAGGCCCTCGTTGTGCGCGCGGCCTCGGGCCGCCGCCCACCCGGAAACCCACGCGGCGAACTGCACGATGGCGATCTGAAAGCCGATCATCGGTCGACCCGAAAGCTCCTGCATCACCAGGCAGGACGACAACTCGCCCAGCAGGGAACCCCCCAGCACGAGTGCCGCCACCCGCCGCGAGCGAGCCTGTGCCCCGTAGGCGACCAGGACCGCGAGCATCCACACCGCCAGGAACCACGGTGTCGCCATCAGCGGCGGCAGCAGCACGGACGTGGCGACCATCGCGGCGAGCGGCGCGAACCGGCGCAGCACGAATGCCCCCGCGAAGAGCCAGATCGTCACGAACACCACCGGTACGGGCAGGCATCCGTGCCAGGTCAGCGTGGAGACACCCAACGACAGGACCACGCCCAGCGCGCCGGCGACCGCCACGTCCACGGCCACGAGCATTCGGCGACGCGGTCCCTGCTTCGGGGTGTACGCCTGCGGCGTCGTCGAGTTCACGCATCGACGCTACGCGCGCGAGCAGGACGTGACTTCTGTCTCCGGGCCACCCTTCGCATCGTCCTCAGGTCGTAGCCGCGCCCCGCCGTCCCCCGCTCGGCTCGGTCGACCGGTGGATGAACCGATCATGGATGCACTTTCCGAGGACTTCCCCGGCCCCTCCGCCGTGGCTGCCGCGGTCGGTGACCGACGCCGTGGAGTGTCGGGTGGGGGTCGGTGGGGTGGGGGCCTGGGTCAGCGGTGGATGCGGCCTGTGGTGAGGGACAAGGGGCGGGTGGTGCCGCCGTGGTGGGATCGGATGATCTCGGCCAGTACCGCGATGGCGGTTTCCTGGGGGGTGCGGGCGCCCAGGTCGAGGCCGATGGGGGAGTGCAGGCGCTCCAGTTCCGCCTCGGTCATCCCCGCCTCGCGCAGCCGCAGCAGTCGGTCCTCGTGGGCGCGGCGGCTGCCCATCGCGCCCACGTAGCCGACCGGCATCCGCAACGCCCGGACCAGGACCGGCACATCGAACTTCGGGTCGTGGGTGAGTACGCAGATCGCCGTGCGCGCGTCGACCCGGGTGTCCGCCAGGTAGCGGTCCGGCCAGTCCACCACCAGCTCGTCCACGCCGGGGAAGCGGTCCGCGGTGGCGAATACCGGCCGGGCGTCGCACACGGTCACCCGGAACCCGGCGAACGCGCCCGCCCGGGCCACCGCCACCGCGTAGTCGTTGGAGCCGAACACCAGCAGGCGCGGGCGCGGCACGTGCGAGCGGACGAAGACCACCTCGTCCTGCCGCACCCCCAGCGCCTGGACCGGGACCAGACCCTCGCCGTCCGAGCCGGCCAGCGTGGTGCGATCGGCGTCCAGCATCGCGCGTATGGAAGCCGTCCGCGGGTCGTCCCCGTCGCCCTCGTCCGGGCCGACCAGCACCCGCGTGCCGAGTCGTTCCGGCGCGGGGGTGGAGACCACCGTGGCCACCGCGATCGGGCGGCCCTCGCGCAGCGCGGCGATCAGCTCGGGGAATTCCGGGAAGCGGCTCGGGTCGACCGGCTCGACGTACACCTCCAGGGTGCCACCGCAGGTCAGGCCCACCATCAGCGCGTCGTCGTCGCTGATCCCGTAGGCCGCGGTGCGCGGTCGGCCGTCCTCGACGACCTCCAGGGCCAGCTCGTACACCGCCCCCTCGACGCACCCGCCCGACACGCTGCCGAGCGCCACGCCGTCGGCGGAGACCGCCATCACCGCACCGGCGTCACGCGGCGCGCTGCGCAGCGTGGACACCACCGTGGCCAGGGCGAAGGTGCGTCCGGTCCGGTACCACGCCTCGAGGTGGTCGAGCAGTTCACGCACGGCCCATCACCGGGCCCCTCGCTCGTCGACCAGCAGTGCACACAGTTCCTCCAGGGCGGCCAGGCTGTGCCCGGCGACAAAGTCGTCAACGTACGGGAGGGCCGCGGCCATACCCGCCGCAAGGGGTTGATACCCATCCCGGGCCCGGTGCGGATTGACCCAGATCACCCGATGCGCGAGCCGGTGCAGCCGGGCCATGGACACCGCCAGCGGCTCCGGATCGCCGCGTTCCCAGCCGTCGGAGGCGATCACCACGACGGCGCCCCGGGCCACACCGCGCCGTCCCCAGTGGGTCAGGAACGCGTGCAGCTGGTCGCCGAGCCTCGTGCCGCCGCTGAAGTCGGGCACCACGGCGGACGCGGCGGCCAGCGCCCGGTCCGGGTCGGTGTGGCCCAGCTCGCGACTGATCCGGGTCAGCCGAGTGCCGACGGTGAACACCTCGGTGCCCCGACGCCGGCGCACCGCGGCATGGCCGAGCCGCAGCAGCGCGTCCGCGTACGGCGCCATCGAGCCGCTGACGTCCAGGAGCAGCACCAGGCGACGTGGTCGCACCGTGCGCGCGGCCCGGTGCAACCGGTCCAACTCGCCGGTGCGCAGCGCGGCCCGCACGGTGCGGGTGCGGTCGATCCGGCCGTGTCGGGCCGGACGCCGGCGCCGGGTGCGGCGGGTCGGCGCGGCCGGGCGCAGCAGCGCGAGCAGCCGGCGCAGTTCGGCGCGCGCGGCCGGGTCGAGCGAGGCGATGTCGCGCCGGCGCAGGATCTCGGTCCGGTCCGCGGCGGCCACCCGCGCCTCCCCGTCCCGCTCGTCGCCCCGCGGCGGGGCGGACGCGGTGTCCGGCACACCCACCGCGCGCTCGACGTCCACGCGCGGCCGGCGGCGGCCCGGCACCGGCTGTTCGGCGCCGAAGTACGCGGCGAACGCGGCGTCGTAGCGGGCCAGTTCCTGCGGCGCCGAGCACAGCGCGAGCCGCCCGGCCCAGTAGGTGTCCTCGCGCCGATCGGCGCCCAATTCGGCGGCGGCGGCCAGGAACATCCGTACCCGCTCGGGGTCGGCCGCGACCCCGGCGGCCCGCACCGTGCGGGCGAATCCGACCAGGACCTCCACCCCGTCCCGGCGGGTCGGCGCGTTCGCCGCGGCGCGCAGCGTGGCGGCGTCCAGGGGGCTGCGCGCGCTCATCTCAGCCGCCCACCGCGAGCAGCCGGTCGAACCCGGCCGCCCGTACGCTCTCCAGGTCCTCGCGGTGCTTGAGCACCGCGCCCAGGGTGCGGGCTGCGGCCTCCGGGTCCAGCTCGCGCACGCCCAGCACGAGCAGCGCGCCCGCCCAGTCCAGGGTCTCCGCGACGCCGGGCGGCTTGACCAGGTCGGCCGCGCGCAGCCGGCCCACCGCGCGCACCACGTCCTCGGCGAGCCGCGTGCTCACCTCGGGCAGCCGGCGGCGCACGATGGCCACCTCGCGGGCGTGGTCGGGGTGGTCCAGCCAGTGGTAGAGGCAGCGCCGCTTGAGCGCGTCGTGCAGTTCGCGGGTGCGGTTGGAGGTGAGCACCACCAGCGGCGGCACCGACGCGGCGATCCGCCCCAACTCGGGCACCGTCACCGCGAAATCGGACAACACTTCGAGGAGGAACGCGTCGAACTCGTCGTCGGCCCGATCCACCTCGTCCACGAGCAGCACCGCCGGCGACGCCTCGATCGCCGCCAGCACCGGCCGCGAGATCAGATAGCGCCGGTCGTACAGCCCGGCCTCCAGCGTCGCGGCGTCGCTCTCCCCCGCCGCGCCGGCCGCCCGCAGGTGCAACATCTGGCGCGGGAAGTCCCAGTCGTAGAGCGCCTGCGAGGCGTCCAGGCCCTCGTAGCACTGGAGCCGGAACAGCGGTACGGCGAACGCCTGCGCGAGGGCCTGGGCGAGTGCGGTCTTGCCCACGCCGGGCTCGCCCTCGACCAGCAGCGGGCGGCCCATCCGCAGCGCGAGATACGCGGCGGTACCGACACCGTCCCCGACCAGGTAGTCCACGCCGTCCAGGCGCGCGGCCACCGCCTCCGGCCCGTCGACGTCCTCGCCACCCCACCACGCCTGCGCCACGCCCACACCTTTCGCCACACCCGTAACGCCCGGGCGGGGGGCACTCGGCGTCGCCCCGCCCGAACGATCGGTGTTCAGTACACGCTGTACCGGCCGCACTCTCGACGGCAACATGTGCCAAAGAGCGGCCCGATCCCTGTCATCCTTACCTGCCCGAATCGGACCGTGTCGACGCGGATCCCGCCGCTGCTCTCCCCGGGGCCTCCCGGGGGCTCCCGGACCCCGGCCCCCGACCTACAACCAGCGCGGTATGCACACCTGGACCGCCGGTTTGACGACACGGCGTCAACCGCGGGCTACGCTGCGCCGATGCGGGCCCGAACGGTGTGGAAGAGACTGCCCGCCGGCGTGCCTCCGCGAGCCGTGGACGTGGCGCTGGCGGGAGCCGACATGGTGGTCAGCCTGCTGCTGGCGCGCGAGGACCCGACCGGCAACTGGCGGCATACCGACACGTTCGGTTTCGTCCTGATCGTCCTGATCAACCTCCCCCTCCTGATCCGCAGGCGCGCGCCCGTCGCCGTGCTGTTCGTGATGCTCGCGCTCCAGATCTGGTTCATCGCCCTGGGTTATTGGCCGGTGGTGAACTCCCTGGGTTCGCTGCTCGCGCTGTACACCGTCGCCTCGCAGCGGCCGGTGCGGATCGCGGCGGTGGCGATCGCCGCCGTGGGCGCCGTCTGGATCTACGCCGGCCTCGCCGCCGACGGCGGCTCGATGGCCACCGTCGTCGCGCAGATCCTGACCGTTCCGCCGGTCGTCTGCTGGTTCGGCACGGCCGCCCGCCGACTGGGCGAACGCAACGCGCAGTTGGCGCTGTTGACCGCCAAACTGGCCCGCGAACAGGAGGCGCGGGCGCGGCGCGCGGTCACCGACGAGCGGGTGCGCATCGCGCGCGAACTGCACGACGTGGTCGCCCACCACGTCTCGGTGATCTCGGTACAGGCCGGGCTGGCCGAGTACGTGATCACCTCCGATCCGCCCACCGCCCAGGCCGCGTTGCACACCATCGGGGAGACCACCCGCGAGGCGCTGGACGAGATGCGCCGGATGTTGCTGCTGCTGCGGGCCGACCCCGAGGACATGGACGCCGTGCCCGAGCCCGGCCCGGACCGGCCCGCCGCCGACGACACCATGGACCCGGCGCCCGGCCTGGCCCGCCTCGACGACGTGGTGCGCCGGATCCGGGCGGCGGGGGTGTCGGTGGCCATCCGACGGGTCGGCACCGCCCGGCCGCTCTCGCCCGGCGTCGAGTTGTGCGCGTACCGGATCGTCCAGGAGGCACTGACCAATGTGCTCAAACACGCCCGCACCGCACGGGTGGAGCTGACGGTGGAGTACGAACCCACCCGACTGCGCATAGCGGTGTGCGACGACGGTGGGGAACCCGACCCCGACGCCACCCCACAGACCCGGAATTCGGGCAGAATCGGGGGCGCGTCCGGACACGGCCTGATCGGCATGTCCGAGCGCGCCAGGCTCTACGGCGGTACGTTCTCCGCCGAACCGCGCCCGGAAGGAGGGTTCGAGGTCGGCCTCGTCCTGCCCATCCCGGCCGAGCCCGGCACGTCGGGCGGCAGGGTCGGGGGCACGGGCGACACGTAGGTCGCCTCGGACCGACGTGACGGAAGGAACGACGGGGTGACCAAGGTACTCGTGGTGGACGACCAGGTCCTGATCCGGGCGGGACTGGCCGCCCTGTTACGCGCGGCCCCGGGCATCGACGTGGTGGGCGAGGCGTCCGACGGGGCCGAGGCCGTGGACATGGCGGCGAAGCTGCGGCCCGAACTGATCCTGATGGACATCCGGATGCCCGGGGTGAGCGGCGTGGTCGCCACGGAACGCATCCTCGCCGCCGCCGAGGGCAACCCGCCCCGGATCGTCATGCTGACCACCTTCGACCTCGACGAGTACGTCTACGCGGCACTGCGCGCCGGCGCCTCCGGATTCCTGCTCAAGGAGATCGGCCCGCAACGACTGCTCGCCGCGATCGACGCGGTGATGGCCGGCGACATGCTCTTCGCGCCCAGCGTCACCCGGCGACTGATCGAGACGTACGTCGCCGCCGCCCCCGCCTCGCCGGAAGCCGACGTGCCGCCGGCCCTGGACGCGCTGACCGGACGGGAGTTGGAGGTGCTGCGCCTGGTCGGCAAGGGCCTGGCCAACACCGAGATCGCCGGCACGCTCGTGGTCACGGAGTCCACCGTCAAGACCCACTTCAACCGGGCGCTGGCCAAGCTGAATCTGTCCAGCCGGGCGCAGGCGGTGGTGTTGGCGTACGAGACGGGGTTGGTCACACCCGGGGGCCGGCGGTCCTGAGCCGGCTCACGCGTCCTCCTCGCCCTCGGACGCCGCCGGTTCGGCGAGTCGCGCGAGTTTCGCCAGGACCTCCGGGTCGAGCGCGGCGGCGATCGGGCGGCTGCCACGGGCGGACAGTTCGGCGAACCAGCCCTGGAAGTACGCACGCACCGCGTCGGCCCGCGCGGTGGTGTACCCGAGTCGGCGGAAGTCCGCGTCCTCGCGCTCGGTGACGTGCTTGAACCCGGTCAGGAAGTCCTCGGCGCGCAGTTCGGGGTCGTAGGCCAGCGCCAGTTCGAGCAGCCGCCCGGTGTCGTAGCCGGCGGAGAGCGCGAACACGTCGAACGCGTCCCGGAGTTCGGCCCGCGACCCCAGGGTGACCACCTTCGCGGCGGCGAGGTCGTCGGGATGCGGCACGGGGACGTCGTCCACCACGACCGGCTCGTGCCGACGCGGCCCGACGTACAGGCTCACGGGGATCGCCCGCTTGGCGCCCGGCGCCCGGACGTTCAGCCCGACCCTGGTCTTGCCGGCCGCCTTGCCGTCGACGCCCACGCCGAACCCCGCCTCGGTCAACGCGGCCACGATCGCGGCCCGCGCGGCCCCGAGCCGCTTGCCGTCACGCGCGGGCAGGGCGAGGTCGACGGTGTCACCCTCCCGCTCCACGAGCCCGTGCCGCGCCAGCCCCCGACTGCCGCCCAGGGCGACCCCGAAGGGCTCGCCGGCGGTCACGGCGATGCGGATGATCTGCTCTTCGGGGCTGTGCGGCACGGCGTCGAATCCTCGCGTTTCGGGATTCCCAGCGTACGCGGAGACCGGCGCGGGGCCTGTCGGGACCCAAAAGGGCCCGCCGCGCGGGAGCTTGCGCGGCGGGCCCTCTCCGGTTACGGGTCAGGCGAGCGGTGGGGCCGCGTCCGCCAGGGCCTCGATGGCCGCGGTGAAGCAGGATGCCGGAGGGGTTACCAGGCCGGCGCCGACCTGGCCGGTGCCGGCCACCTTGCCGGCGATGCCGGTGTTGATTTGCGGCAGGATGCCGGTGCGGACGACCTTGGTGACGTCGATGCCCGTGGGTGTGCCGCGGAAGTCGAGGACCGGGATCTGATAGGCCGGGTTCTCCGCCAGCGTGATCTCGTACATCCGCCGCGTCGCGGCGAGTGCGTCGTCGACCTCGCCGCCGATGAAGCGCACGATCGCCGGCGCCGCCGCCATCGCGAAGCCGCCGATGCCGGCCGTCTCGGTGATCGCCGAGTCGCCGATGTCCGGGTTGGCGTCGTCGGGGCCGTAGGCGCCCAGGTACAGGCCGTCCGGCACCTCGGCCGGGCCGGTGTACCAGCGGTCGCCGGTGCCGGAGACCTGGATGCCGAAATCGGTGCCGTTGCGGGCCATCGCCACCACCAGCGAGGAGCCGGGGACGTCCCGGCCCGCGTCCATGGCCAGCTTGCACGCCGGCATGTCCAGGTTCAGGAAGAAGTGGTCGTTGCCGCCGACGAAGCGGGCCGCCTCGGCGATGTCCTTGGTCGGCGCGCCGCTGTCGACCATGCTGGGCAGCAGTTCGCGCAGGAGCATGAGCGTGCCCGCGCGGTTGCGGTTGTGGCCCTCGTCGCCCATCTGGAGCATCTGCGCGATGATCGCGCGGATGTCGATCGGCTCACCCGCGCGCACCGCGGTGCGCAACAGCGGGCCGAGCACCGCCGACATCCACTGCAGCCGCTCGATCACCTCGGGCCCGTACGCGCCGTAACGCAGCACCTTGCCCAGGCCCTCGTTCAGCGAGCACCAGGCGCGGGTGCCGTGCGTGGTGTCCTCCAGCTCGAACATCCACATCGACGGGCTGACCACGCCGGCCATCGGCCCCACCGCGTGGTGGTGGTGGCAGGAGTCCAGCTCGGCGTGCCCTTCGGCGAGGAACTTCTCCGCCGCCTCGGGGGTGTCGGCCAGGCCCTCGAAGAGCACCGCGCCGATCAGCGCGCCGCGCATCGGTCCGGACGCCCGCGCCCAGTCGATCGGCGGCCCCGCGTGCCGGAACTGACCCGCCGTCAGGCCCAGTGCCTCGCTCGCCGGCTTGACGTCGACCAGGTGCGGGGTCGAGGCCAACACCCGCTCGATCGCGACCTTGTCGGCCGCGTCGCGCCGCTCGTCGGCGAGTACGCGGGCCAGTGCGTCGGAGGTGCCGGGCAGCGGCGGGCGCCAGTCGACGGCGGTCACGGGCACGGCCTGCGCGGCGAGAGCGTCGGCGAGCAGTTCGGCGCCGACCGCGACCACCGACGGGTCCTGGGTGAGAAGACGGTTGGGAGCGCTCACGCGTCGAGCCCTTCTACGATCGCCACGGCGCGCCGGGCGGCCTCGGCATTGGACAGGTGGACCTCGGCGCCGGCGTCGGCCAGCGTGCGGGCCTGGGCCTCCAGGTCCTGCGGGTCCAGGTCGGTCCCGCACAGCGAGATCAGTACGACGGGCGCGTCGGGGCCGGCCGTGCGCAACACCGCGGCCAGGTCGGCGGCCGGGTCGGCGTGCGCGCCGTGGCCGAGTACGACGTCCAGGAGCAGCACCGCGGCGGCCGGGTCGGCCAGTTCCTCGGCGAGGCGTTCCAGGCGCAGGCTCGGGTCGATCATCGGGTGGGGGCGACCCGCGGTCAGGCCGTCGTCGCCGAAGTCGATCATCAGGTGGCCGGCCGCACGCAGATCGGCCGGCAGCGCCCACTCGGGCCGCAGCGGGATGTTGGACGCGACCGGTCCGAGCCGGTCGGCGGCGATGATCATCGCCTCGTCGCACAACGTGCCGCCGCAGAACAGCCCGCGCAGCGCGCCGGTGCGCGGCGTGCGCGGCGACTCGGCCGGCCACACCCGGTCCTCGACGCCGGCGTGGCCGATCGCGGCGAGCGCCTTGGTGGCGGCGGCCGTCAGGTCGTCCCGGCCCTGCCCGAGGAAGGCGAGCTGCACCGGTGTGCTCAGGGTCGCGGCATAACGCTCGACCTCGGCGGCCACCGCGTCGGCCGGCGGCTTGGACACCACCACGATCAACTCGGTGTTCGGGTCGGCGTCCAGCATGGCCAGCGCCTGGAGCGTGGAGCGGGCGCCGACGGCCTCGCTCAGGTCGCGCCCGCCCACGCCGAGGCAGTGGCTGACCCCGCTGCCGGCCGCGTGCAGCAGGCACATGAGTTCCTGCGAGCCGGTGCCGGAGGCGGCCACGATGCCGATCGGGCCGCCGCGCACGGTGTTGGCGAAGCCCAGGCCGACGCCGCCGACCAGCGCCGTGCCGCAGTCCGGGCCCATCACGAGCAGGCCGCGCTCGCGGCCCATGTCCTTGAGCCGGATCTCCTGCTCGACCGGCACGTTGTCGCTGAAGATCAGCACGTCCAGGCCCGCTTCCAGGGCGTCGACGGCCTCGGCGAAGGCGTGCGGTCCGGGGACCGAGATCAGCGCCAGGGTGGCGTCGGTGCCGGAGGCGGCGGCGGTGCGGATCGTGCGCGGGGGCACGCCGGAGGCCGAGCCGATCCCGCCGCCACCGCCCGTGGACAGTTCCAGGGACGTCTCCAGGACCGCCTTGGCGCGGCTCAGCGCGTCCTCGTCCTCGGCCCGGATCGCCACGATCAGGTCGTTGGGTCCGGCGCCGTCGGGGGTTTCGAAGCCCATGCCCGCCAAGAGGCCGACGTTGAGTTCCGTCGCCATGGCGACGAGCGCCTTGGTCACCCCGTCCACCGCGGATACCGATCGGCTCACCTGCATCAGGCTGACCGAGTCTCGGTATGTTCCGCGGCGCAGCTCAAGCGCGCTGCTCACGGGCGCTCCTTCCTTCGGGGTACGGGAGTTTCGGGTGCGGGAGTTTCGGGTGCGGGATTTCGGCCGGCGCGGCGCCCGTGCGCATCGCCTCGGCACCGGCGAGCACGCCGAGGGCGAGGTCCGCGCCGGAGGTGTGACCCACCGTCAGCAGGCGGCGCAGGCACGGGAGTACGTCGGTGTCGCGGCCCATCGCGCCGATCAGGTCGATCAGTTGTGTACAGCCGTCGCCGCGGGCGGCGTGGCCGAGCAGTGCGGCGGACAGGTCGGTGGTGCGGCCCCGGGCGTGTGCGGCGACGCGGGCGCCGAGGGTGCGCGCGTGCCGGGCGCCGGCCGCTACGGGGTCGAGGTGGCGCAGCGCGAGCAGGAAGCCGCAGAGCGCGTCGTCGCCGCTGGGGGTCAGGCCGGGGCCGAGCCCGATCAGGCGCAGCGCGGCGCCGGCGGCCCGTTCGGGGTCGGTGTAGGCGTACCGGCTCAGCGCGGCCAGATCGGCCCGGGCGCCGGCGGGCAACCCGGTGGCGGCGGTGTCCAGCGCGGCGCACAGGGTCGTCGCACCGTGGGCGCGGGTGCGCACGTCACCGGGCGCGGGCGGGCGCGGCGGCGTCCACCACCGAACCACGTCCACCCGCAGCGCCCCGAGGCCGACCGCTCCATCGCCGATCCGCGCGTCGGTGGAACCGGCCGACACCGGAAACGGCGACCGCTCGGTGCGCGCGGCGAGCACGACGGCATTCGGCAGCCGCACGGCGTCGTGCGTACACACCGTCACGACCTCTCCGGAGTCGACATCGGCCAGGTACACCGCGGCCGGAAACACCCCGAGCACCCGAGCGGCCCGCTCGGGCCCCGCCAACACCGCACGCAACACCGTCGACGCCGACCCGGGCACGGACACCGGGCCCACCGGCGGCACGGCGCCCGGCGCGGCCACCGATGCCGGCGCGCGGTTCACCTCTCCCGGGTCTGCCACGGTCGTGCCTCCCGGTGCGAGCGATGCGGTGCGGTGCGATGCGAAGCGTGCCGAAGCGGCTGCCGTATACGTCGGAAACGGTACGAAGTCGCCCGTGGACACGGTGTGCCCGTGACGCCGGAGGCACGAGTGCACCGGTGGGGCGTCTCGTCCGAACCGATTTGAATCGGACCGGCTCTATGTCTGTTGTGAACGTAATCCAATGGCTATGGTCCTCGAATGGAGCAAGTTGCCAACCTTGGCGCACTTAATTCGCGTAATCTGCCAAGCCCTGGCGGAGGCCCCGGCGGGGTGCGAACCGCGAGTACCGGCACGCTCGTTCGCGGCGTCCCGGTCCGCGACGTGCTCAGCCTCTCCAGCCTGTCGGGCGCCGAACTGATGGCCGGCGAGCGCGGCCTGGACCGCGTCGTGCAGCGACTCAACGTGATGGAGGTCCCGGACATCCTGCCGTGGACCAAGCCGCACGAACTCCTCCTGACCACCGGATACCCGCTGCGCGAGACCCCGCAGTCCCTGTGCGACCTGGTCACCGCGCTCGAATCGCGCCGGTTGGCCGCGGTCGGCATCAAGCTCGGCCGCTACCTCGACGAGCTGCCCGCCGACATGCTGGCCGCCGCCGACCGGGTCGGCCTGCCCATCATCCGCCTGCCCGACGACGTCGCCTTCGACGACATCCTCAACCAGGTGCTCACCGACATCCTCAACCGGCAGGCCGCGGTGCTGGCCCGCTCCGAGGAGGCGCATCGCGCACTGGTCAGCGTCGTGCTCGCGGGCGGCGCCCTCGAAGCGATCACCGACGAGCTCAGCCGCCTGCTCGGCGGCACCGTCATGGTCACCACCCCCGACGGCCGGCTCCTGGCGTCCTCCGAATCCCACAACGAGGGCGAGACGGCGCGGCAGACCGCCACCGCGCGCCGCGCGCTGTTCGACGCCTCGGGACGCTTCCGTGTCGAGCGCTTCAAGCACGGCGCCGGCGCCCTGGAGGATCCCGGTACCGGCGTGGCGCTCGTACCGATCCTGGCCGGCGCCCTCGACCATGGTCGGGTGGTCCTGATCTCCGCCGGTCGTACCCTGGACGAGAGCGACATCCAGGTGCTCGAACGGGCCGCGGCCACCGCCGCCCTCGTGATCACCAAAGACCTCGCGGTCGCCGCCGTGGAGAGCAAGTACCAGGGCGACTTCATGCGCGACCTGCTGGCCGGGCGGGCGGGCGATCCCGCGCACACCGTGCGGCACTGCGCCTCGCTCGGCTGGGCCATCGACCGCCCGCTGATCGTGGTGGTCGCCCAACTGGAGCCGGGCGAGGGTCCCGACCCCGACTCCGACGATCTACGGCCCGCCCACGAGCGGTTCGCCACCGCCTGGGGCATGGTCGTGCGCGAGCGCGACTCGCGCGCGGCCGTGGTCGGCTACAGCCAGGAGGTGGTGGTCGTGATGGGCGCCTCCCAGCGCACCGCGCCCGGCGAGACGGTCCGCCAGATGGTCACCCAGGTCTCCGGCGACGGGGGCGGCGGACGCCGGTCCTTCTCCACCGGGGTCAGCCGCGTGGTCACCGATCCGGCGCTGCTTCCCGAGGCGTACGAACAGGCCCGCCGGGCGGCCAAGGTCGGCCGCCAGATGCACGGCCCGGGCGGCATCGCCGACTTCGACAGCCTGGGCGTGTACCGGCTGCTCAGCCTGGTCCCCGACTCCGCCGAACTGACCAGCTTCATGCGGGAGACCCTCGGCGAACTCGCGAGCCGCGAGGACGAGGAGACCACCGATCTGCGCACCACCCTGGAGGTGCTCCTGGACACCAACCTGAACGTGGCCGAGACGGCCCGGATCCTGCATTTCCACTACAACACGCTGCGCTATCGGATCGGCAAGCTGGAACGACTGCTCGGCGCGTTCACCACCGACTCGCATCTACGGCTCAACATCATGCTGGCGCTCCAGGTGCGCCGCATGCGCGGGCTGTAGCGCGGCGCGCACGTACGGAGAAAGCCTTGGTCGTTCATCCATACGCCGACACACGACGGCAACAAACCTTGGGTGAATTCCACAACACCACCGGACGAGCTCTGTCACCTATCACCCAAGCCCCGGTGACGGACCCGTCCATAACCTTCCCCCAACCTCGTGGCGAGACCGGCGGACTCCACCGGATCGCGCTCACCGTGCCGGGTCGTGCGACAACGAATCGCCCTCGCACCCCCCTACGCCTGGAAGGCGGCTGAACATGGCACTCGGCTTGGGATGGAAGCTCTACGGGGACGGCAGCACCCCACCTCCGGGTGAGGTCGTACGCCCCGACGAACGGCTCTCGTGGGGTCGGACCATCGGTCTGGGAGCACAGCACATCGTCGCGATGTTCGGCGCGACATTCGTTTTCCCCGTGATCATGGGCCTGGACCCGAACCTGGCGATCATGATGTCGGGTCTGGCCACCGTGGTCTTCCTGCTCGTCGTGCAGGGAAAGATCCCCAGCTACCTCGGCACCAGCGCCGCGTTCGTCGGCGCGGTCACCACGATCCGCGCCTCCGGCGGCTCCAGCGCGACGGTCACCGGCGCGATCCTGGTCGCCGGCGCCGTACTCGCGCTCGCGGGCGTGCTGATCCACCTGCTCGGCGCCGAAGTGGTCAACAAGGCCCTGCCGCCGGTGGTCACCGGCGCCGTGGTGTTGCTGATCGGCTTCAACCTGGCCCCCGTGGTGGCCAAGACCTACTGGCCGCAGGACCAGTGGATCGCGATACTGACGATGACCGCGGTGATCGCGATGACCGTGCTGCTGCGCGGCTTCTGGTCGCGCATCGCGATCTTCCTCGGGCTCGTCTTCGGCTACGTGCTGTCGTGGCTGTTCGACAAGGGGTTCGGCCAGATCACCTCGGTGCAGCCCGGACAGCACGACGGCAAGGAGTTCGCCCACGACCGGGTCGACTTCTCCGGCGTCACCTCGGCCGACTGGTTCGGCATGCCCTCCACGCACGCCCCGGACTTCAAGACCTCGGCCATCCTGGTCGCGCTGCCCGCGGTGATCGCGCTGATCGCGGAGAACGCCGGCCACGTCAAGGCGGTCTCCGAGATGACCGGCGCCGACCTGGACGGCAGCCTGGGCAAGGCGATCACCGCCGACGGTGTCGGCACCATGATGGCCAGCGCCGTGGGCGGCTCGCCGACCACCACCTACGCCGAGAACATCGGCGTGATGGCCGCCACCCGGGTCTACTCCACGGCCGCCTACTACGTGGCCGCGGTCGTCGCCGTGCTGTTCGGCCTGTGTCCGAAGTTCGGCGCGCTGATCGCGGCCACCCCGGGCGGGGTGCTCGGCGGCATCACCGTCGTGCTCTACGGCATGATCGGCCTGCTCGGCGCCAAGATCTGGATCGAGAACAGGGTCGACTTCGCCAACCCGATCAACCTCGTCCCGGTCGCGGCCGGCGTGGTCATCGGCATCGGCGGCGTCGCGATCAAGTTCAACGACGACTTCGTCATCGAGGGCATCGCGCTCGGCACCATCGTGACCCTGGTGGTCTACCACGCCCTGCACGCCCTGGCCCCCGCGCACATGCGCGACCCCAAGGCCCCCGCCGACGTCGAACTCGAGGGCGGTACCGCGCTGTCCCTGGGCACCGTGGAGGAACACCCGCCCGGCGGCAAGCCGTTGGCCGGCAGCAGTGCCGCGCCCCCGCCGCCGCAGAGCTGACCCACCCACCCGCACCACCGCACGCACCACCTGGAGGGGACGACTCGTGAAGCCGCCGGCATTCCGATATCACGCACCGACCGACCTGGCCGAGGCCCTCGACGCCCTCGCCGAGGTCGGCCACGACGGAAAGGTCCTCGCCGGCGGCCAAAGCCTGATCCCGATGCTCAACATGAGACTCGCCGCCCCGGCCCACCTGGTGGACATCAACGGGCTCAGCGAGTTGGCCTACGTCCGCACCGACCCCGGCGGCGTCGCGGTGGGCGCGCTCGCCCGGCACGCCGAGGTCGAGGCGGACGAGGCCGCGCACGCGGCGGTCCCGCTGCTGCGCCAGGGCCTGCGCCTGGTCGCCCACCCGGTGATCCGCAACCGCGGCACCACCGTGGGCAGCCTCGCGCACGCCGACCCCTCCGGCGAGATGACCGCCGTACTCGCCCTGCTCGGCGGCTCGATGACGCTCGCCCGCAAGGGCTCGACCCGCACGGTCGCCGCCGAGGACTTCTTCGTCGGCCCGCTGGAGGCCGCCATCGAGGAGGGCGAACTCGCCGTCGCCGCCTACTTCCCCCGCCTGCCGGGCCGCACCGGCACCGAGTTCGTCGAGATCGCCCGCCGGCACGGCGACTACGCGATGTGCGGGGTCGCGGCGGCGGTCACCGTCGACGACGACCTGCGCATCGTCTCGGCCCGCGCCGCCTACCTCTCGCTCTCCCCCGTCCCGCTCGTGCTCGACCTCACCGACGCGCTGATCGGCCGCACCGCCGACACCGCCGTGTGGCAGGACGCCGCGACGCTGGCCGCCGGGAGCCTGGAACCCGAGGGCGACATCCACGCCACCGCCGAATACCGCGCCCAACTGGCGGGCGTACTCACCGTCCGGGCACTGCGCACCGCCACCGAGCGCGCGGCCCTGGTCGACCCCAACGGCACCACAGGCACCACCAGCACCGAGCGGAGCGCCCGATGACCGAGACGCAGATCCCCACCGAGCAGCGGCTCGACATCCGGCTGAGCGTGAACGGCGTACTGCACACCACCACCGTCACCCCGCGCCGGCTGCTCTCCGACTGCCTGCGCCACGACCTGGGCCTTACCGGCACCCACGTCGGCTGCGAACACGGCGTCTGCGGCGCGTGTACCGTGCGCGTCGACGGCAAGCCGATGCGCGCCTGCCTGATGTTCGCGGTCAGCGCCCAGGGCCACGAGATCACCACCGTCGAGGGCCTCGCCGAGCCCGACGGCACCATGCACCCCGTACAGCAGGCGTTCCGCGAGTGCCACGGCCTCCAGTGCGGCTTCTGCACCCCCGGGTTCCTCACCGTCGTCTCCGCCTTCCTGGAGGAGAACCCGACGCCCACCGAGGAGGAGGCCCGCGAGGCGGTCTCCGGCAACCTGTGCCGCTGTACGGGCTACCAGAACATCGTCAAGTCCGTGCTGCGCGCTGCCGAGATCACGGAAGAACGCAAGGGCTGCGCGCACGCCGAGGGGGACGCCCGATGACCACCAAGATGTTCGGCGCGCCGGTGCAACGCACCGAGGACCTGCGCCTGTTGGTCGGCAACGGCCGCTACCTCGACGACCTGGGCGAGGGCGCCTACGAGGCCGCGTTCGTGCGCAGCCCGCACGCGCGGGCCCGAATCACCGGAATCGACGTCACCGGCGCGCTCGACGTCGACGGCCTGATCGCGATCTACACCTACGAGGACCTGGCCGGCCGGGTCGCCGAGCCGCTGCCGCTGCTCATCCCGCACCCCTCGCTCACCCACGGGCGCACCGCGTACCCGCTGGCCAAGGAGTTCGTCAACCACGTCGGCGAGGCCGTCGTGATGGTGGTGGCCACCGACCGCTACCTCGCCGAGGACGCGTGCGAGCGGATCACCGTCGAGTACGAGGCGCTGCCGCCGGTGGTCGGCATCGAGAACGCGTTCCGCGCGGACCGCCTCGTGCACGACGACGTGCCGGGCAACTGCGCCGCGCACCTGGTCCAGGAGGTCGGCGACGCGCCCGCCGCGATCGCCGCCGCGCCCAACCGGCTCGAACTGAAGCTGGACATCGAGCGCAGCGCGTGTATGCCGATGGAGGGCCGCGGCGTCTACGCCCGCTGGGACGCGGCCGACGAGAGCCTGCGCGTGTACACCTCGACCCAGACCTCCACGGGCGTCCGCGCCGCCGTGGCGGCCAAGTTGGACCTCCCGCTGGACCGGGTCGAATGCGTCACCCCCGACGTGGGCGGCGGCTTCGGCGTCAAGATCGTGCACCCGTGGCCCGAGGAGATCCTGATCCCGTGGGCGGCCCGGCTGCTCGACCACGAGGTCAAGTGGACCGAGGACCGCCGCGAACACTTCATCTCCGCCGCCCACGAGCGCGGCCAACTCCAGACCGTGCGGGTCGGGTTCGACGACGACGGCCGACTGCTCGGCCTGGACGTGGAGATCCTGCACGACAACGGCGCGTACACCCCGTACGGGATCATCGTGCCGATCATCACCTCGACGCAGCTGCTCGGCCCGTACAAGCCCGGCGCGTACCGGGTCGACTTCCGCAGCCTGTACACCAACACGGTGATAGTCACCCCGTATCGCGGCGCGGGCCGCCCGCAGGGCGTGTTCGCGATGGAGCGGGCGATGGACGCGATCGCCGACCACCTGGGCAAGGACCGCACCGAGGTGCGCGCGGTCAACTTCATCCAGCCCGACGAAATGCCGTACGACCACGGGCTGTTGTTCCAGGACGGCCGGCCGCTGATCTACGACTCGGGCGACTTCCCCGGCTCGCTGGAGGCGCTGAAGAAGCTGGTCGGCTGGGACGAGTTCGAGGCGTACCGGGCGCAGGCGCGCGCCGAGGGCCGCCGGGTGGGCATCGGCGTGGCGTGCTACGTCGAGGGCACCGGCGTCGGCCCGTACGAGGGCGGCCACGTCCAGGTCGAGACCACCGGCAAGGTCGTCGTCGCCACCGGCCTGACCAGCCAGGGGCAGGGCCACCAGACGGTGTTCGCGCAGATCGTCGCCGACGAGCTGGGCGTGCCGATCGAGGACGTCACGGTCACCACCGGCGACACCCGCCGATTCCCGTACGCGGTGGGTACGTTCGCCTCGCGCGCGGCGGTGATGAGCGGCAACGCCATCGCGCTGGCCGCGCGCAACGTCAAGGCCAAGGCGCTGCGGATCGCCGGCGAGGCGCTGGAGGCCGACCCGCGCGACCTGGAGATCGTGGACGGGCACGTGCGGGTCAAGGGCAGCCCCGGCGCTTCGGTCGCGCTGGGCACCGTGGCGGTGTTGTCCAACCCGCTGCGCTACGCGTTCGACGAGGCGTCCAAGGCGGCCACCCAGCTGACCGGCAAGGCCGACTTCTCCAAGCCGCCGGTCGCCGAGGACGACGAACCGGGCCTGGAGGGGCGCGACTACTACTCGCCGCCGACCGCGACGTTCGCCAACGGGATGCACGCGGTGATCGTGGAGACCGATCCCGACACCGCCGAGATCCGCGTCCTGCGCTACTGCGTCGTGCACGACTGCGGGCACCTGATCAACCCGATGATCGTCGAGGGCCAGGTGCACGGCGGCGTCGCCCAGGGCGTCGGCGGCGCGCTGTACGAGCGTATGGAGTACGACGAGCACGGGCAGTTGGTGAACGCGTCGTTCATGGACTTCCTGATGCCGTACGCCAGCGAGGTCCCCAAGATCGAGATCGACCACCTGGAGACGCCCTCCCCGCTCAACCCGCTCGGCATCAAGGGCGCGGGCGAGGCCGGCGTCATCCCCGCGGCGGCGGTGTTCGCGTCCGCGATCGAGGACGCCGAGGGTTTCCCGATCACGCGGATGCCGATCCAGCCGTCCGAACTCTTCCACCTGCGCAAGCGGTTCGCCGCCGGCGAGATCCCGGCGCTGCGCCGGGGCGCCGACCATGCCGCCGGCACCCACCGTTAAGGAGCACGACCCAGCATGAAGGTCCAAGGAAACGCCATCCTGAACGCCCCTGCCGACAAGGTCTGGGCGGCGCTGAACGACCCGGCCGTGCTCACCCGCACGATCCCCGGCTGCGAGAGGCTGGAGGAGACCGGCCCCGACGCGTACCGGATGACCGTGACGATGGGCGTGGCCTCGATCAAGGGCACCTACCTGGGCAACGTGCAGCTCACCGACCAGGTACCGCCGGGCTCGTTCATGCTCAAGGCGTCCGGCTCGGGCGGTCCGGGCACGGTCAGCGCCGAGGTGAAGGTGACGCTGGAGGACATCGACGGCGGCCGGACGCGGTTGGAGTACGACGCGGAGGCCGTGGTCGGCGGGGTGATCGGCGGTGTCGGGCAGCGCATGCTGACCGGGGTGGCCAAGAAGACGGCCGGCGAGTTCTTCAAATCGGTGGACAAGATCCTGACCGGGCAGACGCCGCTCACGGCCGCGCCGAAGGGCGGCGTGCCGGCGGCGGTCAACGGGACTCCCGTGGTGGCGACGGCGGATGGCGGCGCGGTCGCGGCTCCGGCGGGTACGTACGCGGCCCCGGCGTCCGCCTTCTCCGGCGACGACTTCGCCAAGGGCGCGCTGTTCGGCGCGGCGGTGGCGCTGCTGGGCGCGATCGTCGGCGGCGTGATCGCGCGTCGGCGCTGATCCGGTTCGATTTCGGGAAGGGAGCGTCAACATGCGTGCGTTCACGGCCGCGGCCGTTCAGGTCGTGCCTCGCCCGGGGCCGCTCACGGCGGCGGTGGTCGAGGCGAACATCGCCCACGCGTTGCAGTGGGTGACCCGCTGCGTCGAGTCGACCGGCGCGGAGTTGGTGGTACTGCCGGAGAGCGTGACCACGGGCTTCACCCCGGCGCTGCCCGCCGAGGAGTTGTGGGACCTGGTGGACGCCGTCCCGGGCGGGCTCACCGAGCCGTTCCAGGAGCGGGCCCGGGAGTTGGGCGTGCACCTGGTGTGGGGCACGTACGAGCGCGGCGCCGAGCGCGGCGAGGTGTACAACTCGTCGGTGCTGGCCGGTCCCGACGGGCAGGTGCTCGGCGTGTACCGCAAGACTCACCCCTTCGGCCCCGAACTGCGCTCGCGCGGTGGGTGGGTGACGCCCGGTGAGCACGTCAGTGTGGTGGAGACCGACCTCGGTCGGATCGGCATGATCATCTGCTTCGACGGCGACTACCCGGAGCTGAGCCGGATCCAGGCCGTGCGGGGCGCCGAGGTGATCTGCCGTCCGTCGGCGCTGCTGCGCTCCGCCGACCTGTGGGAACTCACCAACCGCGCGCGGGCGTACGACAACCACGTCTACGTCGTCGGCGCCAACGCCACCGGCAGCGACCCGGCCGGCGTGTTGTACTTCGGCAACTCGATGATCGTCACGCCGGGCGCCGAGGTGATCGCACGCGGGTCCTCCCACGAGGGCTGGGTCTCGGCTCGGCTCGACCCGGAGCGCGCGTTGGCGTCGCTGACCCCGGGTTCGAGCGTGCCGCAGGTGTTCGACCACCTGGCCGACCGCAACCTGGATCTGATCGCCAACTACGCGGACGACCTGGTGCGTCCGGCGAAGACGACGTTCCCGCACGGGTAGGCGGGACAGGCGGTTGCCACGAACGACCGACGGGCCGGCGGGGGTTGCCCCCTGCCGGCCCGTCGCGCGTAGCATGCGTGGCGACACCGCACGGGGGGATCCGACATGGAGTACCTGTTCTACTGTCGCGACCGGCCGGGGACTCGCGCACTGCGCGACGAACTCCTGGAAGCGCACTGGGCGTTCATGGACCGCTACGCCGAGGGCATGATCGCCCGGGGACCGACGTTCGCCGCCGACGGGCAGACGGTGACCGGCAGTGTGCACATCGTCGATCTGCCGGATGCCGACGCTGTCCGGGAGTTCGCCTACGACGAGCCGAACCACCGGGCTGGCGTGTACGAGCCGGAGGTGCTGATCCGCCGGTGGGGCAACACGCTGGGCCGGAAGATGTGGGACTTCGAGGGAAGTTCGCCGGCGGGGCCGCGCTTTTTGCTCCTCGCCCACGCTCGGCCCGGCAGCACCGCGGCCCGGGACGCGCTGCATGCCGAACAGCGCCGCCATCTGCTCGACGGCGAGCACGCCGGGTCGCTGATCGTGTGCGGGCCGCTGCTGTCCGAGGACGGTGCGCGGTGGCTGGGCACCGCGATCCTGGCCGAACTCCCGGACCACGCGACGGCGCGGGCGCTGCTCGGGCGGAGCCCGTATGCCCGGGCCGACCTGTACGCGAGCATCGAGGCGCACGCGTGGTGCTTCGGCGGCCGGGATCAGGACGACGACTGATCGGCTCGGCGGCTATTTGCCGAAGCGGCGTTCGCGGGTGGCGTACGAGCGCAGTGCGCGCAGGAAGTCCACGTGCCGGAAGGCCGGCCAGTAGCAGTCCACCCAGTGCATCTCGGCGTAGGCGGACTGCCAGAGCAGGAAGCCGGACAGCCGCTGCTCGCCGGATGTGCGGATGATGAAGTCGGTGTGGGCGGCGGTCGGCGAGTACAGGTGCCGCGAGATGTCCTCGATCTCGAACCGTTCGACCAGCTCGGCCGGGTCGCCGCCGGCCGCCATGTGCTGCTCGAACGCGCTCTTGACCGCGTCGACGATCTCGCGCCGGCCGCCGTAGCCGACCGCGACGTCCACTCTGAGCCCGCCGCGCCCGGCCGTCGCGGCGGTGGCCTCCTTGAGCACCCGGGCACCGGCACCGGGCAGCATGTCCAGCGAGCCGATCACCTGGACCTCCCAGGAGCGGCCCTCGGCGGTGATGTCCCGGACGGTCTCCTCGATGATCTCGATCAGCGGGCCCAGCTCCTCGGCGGGCCGGCCGAGGTTGTCGTCGGAGAGCATGAACAGGGTCACGTGCTCGATCCCGGCGGCGCTGCACCAGCCCAGGAACTCGGTCACCTTCGCGCCGCCGGCGCGGTAGCCCTCCCGCACATCGGAGTGTCCCGCCTTGCGCGCCCAGCGCCGATTGCCGTCGAGCATGATCCCGACATTCTGCGGACGCGGCAGCCCGACCAGGGTCGAGGCCAGCCGGCGCTCGTACACCGCCTCGATCGGCCGTCGAATGAACAGCGGGAGCAGCTTCATGACCTTCTCCGTCGCATCACGTCGTGGCAGCCTCGGCGGACCCTACCAGGGGGTTACCTCACCCGCTTCGCCAAGCCTCTCCAAAACCGTTACCACACAGGCTACTTGGCCGGGTGCCACACCCGCGGACACGCCGGGGCCACTGTAGTTCATATGTCATATATGGGACTATTACCGTATATCGGCCACACGCTATTCGGCGTCATTTCCACCGGTCGGACCGCACGCTCGCCGGCCGCGGCGCGCCGGAGACGGCGGTCCGCCACCCGAGGTGTCCGTGGCCTACTACGCCGACCTGATACCGGGCCTGCCGCTCCGCGAGGTTTTCCGGCGTCAGCGGCTGCGCCGACGCCCCGCCGCCCAGTTCGGGGTCGAACGGCGGCGCGGCTCGGAAGGTACGCGTGGGGTCCATGCGACGCAGTCAACCATCCGCCCGGACGGCCGCCGGCGGTCACATCGGCCGGCGCGCGACAGGCCGCGGGATCGAGGCACCGGGGCTCGTCGACGTCTTCGCCGGCACGGGGACATGGCTGCGCGTGGCCCGGTGACGCTGCTCAGGCCGCGGGACGCCGGGGCTTGAGCAGGTCCGTGACGAGGGTGTCGACCAGGGCGCGCGGGATGGTCGAGCCGGTCATCGCGCGGTAGACGATCGGGCCGACGAGGGCGTCCATCGTGGCGTCGGGGGCCAGGTCGGGGGCGATCTCGCCGGCGGCGGTGGCACGGGCGAGCAGGTCGCGCTCGGCGGCGCGGCGGGGGTCGAGATAGCGCTCGTGCAGCGAGGCGGCCGTGGCGGAGTGGTGCTGGGCCTCGGCCAGGAGCGCGAGCAGGACCCGGCCCGCCGGATCGCGGGTGACGAAGCGCGCGAAGGCCCGCAGATAACGCCGGATGTCGTCGGCCGTCGGCTGCTCCTCCGTCGGCACCGGGAAGCGCTTTTCGCTGTCCTCGACGAGTACGTCGAGCAGGATCTCGACCTTCGACGGCCACCAGCGGTAGATCGTCTGCTTGGCGACACCGGCCCGGCGGGCGATGGACTCGATGGTCAGCGCACCGAAACCGTGCTCGACGAGCAGGTCGTCTGCGGCGTGGAGCACGGCCAGACGCGCGGCCTCGTCGCGCCGATTCCCGGAGTGCGCCCTGGGGGGCGAAGAGCTGGCGGCGGACATGGGGACACCGTACCGGGCGGCACCGCCGCGATCCAGTCTTGACGCAACGTCTTGTCTAGACACGACGTCGCGTCTAGATTGGAGCCATCGACCTCATGAAGGAGCGAATGTGTCCAGCACCACCACGACCCCGCGCCGGGCCCTCGTCATCGGCGCCTCCCGCGGTCTGGGCCTCGTCCTCGCCGACGAACTGGTTCGCCGCGACTGGCAGGTCACCGCGACCGTGCGCGCGGACGGCGACGAACTGCGCGCGATGGCCCGGCGATCGGGAGGCAGGCTGACGGTCGAGTCGTTGGAGATGACCAGCGCCGAGGATCTGGCGTCGCTGCGCAAGCACCTGGCGGGTACGCGACTCGACCTGCTCTTCGTCAACGCCGCGATCGACCGGGGCGATCTGCCGATCGACCAGGTCCCGACGGAGATGTTCACCGAGGTGATGATCACCAACGCGTTCAGCCCGCTGCGCACCCTCGAAGCACTGCGCGAACTCGTCGCGCCGGGCGGGACGGTCGCGGTGATGTCCTCCGACCAGGGCAGCATCTCGCGCAACACCGAGGGCGGTTACGAGCTGTACAAGGCCAGCAAGGCCGCGCTCAACCAGCTGATGCGCAGCTACACGACCCGCCACGCCGACGACGACCACACGAAGCTCCTCATCGACCCGGGCCACAACCGGACCAGGCTGGGCGGCTTCGACGCACCGTTGGCCCCCGAGGAGAGCATCCCGGCGGTGGTCGACGTCCTGGAGGCGCAGGCGGGCTCCCCCGGGCTCCAGTTCCTGGACCTGAACGGCGAGGTGGTGCCCTGGTAGTTCCGGGGTCCACGCTCACGAATCCCCGATCACCCTGGTGTGCCGATTCGGCGGCGATCGGTGAGTTTTCGGGAACCGGCATTACGGCGGGAATCACCAGGACGAAGCATGATCGCCGGGCTTCCATCTGCTCGGGATCCGCCCTGCGGCGCAATGCGGATCCCGAGCCGTGGTCACCGTGCGCCGGTCCTGTCACCTCCGATACCGCTGCGCCACTGCCGTGAAGGCGGCCTTGGGTTCCCATTCCATGTCGGGGTAGGTCTGCCCCCGGCGCCCTTCGAGGAGTTTGACGATGCCCAGGCCGGCCCGGTCCAAGTCATCCCTGGGATCGCCGTCCGGGCGATGCGGGTAGCCGGGCAAGGCGAACAGGAATACGAACGCGCTGTCCACGCCCTCGGTCTCGAAGATCTCCAGCAGTTCGCTCAGATATGCGGCCTGGCCGGCCTCGTCACGCTCGTATATGCCGTTCAGCCGTACGGGGGCCTTGGTCTCCGAGTCGTACTCGACCACTTCCAGCACCCGCCCACCGCGGTCTCCCGCGCCGCGGTAGGCCGCGGTGCCGAACCCGGTGATGGCGAGCGGCTTCGGGCCTTGGGCCAGGGTGCGCACCGCGTCCCGGAACCGGTCGGCGACCTCGGCGGAGCGGATCAGCTCGAACGTCACCACGTCGAAGGGAGTCCAGTCGACCTGCTCGAACTGGATGGCCGCGTAGGTGAGTTTGCCCTGAAAGTGCTCGCGGACCGTGGCCGCGGCGTCGCGCAGGAACGGGTTCATGCGCCCGCCGAGCTCGCGCATCGCTTCGGCCCGCCGCTCGGGCCGGCCCATCAGCTGCTCGACCCGCTCCTCGGGGCTGTCTCCGGGCAGGAACCCGCGGTTCATCACACTCAGCTCGACCCCTGCGACGAACACGACTGTGGCCCCCTGCCGCCGGAGCCGCTCCGCTCGCTCGGCGCAGTCGCGAAAGAGCGTGAGGATCCGGTCCGGATCCAGCTCCAGCGGGTAGGGCGCGAACCAGACCTCCAGGCCGAGCTCGGCGGCGGCACCGGCGGCCGACTCCAGTCGGTCCGGGTCGCCACCCATGATCTGGACCGCGTTGCAGTGCAGGTCGTCGCGGATGATGGCGAGCTCGCGCCGGACCACCGCGGGGTCGAAGTGCTCGCGGGATATCCGGCCGCGCACGACGAATCCGGTGTCGTAGGTCATTCCCCTTGCTCGCATGATGCCGTCCTCTCCGCCGGTCTCGGTCCGGTCGAGGCTGACAGGAAAAATGCGCGCACGCAAGTTTTCGTACGCGCAACTTTGCGTGCTCGCAGCCCTGTGTGGAACGCTGACGCCGTGACGACACCACCACCGGGGCTGCGGGAGCGGAAGAAACAGGCCACGCGCGAGGCCCTACGCGAGGCGGCCCTGCGCCTGGCCGTCGAGCGCGGGCCCGACCGGGTGCGGGTCGAGGACATCGCCGAAGCGGCCGGGGTCTCGCCGCGCACCTACAACAACTACTTCGCCGGCCGCGAGCAGGCGATCGTCTCCGCTGTCACCGCGGACCGGGAGGCGCGCATCGCGGCGGCGGTCGCGGCCCGGCCCACGGGAGTGCGCCTGGCCGACGCCGTCACCGAAGCGGTGGTCGAGCAGTACACGAACACCGGCGAGCGCGAACACAAGGCACTGCTGTTGATCACCACCCGGACCGCGCTGCGCGACGCGTTCCTCGATACCACCGCCGGCATCGAGCTCCCTCTCACGGCGGTCATCGCCGAACGCCTTCACGACGCGGAAGCGCACACGGCCCGCGTCCTCGCGGCAAGCGTGGCCGCAGCAGTTCGCATCGCGCTGGAAGGCTGGCTCCAGCCGGCCGGGAACGCGGAGTCCGCCGAGAGCTTCGCCGCCGCAGGACTGGTCGTGCCCTCCGGCTCGCTGCCCGACCGGCTCCGCACGGCGCTGGCCCCGCTCGCACCCGCGTTGGACGCCGCCGAGCAACACGCCCGCCGTGACTCGGGCGGGGCGTGACCGTCGACGAGAACGGCCGGTGCTACCGGCCCGACCATCCCAGAGGAGCGACCCGACCCACACGGAAAGGCACCCGCCGGATCGAACCGCACCCCTTCACCGATCCCGCCGGCTCGTGCCGCCCGTGCGGTAGCGGCCCGGGGTGGTGCCGATGACGTGGGTGAAGGCGGTGATGAAGCCGCTGGGGTTGGCCCATCCGCACGCGTGGGCGGTTCGGGTGGTGTCGTGGCCGGCGGCGAGGAGTACGAGTGCGTGGTGGATGCGGAGTTGGGTGCGCAACTCGTGGAAGGTCATGCCGAGTTCGTCGCGCAGCAGGCGGCTGAGGGTGCGCGAGCCGGCGCCGACCGCGTGTCCGAGTTCGGCCAGTGTGGAGTTGTCCGCCGGGGTCTCGGACAGGATCCGCGCGAGGGATCGCAAGCGGTCGTCCCGGGGCTCCGGCAGGTGCAGTGGCTGCTCGCGCGTCTCCCGGAGTTCGTCGACGAGCACACGAAGCAGGCGGGAACGGGCGCCGCGGCCGTAGGCCTGCGCCGCGGAGCCGTCGTCGTCGCGGGGCGCGGTCAGCGCGAGCAGGACCTCGCGCGCGAGGCCGGAGGCCAGGAACACGGCGGGCCGGTCCGGGATGCGCCGGGCCAGGGACGGGGCGAGGAAGACGATACGCATGTCGGTGTCGCCGTGGGCGCGGTGCCGGTGCGGGCATCCGGCGGGCGTCCAGGCGATCCGGTCGGCCGGGACGATCGAAGTGCCCCGGTCGGTGTGCACCGTCAGGACGCCGGTGGCCGCGTAGACCAAGTGCCCGCGCGAATGCGACTGCGGCGCGCTCGCTCCGCCGGACGGCCAGAGGTGGCGCCCACCGGACGGCCACACCTCCGACGTCACTTCGGCGCTTCCACGCGGTTGGCGGCGTTCGGGCATGATGCGGCAGTTTATCGGTGGTCGGCCAGGGCCCGACGTGGTGATCTGGAGTGGTCCCGAGCCACAGACGGCGCACCCGGCGATGCCGCCGCGGTCGAAGAAAGGAAAACCCATGGCGACATTCGTCCTCGTACCCGGCGGTTGGCACGGTGCGTGGTCGTACGACCCGGTGAAACCACTCCTGGAGCGTGCCGGGCACACCGTCCACGCCCTCACCCTGACCGGCCTGCGGCCCGACGACGACGCCGCGACGGTGGCGACCGCCAACCTCGACACGCACGCCGACGACGTATTGCGCCTCCTCGATCGTGCCCACCTCACCGACGCGACACTGGTCGGCCACAGCTACGGCGGCATGGTGATCGCCGCCGCCGCCGACCGAGCCGACGGTCGGGTCGCGCGCCTCGTACACCTCGACGCCTACGTCCCGCGCGACGGCGAATCGTGCTGGTCGTCGACAAGCGACGACTACCGACAGAAGTTCCTGGCCGGCGCCGCGACCAACGGCTACGCCGTACTCCCACCCGCCGGCGGCGACCCCCGCCGCCGGCCCCACCCCCTCGCCTCGTTCACCCAGGCGATCCACCTCACCGGCGCGGTCGACCGGGTCCCCCGCCGCGAGTTCGTCCACTGCTCCGGCTGGGAGGACGGCACCCCCTTCACGCACCTCCGCACCCGCCTGCAAGCCGACCCGGCCTGGCAGGTCCACGACCTCCCGACCGCCCACAACGCCATGCGCGAGGCCCCGCAAGCCGTCGCCGACCTCCTGACGACCCCACACAGCCCAACCACGACAGCCCGGATACCCGCTTCCTGACCGCTCTCGAATACAAGCCGTCGGCAACCTCCGTGGACGATACGGCTAGGTCACGGCGGCGGCCAAGCGTGTGCGCACCGTCTCCACGAACGTGCGCGCGTCGGCGGATTCCGGGTCGGCGAGGATCGCCTCGATCACGGAGCCGGACGCGTGCTTCGGGTCGAGCGCGCGCGCGTCCGCCGCGACGGCTCGTGCCCACCGCAGCGCCTCAGGGTTGTCCTCTGTCGCCGCGATCATCAACAGACCCACGAGTCCGTACCAGAGGTTCGCCCTGTCCGATGGGACCATGGCGTCCGACGAGTCCGCCTCGCCCAGCAGGGTCAGCGCTTCGAGGTAGACCTCGCGAAGCGCGTACGGCACCCCCCAGTTCCGCACCTGGTCCCGAATCAGCCGAGGCACCGTCGACTCCCGCGCGGGCGCGGCGAACGCCCGCTCCAGGTCGGCGAGTGCCCGCGTCCACTTGCCCTGCGTCAGACGGGCCGAGGCGAGCATCACGTGTGTCAGCCCGTCGGCCGACGGCGGGCCCGAGGCCAACAACGTTTCGGCATCGACGAAGTTGTGGGCCCGTACGAGCAGTGCGGCGCGGTGCAGCCGGCCGAGGTGGGCGCCCGTGGTCGGTGTCAGGACCGCGTCCAGGAGTTGCACCGCGTCGTGACTCGAGCCGGACTCGGTCGCCGCGCGGGCGAGTTCGATGAGCGGACGGCGCGGGCTCGCGGCCGCGAGCCCTGTCGCGTGTCCGGCCGCGGCCACCGCCTCCGTGCGGTGCCCCGCGGTGAGCAGCATGCGCCAATGCCAACACGAGAGTTCGAGGTGGTCCGGATGCCGGGCCGCGGCGGTCTGCGCGAGATCCAGGGCATCGGCGGCCCGGGCAAGCTTCACGGCGGCGTCGATGGCGACGAGGTAGGTGTGCGGTACGTCGTCGTACCCGTCGGCGAGCAGGCCGGTCGCCAGGGCGTCCGCACCGACGTGGTCCCCGTCCTCGTCGGCGATGGCCATCGCCGCTTCGCGGCCCACGCGGTGCGTCGGGTCGGCCGCCAGGATCGCGGTGACCAGTGCGCGGGCCTGCTCGCCCGCCGCCCTGGGCCACGTGTGTCCCCACCGTTTCGCCTCCCGCCACAGGGTCTGCGCCAATCGCGCCTGCTCGGTGAGGAGTTCGCCGTCGTTCCCGGCGGCTCCCGGCACGTTGAGGCGGGGGCGCCCGACGGCGAAGCAGGCCAGTGCGTGGACATCGGCCAACTGCTCGCAGAAGCCGTTGGTCTCGATGTCTCGGATCACATCGCGGACGGCCCTCGGTGACGGATCCAGACGCAGACAGCTCGTCAGCAGGCCGCGCGCCTCCTCGATCTTCCCGAGCCGCAGCTTGACCAGTGCCATGTCCGCCAGGTTGTCGGTACTGTGCGGGGCGCGGGCAAGGGCCTCCGCCAGCGCGGCCTCCGCGTCCGACCAGCGCTTGTTCGCGCTGTATATGCGAGCGCGGACCTGGTACCCCGCGCCGCCGTGCGGATCCAGCCGAATGGCCTCGTCGGCCGCCGCGAGCGCTTCGTCCGTGCGGCCCGGGAACAGGGCCAGAATCCTGCCCAGCAACGTCCACATGTCGGCGGCATCGGGGGCGAGTTCGACGGCGCGGCGGGCGTGCGACTCGGCCTCGGCCCTGCGTCGCTGATGGAAGCGGATCCACCCGAAGCGCCGATGGCCCTCCCGGTGGTTGGGGTAGCGGGCGACGAGCAGGGCGGCGACCTCGGCGGCCTCGTTCGGACGGTTGTCGAGATCCAACAACCACGCCAGCTGTGACAGACCGCCGAAGTGGTCGGGATCGGCCGCGAGGACGCGGCGCAGTACGGCCTCCGCGTCACCGTACCTGTGGATGTCGATCAGGTTTCGCGCCCGCTCGACGTCCTTGCCCAGTACGTCGCCGGCCCCGCCGACCGGCATCAGAGCAGCCTTTTCTCGCGGAGATAGGCGGCCAAATCGTCGTACGCGCCCCCTTCGTTCGCGAACAGCGCGACGGACTTGGCCGCCTCGAACCAGGAGGTGACCGAGGATTTCAACTCGCCCAGAGCGGCGTCGAAATCGGGCATGCCGATGAGCCGTACCTCGCCGGTGCGGATCGAGTCGACGAGCGCCTTCTCGGCGGCCGACTCGCACAGGTGCGCCAGGTCCGCTCCGGAATAGCCCTCGGTGCGCCCGGCGAGCGACGGCACATCGATCTCGCGGATCGGACGGTCTTGGAGGTGGAAGCGCAGGATCTCCTCACGGGCGGGCGAGTCCGGGGGCAGGACCAGCAGGGTGCGGTCGAAGCGGCCGGGGCGGCGCAGCGCGGGATCGACATCCCACGGGCTGTTGGTGGCGCCGAGTACGAACACGCCCTCGTTTCCGGCGTCGACGGAATCCAGCTCCTGGAGGAACTGGTTGACGGTGGTGCGCATGGCGCTGCTGTGCAGTTGGCTCCGGCGCCTGCCCAGGGCGTCGATCTCGTCGAAGAACAGCACGCAGGGGGCGTGGCGGCGCGCGGCCACGAAGATCTCGTGCATGTTCCGTTCGGAGTTGCCGATCCACATGTCCAGCACGTCCGAGATGCCGACCGAGACGAACGACGCGCCCAGTTCGCCGGCCACCGCTCGCGCGATGAACGTCTTGCCGCAACCCGGCGGACCGTACAGCAGGAGGCCGCCGCGCAGCGACTTGCCGTACATGCGGCGTAGTTCGGGGTTGCGCATGGGGGCGAGGAACGCGCTGTCGAGGCGGTCCTTGACGTGTTGGAGGCCGCCCACGTCGGCGAGTGTGACGGTGGGGCGCTCGGTCTCGAACGTGTCGGCGGGGCCGTGCTCGTCGTGGTTGGCGACCCGAAAGCGCTCGGGCTGCGGGGTGTCGCCCAGATCGTTCTCGGCGGCCGACCAGTCGAAGGAAGCCGTCGACGCGTCGGTCGGGGGCGGGGACGGCTCGGCGGCGGCGGGGCGCGCGGCCTCGGCCGGCGCGGAGCCCGCAGCCCGATCAACGGCCACGGCCATCAGATCACGCGCCGCGACCGAATCCGGATCCAGCTTCAGCGCCTCGGCGATCTCCATGACGGCGTCCACCGCGGCTCCCCCGGCGATCAGGGCTTCCGCGAGATGCAGGCGGTATTCGGGCCGATCGGGCGCCGCCGCGACCGCTTGCCGCAATGCCTCCACCAGGGGACTCTCGGCAGAACCTGCGACCGACATGCGACCTCCTCCGTGGACTCCGCAGGAAGCTATCCGCACGGAGCGGCCCGGCACGACGCTCCCGCGCTATCCGGCCGGTCGGCGCGGCGAAATCCGCGCTCGACGTACAGCGACGCCTCGGTGACGGCGCGACGCGCCCTGATGCGCGCGCTACTGAGGTTTTCGTCGTGATGTCGTGGGCGGTTGAAGATCCCTGCGCTATGCCGTGGATATGCGGTATACGCAGGGTGGCGGGTTGACTCCCAAGGAACGCGCGGCTCGGGAGCGGTTGCGGTTGGACGCCGCCGACCACGACTGGCCGACGGTCGTCCAACTGCCGAGCCCGGTAGACGACGCGGAGCACTCCTCGACGGCGGCGCGCGGCACCGGGATGGGGCCGACTCCTCGTCTGCGGCGGCCATCGGGCTCCCCTGTCCGCCGGACCGGTTCAGGCCTGTCGGGCGAACCCGGCGAGTACCTGCGGGATGGCAAGCCGCCGCGATGCGAAGTGGTCCACCGGGCCGACGTTCACGACCCGTACGGACGCGGCGCGTTCGGTCAGGCGGCGGGCGCAGTTCTCGGTGTTCGCGAACGGGACCGTATGGTCGGCGGCGCCACCGAACAGCACGACGGGTACCGAAGGCGTCCACGAGCAGGTCGCGTCGTTGGCCCGCAGCGCGGCTGCGAGCGCATCGTCGGGCTGTTGCAGCCGGGCCACGAACTCGGCCCGGAACAGCCCTTCCAGGGTGTCGGGGAGCCGGTCGAGCACGTCCTTGTCGGGCAGTTTGCCGGCGAACAGGTTCGTCACGTTCTCGACCTGATCCGCGCGGAAGACCTCCGCCGGATTCCGGTACAGACCGTAGATGGGGCCCCAGGCGAGCATGAGGTAGGCCAGCGAGAGGTTGGTTTCCTTGCCCTGGTACGCGAGCGCGGCGGGCCGCATGACCCCGTCGAAGTCGTAGGGGCCGGCCACCGGGGCAAGCGCGCCGAGCCGCAGGTGCGGATCCGCGCCGCCGTCCAACGACCGCGCCAGTGCCATCGCCGCGTGGCCGCCCTGGGAGAACCCGGTGACCAGCACCCGTTCGTCGAGCCGGAGGTGGGCCCGATCCGCCAACCGGCGGGCGGCGCGGATCAGGTCCAGGGAGGCCGTCGCCTCCGAGGCGGCGTGCTCGTAGGGATGGAAGCCGGGGCCGCTGCCCAGGCCGAGATAGTCGGGTGCGACGGTGAAGTGGCCCGCGCTCGCGAAGTACAGCGGATAGGTCAGGTTGTCGTGCGCGTTCGACCCGCTCGGCGCGCCCGCACGCTCGACGGTGGTGCCGTGCTCGTACACGACCACCCGCTGCGCGCGGGGGGCGCCCCTGGGGATCGCAACGACACCGCTCGCCACGGTCGGCCGTCCCTGGGGATCGATGGTGCGATAGCGGACCCGGTGGACGTCGATCGGGTGGCGGGCGTCGGTTTCGGGCAATTGCTCGGCCTTGAGCACGTCCCGCACCTCCGCGCGCGTCAACCGCTCGACGTGGTGGGACAGGAGGGTCCCGCGGCCGGTCCCGTCGCCCCCGGTCCCGTTGCCGCCGGCCGCCGACGCCGCGGGAACCGCTCCCGAACACGCCAGGAGGACACCGACACACACGGCGCCCGCACCCCGGGCAACCCGCTTGTACCGCAAACCGATTCCGATACCGATTCTGATTCCGCGCGATCCGCGCCGTAAGGATTCCATGCCTCCACGGTAGGAATTCCACTTCCCTCGATCACTCCACCGAGGCCCACGAACGATCGGGGGGTAACTCCAGCACGGGCACACCGGGAGACCGGAGGGCCGGAGGGCCGGAGAGCCGTACGTCAGGGGGCGTTTCAGGGGGAGAATGTTCCGGGTGGAGGAGACGTGGGTGCCCGGGTACCCGATCGACATGCGTTCGGAACATCAGCGGGATCGGGCGCGGGAGGACTACGTGTTGTCCGATTTCGAGTACTCGGCCGGTCGGGTGCTCGCGCGGTGCACCGGGGAGCGGGTGGTTCGACGTCGCCACACGATGGGCCACGGACTGACGGGCCCGGGGCCGGCTGTGCTCGCCCGTCGGGACGGCGTGAGCCGTGAACCGGGGCAGTCGGCACAGCGTTCGGGGCAGGCGGTCCTCCTCGCGCGTCGGTGGTCGCGCAGCGGCCCCCTCCTGGTGGTGCCGTCGAAACTCCCAGAGGTCGCGTGTGTGGCGGAGAACGTTCGTCCGGCCTTCTGCGAGTGCGGACAGCCCTGGTCCCGCCTTCGTTCGGCCGCCGGGTCGAACCGACGGGTGGGGAGGGCGTGTTCTCCACACGAGGCGTTGCTCCTCGGCGTCGGCCGACGAGGCATAGGCGGCGACGCTCACCTCCTTGCCGGCCGGCGGCGCCGGCGCGGGACCTCAGTAGTCCGGCAGCGTGCGGCCCAGCTTGCGCAATAGGTGGGTGAGTGTGGCCTGTTCGTCGGGGGTCAGGCCGGCGAGGAGGTTCGACTCGTTGTGGAGGTGTTCGCCGACAAGGGCGTCGATCAACTCCCGGCCCCGGTCGGTGAGTCGGATCAGCCGGCCTCGGGCGTCGCCCTCGGCGGCGCGGCGGGTGACCAGGCCGGCGCGTTCGAGGCGGTCGACACGTTTGGTCACCGCGCCCGAGGTGACCATCGTCGAACCGCTCAGCTCACCGGCGTTCAGCTCGAACGGCGCACCGGAGCGGCGCAGCGTGGCCAGGACGTCGAACTCGCCCCGGCCCATGTCGTATCGGCCGAAGACCCGGAGCAGCCGCTCCTCCAACGCCCAGTGCAGGCGCGAGATCCGGCCGACCACATGCATCGGGCTCGGATCGAGGTCGGGCCGCTCACGACGCCACTGGCCGACGATGCGATCGAGGGCATCGGCGTCCTGGGGCGAAACGGGGGCGGCGGGGGGCTCGGCGGGGTCCTGGGCCATGCTTGACGATCCTTTCCACGGAAAGTAATCTGTTTTCCATGGAAAGTATCTAGGCCGTCACGCCTGGACACAAATCGGCGACCCCGCTTCCCCACCCCCCAGCCTCCCTCCCGCCCGTGCGGCGCCCTTTTTCGGCATGCCCGAAATCCCGAAACCCCCGAAACCCCCACCGGAAAGCAGAAATGACACCGAACGCACATCCCCACTCGGCCCTGCGGTCGTGGCTGGGCGTCGCGGTCATCACCGCGAGCCTGTTCACCTTCGTCACCACCGAACTCATGCCCGTCGGCCTGCTCACCCCGGTCGGCTCCAGCCTGGACATCTCGGTGGGCGTCGCCGGGCTGATGGTCACGCTGTACGGCGTCTCGGCCGGCCTCGGCGTCCCGTTCATCGTCGCCTGGACCCGCCGGGTCAACCGGCGCACGCTGCTCACCGTGCTGCTCGCGGTATTGGCGCTGGGCAACCTGATCACCGCGATCGCGCCCAACTACCCGCTCGTCCTGGCCGCACGGCTGGTCATGGGCTTCGCCAACGGCGTCTTCTGGGCCATCGGCGTGAGCATGGCGATGCGTCTGGTCCCCGAACACCAGGCGAACCGCGCGGCGGCGGTGGCGCTTTCCGGCATCTCGATCGCCACGGTGGTCGGCATCCCGCTGGGCACCTTCCTGGAGGATCTGACGAGTTGGCGAACCACGTTCCTGATCTGGAGCGGCCTGAGCGCGGTGGTCTTCCTCGCCGTCGCGGTCACCGTCCCCTCGCTGCCGTCGCAGAACGCGGTGCCGGCCCGGGAGGTCTTCGGCCTGGCGGTCAAGAACGTTCCGCTGCGGCTGGTGATGATCACCGTCGTGCTGTACGTCCTCGGGCACTTCGGGGCGTACACCTTCGTCCGGCCGTTCCTGGAGGAGAAGTCGTCGGCCACTCCGGGCTTCGTCACCGCGCTGCTGATCGTGTACGGAATCGGCGGCGCGGCAGGCAACTTCGCCGCCGGGTACACCGTCGGCAAACGCCTGCACGCCACCTTCGTCGTCGCCCTCGCCGGAATCGTGGCGGCCCTCGTACTCCTGCTGACCATCGGCCGCTCGCGCACCGGCGCGATCATCGCCCTGGCCCTGTGGGGCGTCTGCTTCGGCGCGGTGAACCTGTGCCAGATCAACCTGACGCTGGCCGCCGCACCGGACACCTTCGAGGCGGCCATGTCCATCAACACCCTCGGCTACAACACCTCCATCGCCCTCGGCGCGCTGTTCGGCGGCCTGCTCACCGACCACGTGGGCGTCGCCGGCGCCGTCGGCTTCGGCGTGGCCCTGACCACGGCCGCGCTGGCCCTCACCCTCGCCACCCGCCGCACCGGCGAGCGGACCCCGTCCGACACCGATGGCGATACCCCGACGACCGAAGCGGAACGGCAGGCGCTGCCTGCCCGGTAGACGGGTGAACTCGGCCACGCAGACGGCGAGTTGAGCGCCGAAGGGTGGAGATGGAGGCCGATCTGTCCCGTCGACCGAACACACCGAGTCGCCGTCGCAGGTCTGCCTTTTCGGGTCCGCCCGCATACCCGGGAGCAGGCGCGGGGCAACAGAGAGCCATTCCGGCGAACGCACGGATTCCCCGGGTGCGATGCGCCACGGCTCGGACGGCACCACAACCGGAAACGGCGGCGGCTCTCACCGGCCGGCTCGAACGTGACTTCCGTGCGGGCGGGTTCCTCTCGTACGTTGGACGGGTCGCGCCGGGGCAGGGAACGTCGTACGCGCATGTCCCGGTGCCACAGCCGGACTTCGGCCCGGGCATGCGCGCCGGGTCGAGGGGGAACCGTGAACCGCACCGAGTGGATCGGCTTCGTTCGGCTGGCCCGGTTACGGTTCCTGCTCTACAACATGCTGCCCGTCGCGCTCGGCGGGGCGGTGGCGGTGCACGAGGGGCATCGCATCGACCTCGGTTGGTACGCGCTGGCCCAGGGCTTCGCGTGGGTCACCCACCTGATGACGCACTACTGCAACGAATACTTCGACCTCGACGCGGACCGCGCCAACCGCTACCACACACCCTGGACCGGCGGCAGCCGCGCCTTGGTCGACGGCCTGGTCCGGCCGATCGTCTCGCTGTCCACCGCCTTCGTACTGCTCGCCGGCGCCGTGTTCGTCGCCGTCGCGATGCCCACGCTGCCCACCCGCCTGACGGCCGCCGCCGGCATCACGCTCGCGTGGTTCTACACCGCGCCGCCGCTGCGGCTGAACTATCGCGGACTGGGCGAACTGACCGTGGCCGTCGGCCTCAACGGGATCTGGCCGATCGTGGCGGTATCGCTGCTCGCGGGCGGCGTCCCCGGGCTGATCCTGCTGATCCTGGCCCCGACCGCGCTGTTGCAGGCGGCGCGGATGATGGTGATGAACCTCGCCGACATCGAGTCCGACGCCCGGGTCGGCAAACGCACCCTGCCGGTCCTGCTCGGACCGCGCCGGGTCATCGTGATCTTCACGCTGTGTCAGATCACGGCCTACGCGGCGCTCGTCGTGTTCGCGCTTGCGGGATGGGTCCCCTGGCCGGTTTGCGCGGCGATGGCGGGCACGGCGCCGCTGTCGGTGTGGCTGGTGGGCCGGCTGCGGTCCGGTGCGCTCGCCGACCACGACCCGCGCCGGATGACGCCCGTGGTGTTCTGGGCTTCCAACCACGTCGCCCTGATCGTGTGCGCGGCGCTGGTCGGCACACTGGCCGAAACGGCAACGGATCCGCAGGTCAACGACGGTATGGCCGGCTCGCTGAGCTTCCTGACCGCGATCCTGGCCGGCTTCCTCGTGTTGTTCGGCGTACGCCTGGTCATGGCGCTGCGTCGGCTGCGCCGGGTGGACGAAATCGCCCCGATCCCGTGCCCCGCCGAGAAGGCCTCGACCTGAACCCGGTCGGGTCGGGCAGCGTCCAAGATCGTAATCTGGGCGTATGTCCGACGAGCTTTCCCCGTCGCCCGAATCCGAGGCGGTGCGGGATTCCCCGCTGATTCGGAGCCTGCGTTCGGCCGTCGACGCGGCGCCCCGAGATCTGCCGCTGCGCCTGCATTTGGCCCAACTGCTGCTCGACACCGGGCATTTGGACGCCGCCGTCGGCGAGACGGCGGTCGCGCTCAGCCAGGCGCCGGCGGACCCGGAGGCGCGGGCGCTGATGGCGCGCGCGATGGGCGGCGCGGCGCCGGCCGCCGCGGAGGCACCGGCCGCATCCCCCGCCGCTCCCCCGCAGCCGCCCCGCGCGGCCGGTTTCGACTGGGCCGCCGCCGAGGAGGAGGTCGAGGGCGTCGTCCCGCCGCGCTTCGTCGCGCCGCAGGCCCCGGCCACCCCCGAGGCTCCCCTCGCCGCCGACGGCTCCGGCGACCCCGGCGACGCGAGCGCGTGGGACGTCGAGGCCCCCGAGGGGTTGCGGCTCGCCGACGTCGGCGGCATGCAGGAGGTCAAGGACCGCCTGGAGGCCGCGTTCCTGGCCCCGATGCGCAACCCCGAACTGCGCCGGCTCTACGGCAAGAGCCTGCGCGGCGGCCTGCTCCTGTACGGGCCGCCCGGCTGCGGGAAGACGTTCATCGCCCGCGCCGTCGCCGGCGAACTGGGCGCGAACTTCATCTCGGTGTCGATCAGCGACGTGCTGGACATGTGGATCGGCAACTCCGAGCGCAACATGCACGAGGTGTTCGCCACCGCCCGCCGCAAGGCGCCGTGCGTGGTCTTCCTCGACGAGTTGGACGCGCTCGGCGCCAAGCGCAGCCGTACCCAACACGGCGGCCTGCGCAACACCGTCAACCAACTGCTCACCGAACTGGACGGCGTCGGCGACGTCAACGAGGGCGTGTTCGTGCTTGCCGCGACCAACGTGCCCTGGGACGTCGACCTCGCGCTGCGCCGCCCCGGCAGACTCGACCGCACGCTGCTCGTCCTGCCGCCCGACCGCCCGGCGCGCGAGGCGATCCTGCGCTACCACCTGAGCCAACGCCCGATCGCCTCGGTCGACCTGGGCAAGCTGGTCAAGATCACCGACGGCTTCTCCGGCGCCGACCTCGCGCACGTGTGCGAGAGCGCCGCCGAGTCCGCGCTGCTCGACTCCGCGCGAACCGGCTCGGTCCGGATGATCGGCATGGCCGACCTGCTTGCGGCGGCGAAGGCGATCCGGCCCTCCACGGAGGCATGGTTCGCCACGGCGCGCAACGTCGCGATGTTCGCCAACGACGGCGGAACCTACGACGACCTGCTCGGCTACCTGCGAAAGAACGGCAAGCTGTGACCGAGCACCCGCTCGTCGAACAGGCCAGGGCGCTGCTGACGCTCGACCGGGACGAGGAGGCGGGCGAACTGCTCGCCCGGCGGCTGGCCGAGGACCCGGACGATGTCCGCGCGTGGGTGCAACTGGCCTATGTGCACCAGGCGTTGGGTCGGGACGAGGAGGTACTGACCGCCACCGCTGCGGCGTTGGCCCTCGTGCCGGACGACTACGAGGCGCTGATCGTGCGGGCGTACGCGCTGCGCCGGTCGACGCGGCGCGAGGAGGCGGAGGCCGCCGCGCGCACCGCGATCGGGCTCGCGCCCGAGTTGTGGAACGGATACGCGGCGCTGTCCGAGGCGTTGACCGCGTGGCAGGAGCGCTGGCCGGAGGCGTTCGACGCGGCCTCGACGGCGGTGCGGTTCGGCCCGGAGGCGGTCAACGCCCACCGCGCGTTGTGGAAGGCGTCCCTGCTGGTGGGCCGCAACGACGTACGTGCCCGGGCCGTGCGCGAAGTGTTGCGCCTGGACCCGCAGAACGCCTGGGCGTTGGCCGAACTCGCCGACCAGGCCGAGTACGACGCCGCCCGCGCACCCCTGATCGGCGCCGGCGCCAAGCTCACCGCCTCCGCCGACGCCGCCGCCACGGCGCTGGTCGCCGACCCGAACTCGGAGCGCTTGCGCAAGCAGATCGACGCGGCCGTGTTCCGCATGTTGCGCGGGACCCGCTGGATCGCCCTGGTCTGCCTGGTCCTGGCCGCGCTCGCGGCCCGGGTCTTCCCCACCGGCGACGACGCCACGTCGTTGCCCGCCCCGCTCGGCACCCGCGTCTGGGCGCTGACCCTGATGGCCCTGGCCTGGGCCTTCGGCGCCTGGCGCCGCTACCGCCGGTTGCGCACGGGGGTGCGGCTCAGCATGTGGTCGCTGGTGCGCCGGGTCGGCTGGGCCCGCCTGGTGGTGGGGCAATCCGCGTGGATCACCACCACCGCCGTGGTGATCGCGCTGACCCCGTGGTCCGACCGGCTGATCCCGCAGATCCTGTTCTGGGTGGCCCTGGTGCCCGCCCTCCTGCTGATCCGGTTGGAACGCGCGGCCGCACGCTGACGGCGGCTCCCGGTCGGGCCGGGGTCAGCGCCCGACCGCGTAGCCCTGTAAGCCGCGTGAGTCCGCCGCCGCCGACAGCACGCCCGTGTGGGGATCGCGCGCGACCGCGCACAGACGGCCCTGGGACCACGGCTCGTCGACCGTGACCAGGTGGCCCCGCTCGCGCAGTGCGGCGACGGCCTTTTCGCCGAGGCGGGATTCGACCGTGAGGCTGCCGGGGCTCATCGTGCGGGGGTGGAACGAGCCGGGGAAGCTCGCGGTGTGCCAGTTGGGGGCGTCGATCGCGGCCTGGAGGTCGAGGCCGCCGAGGGCCACGGCGAGGAAGAAGTGCAGGGACCACTGGTCCTGCTGGTCGCCGCCCGGCGTGCCGAAGGCCAGCACGGGCACGCCGTCGCGCACGGCGATCGACGGGGACAGCGTGGTCCGGGGCCGGCGGCCCGGGGTGAGCGAGTTGGGCAGGCCGGGCTCCAGCCAGGCCATCTGGAGCCGGGTGCCGAGCGGGAAGCCGAGTCCGGGTATCGCCGGGCTGGACTGGAGCCAGCCGCCGCTGGGCGTCGCGGAGACCAGGTTGCCCCAGCGGTCGGCGACGTCGAGGTGGCAGGTGTCGCCCCGGGTCGCCCCGTCGGCGCGAACGGTCGGCTCGCCGGTGCCGGGCGGCCGGGTCGACGCGGCCGGCGCCTCGCCCCGCGCCACCGGCAGGCCGGGCAGGCGCGGGACGCGGCCGCCGGGGCCGCCGGGGCGCAGTTCGTGGGATGCCCGTGCGTCGATCAGCATGCGCCGGGCGGCGTTGTACCCGCCCGCCAGCAGCTCGTCCAGCGGCACCGGCGCGGCGTCGCCGTACCAGGCCTCCCGGTCGGCCATGGCGAGCTTGGTGCCCTCGACCAGGGTGTGTACGTACTCGGGGTCGTCGTAGTCGAACCCGTCGGGCAGCAGCGCGAGTTGCTGGAGGAAGACCGGGCCCTGGCTCCACGCGCCGGGCTTGTACACGGTCCAGCCCCGCCAGTCGTGGCCGGCCGGCTCCTCGTAGTGGGCCGCATATCGCACGAGGTCGTCACCCACGAGGGTGGAGGCGTGGCGCCGTCCCGAGGTGTCCATCGCGGGCTTCGCGGCGAAGTCGGCGACGGCCTCGCCGATGAAGCCCTCGCGCCAGATCCGCCGGGCCGCCTCGATCTCCGCCTCGCGCGTGCCGCCCGCGCATGCGCGCAGCAGCGTGCGCCAGGTGCGGGCCAGGGCGGGGTTGCGGAAGAGCGTCCCGGTTGGCGGTGCGGGCAGGTACACCTCGGCCGAACTGGTCCACTCGGTCTCGAACTGCTCGCGCATCCGCGCCACGGTCGCGGCGAGCAGCGGCGAGACGGGGTGTCCCGACTCGGCGTAGCCGATCGCGTACGTCAGCACCTCGGCGAGCGGCTTCGTCCCGTGGTCGCGCAGCAGCGTAAGCCACGCGTCGAAGGAGCCCGGCACGGCGGCGGCCAGCGGCCCGGTCCCGGGCACGAGGTCGAGGCCGAGGGAGCGGTAGTGCCCGATGGTGGCCCCCTGCGGCGCGGGCCCCTGGCCGCACAACACCCGGACCGCGCCGCCCGTCGGGGCGAGGATGATCGGCACCTCCCCGGCCGGCCCGTTCAGGTGCGGCTGCACGACCTGGAGCACGAAGCCGGCCGCCACCGCCGCGTCGAACGCGTTGCCGCCGTCCTCCAGGACCGCCATCGCCGACTGCGACGCGAGCCAGTGGGTGGTCGACACGACGCCGAAGGTCCCCCGTACGGTCGGCCGGCTCGTCCAGTCGCTCATCGCGCCTCCTCCGCGCCGGGCGTCCCGGCCCCGCCCTGGGGCACCGCCGAGCACGATCCGGCCAGTCTCGCGGGGTCGCGCGGCTACCGAAAGTGATTCGGCGGGGATGCGCACGCTTCGGCAAACCGGGGACACACGCTTCGGGAGACGGGAACCCACGCGTCGGCAGACGGGATCAACCGAGAGCGATTCACCAACTGTTGCCGATCTGCTTGGCAGATGTTGCCGATTCCGCAGGATCGCCCGGCGAGTTGAATCGCTGTCAGCAGCCGGGCGAACAGCCCTCCACGAATGTGATCGAATCACCTCCCCTCCGATTGGAGTGCGCTGATGACGCCTGCCGCAGCGGCGGGACCCCGCCGACGGATCCGAATCGGCATCGACACCGGCGGTACCTTCACCGACGTGGTCGCGCTGGACGAGGAGTCCGGCGAGCTGGTCACCACCAAGACGCCGTCCACGCCGAGCGACCCCGCCGACGGCTTCATGAACGGCATCGACAAGGTGCTGGGCCTGCTCGGATGCACCGGGGCCGACGTCACCGCCGTCGCGCACGGCACCACGGTGGCCACCAACCAGCTCCTGGAAGACAAGATCGACCGCCTCGGGTTCATCACCACCGAGGGCTACGAGTACATCCTGGAGATCGCCCGCCAGGCGGTCCCGGACGGCTACGGCAACTCCTACTTCTGGGTCAAGCCGGACCGGATCGTCCCGGTCGACCTGGTGCACACCGTGGGCGGCCGGTTCGACCACAAGGGCAACGAGGTCCGCCCGTTCGACGAGGAGGGCGCCCGCGCCGCCGCCCGTCGGCTGCGCGAGCAGGGCATCCTCACCATCGGCGTCTGCTTCCTGCACTCCTACGCCAACTCGGCGCACGAGGAGCGCATGCGCGAGATCCTGCGCGAGGAGCACCCCGAGGCGATCGTGTCGATCAGCTCCGAGGTGCTGCGCGAGTACCGCGAGTACGAGCGCTCGATGACCACCCTCGTCGACGCCGCGGTCAAGCCGCGCGTGGCCCGCTACGTCGGCGGCATCCGGCAGCGCCTGGACGCGTTCACCACCGCCGGCGAGGCCCCCCGCCGCGTGCCGTTCGCGATCATGAAGTCCAACGGCGGCGTGCTCTCCGCCGAGGAGGTCGTGCACCAGCCGATCACCACCGTGCTCTCCGGCCCGGCCGCCGGCGCCCTGGGCGCCGCGCTGATCGCCGAGAAGGCCGGCTTCGACAAGGTCCTGACCTGCGACGGCGGCGGCACCTCCACCGACGTGTCGGTGGTTCTCGGCGGCGAGCCGACGCTGACCACCGAGGGCACGGTCGGGCGTTTCCCGTCCAAGATCCCGATGATCGACGTGGTCACCGTCGGCGCCGGCGGCGGCTCGATCGCCTGGATCTCCCCCGAGGGCACGCTCAAGGTCGGCCCCCGCTCGGCCGGCGCCGACCCGGGCCCGCTGTGCTACGGCAAGGGCGGCACCGAGCCGACCATCACCGACGCGCACGTCCTGCTCGGCCGCATCCCCCCGCACCTGCTCGGCGGCGAGATCCCGCTGGACGTGGACGCCGCCCGTGAGGGCCTGACCAAGATGGCCGCCGAACTCGGCATGGGCGTCGAGCAGTTGGCCAACGGCATCCTGGAGATCTCGGCCTGGAACCAGGCCAACGCGCTGCGTCAGATCACCGTCAAGCGCGGCCTGGACGTCCGCGACTTCACCATGGCCACCTTCGGCGGGTCCGGCTCGCTGCTGCTGTGCCGCCTCATCGACATCCTCGGCCTCGCCGGCGTCATCGTGCCGCGCGACCCGGGCAACGTCTCCGCGTTCGGCCTGCTCACCGTCGACGTGCGCTGCGACTATGTGCAGACCGCGGTCGGCAGCCACCCCGAGCTCGATCACCCCAAGGTGGCGGGCATCTTCGACGAGTTGGCGGGCAAGGCGGGCGACGCCCTCGACAAGGAGGGCTTCGCGGCCGAGGACCACCGCTACGTGCGTACCGCGGACCTGCGCTACTTCGGCCAGGCGTTCGAGGTCCGGGTGCCGGTGCCGGACGGCCCGTTCACCGCCGAACTCGCCGACACCGTCGCCGAGTCCTTCCACGCCGCGCACGAGCAGCTCTACGGGTACAACTTCCGCGGCGACGCGAGCCAGCCCGTGGAGTGGGTCAACCTGCGCGTCACCGGCGTCGGCCCGATCCGCCGCCCCGAACTGCGCGAACTCCCGGGCCGCGAGGAGGATGTCGAGCGCGCCCGCACCGGCACGCGCGCGGTCTGCTTCGTCGACCGCGACGGCTATGTGGACACCGCCGTGTACGCGCGGCCCGAACTCGCCCCGGGCGACCTGGTCGTCGGCCCGGCGATCATCGAGGAGTTCGGCTCCACCATCCCGATCCACCCGGGCTTCGCCGCCCGCGTGGACGCCTACGGCAACGTCGTGGTCACCCGCGACACCGACACCACCTCGACCGCTTCGAAGGGAGCCTGAACATGAGCGCCGGCACCACCGCCACCACCCCGCAGGACGCGCTGCACGGCGTCGACCCCGTGCTCCTGGAGATCGTCGAAGGCACCCTCGCCTCGGTCGAGATGGAGGTCGAGACCGCGATCGGGCGCACCTCGCGCTCGCCGATGATCCGCGACGCGCACGACTTCCGGGCGGGCATCCACGACCGCAAGTTGCGCAAGCTCACGGGTCGTTCGTACTCCGCGCTGGTACACCCCATCGCCCGCGACTTCCCGCTGGAGACGATGCGTCCGGGCGACGTGTTCTTCCACAACGACGTGTACGAGTCGGAGGGCGGCATCGGCCACCTGCCCGACCTGTGCGTCACCGTCCCGGTCTTCGCGGACGGCCAAGTGGTCGCTTTCGTCCAGGCGTTCGGGCACCACGACGACATCGGCGGCTGCTGCCCCGGGTCGATGCCCTCGGGCGCGACCACGGTGTACGAAGAGGGCCTGATGGTCCCGCCGATCAAGCTGTGGGACCAGGGCGTGCCGAACCAGGCCGCGCTGCGCATCATGACCCGCAACTCGCGGATGCCCGACTCGCTCGCCGCCGACCTGGACGCCGAGTGCTCGGCGTGCCTGATGGGTTCGCGCCGGCTCGGCGAACTCTTCGAGCGCTACGGCCGCGAGACCGTCGAGGCGTGCTTCGACGCGATCCTGGACAAGACCACCGAGACCTACCGTCGCGAGATCCTGTCCAAGATCCCCGACGGCGAGTACGTCTGGGAGGACTACGCCGAACACGACGGCGTGGACGAGCCGATGCTGCACACGCAGCGGATCACCCTGACCAAGACGCCCGACAAGATCCTCATCGACTTCACGGGTACGTCCAAGCAGGCCAAGGGTCCGATCAACCACTGCGGCGACTACGCGGACGGCAACTTCCTCAAGAAGTGGCTCGCCCCGATCCTGCGCAACCTCGCGGACACCCCCGAGCGGATGGCCGAACTCGACGTCAACGAGGGCGTGGTGCCGCTGATCGAGATGAAGTTCCCGGAGAAGGGCACGCTGCTCACGCCGATCTTCCCGGCGCCGACGAACGCGCGCACCTTCGTCATCCTGCGCCTGCTCGGCGTGCTCTCCGGCGTGCTGGCCAAGGCGGTCGACGGCCGGATGCCGGCCGACCAGGAGACGATCCGCTACACCGGTGTGTACGGCCACGACGCGGAGGGCCGCTCGTACCTGATGCGCGAGGTGCTCGGCGGCGGCTCGGGCGGGCGCTACTACGCGGACGGCGAGGACACGATCCACGTGGTGCCGGACTCGCGCAACCTGCCGACCGAGTTCACCGAGTCGCGCTTCCCGTTCCTGGTCGAACGCCTGGGCCTGGCGGCCGACTCGGGCGGCCCGGGCGAGTTCCGCGGCGGCCTCGGCTACGAGAAGCACATCCGGATGTTGCTCGACGCGTCGTTCATGTCGATCGCCGACCGTTCGATCCTGTCCTGCTGGGGCGTCAAGGGCGGCAAGGCCGGCCGCCCCTTCCAGGTCGTGATCGACCCGGGCGGCCCGAACGAGCGCGAGATGGAGGGTCTGGTCGACGACGAGCCGGTCAAGGCCGGCGAGGTGATCCGGATCCGCACCACGGGCGGCGGCGGCTGGGGCGACCCGCTCGACCGCAAGACCGAGTCGGTCCTGCGCGACGTCCGGTGGGGCAAGGTCTCCCGAGCGGCGGCGGCGGACGACTACGGCGTCGTCCTGACGGGCGAGGGCGACGACTTGGCGGTCGACGAGGCGGCGACGGAAGCCCTGCGCGAGTCGATCCGCACGGCGCGGCCGGAGGTGGAGCCCTTCTTCGACCGCGGCCCGGGCTACGCCCAACTGTCGGGCGGGCAGGCATACGCGGCGGTGGACATGCTGTAGGACCTCGCCAGGCAACGACGAGCCCGCCCCGACCGTTTCGACGGTCGGGGCCGGCCACGTTGTGGCGGCTTTCCCGCGAAGCCGGCAGTTCACCACGGTCGCCGGGCTCCCGAGCAGCGAGGCTCGGCCCGAACCACGATCCGCCGCACGGCGTCAGGTGCGATCCGCGTCCCGGTCGCGTAGTCGGCGCAGGGTCAGTCCGGTCGTCGATTTGCACAGGAACTCGGCGCGTTCGTAGGACAGTCGGCCTCGGCCGGTCTGCGGGCAGATGTCGTCCGGGCCCAGCGCGCGGGCCCGCGCGGGTCCCGGGCGACGGTCGGCGAGGAAGACCGGGCCGTGGGTCCGGCCGTCCAGGAGTTCGGCCAGGAGCGCGGCGGTCAGCGCGCGCCAGGTGATCCACGCACCGGGCCGGGTCCCCCGGCTCGGGCGGCGGGCTCGCCGCTCCGCCGGGTCGAGGTCCTGGACATTGAGCGCCAGTACGGCCGTGACGGTGGCGCCGGATTCGCGCAGCAGCGTCCACAGCGTGCGATCCCGCAACGGGGCTTCCGTTTCCCAGGGTTGCGCGGGGGCGGAGAAGGCCGGGGCGGAGATGGCCGGGTCGGGCTCGGTCGCGATGCGGGGTTCGGCCGGTCGTGGTGGGATGCCCGTGTCGAGGCCCGGGGTGTGCGTCCACGCTCCGAACGCCCTGACTGCGGCGCGGTGCCGGTTCCAGGTCGCCGCGGCCGTGCCGTTCCACGACATGCGGAACGCGTCGGCGACCCGGTCGGGGCTCAGCGAGGCGAGCGGCAGGCCCACCCCCAGGGCGAGCCGCAGGCGCCACAACGTCTGTCTGTAGGAGCGGGCGGTCGCGGGTGCGAGCCGATCCTGGGCGAGGAACGCGTCGACGGCCTCGCCGAACGTGCGGACGGGCGCGTCGTCCCCGGTCGCGATGCCCTCGGCGCGACGGGTCAGGTAGGCGCGTTCGGCGGCGTTGCGGGTCAGGAGTGCCGCCCGCTCGAACTCACGGCGTGCCTCTTCGCCGCGACCCAGGCGCAGCAGCAGGTCGCCGCGTACGCCGGGGAGCAGGTGGTAGTCGCGCAGCGCCGGGTCGCGGGTGAGCGTGTCGGCGAGTGCGAGACCGGCGGCCGGGCCGTCCGCCATGCCCACCGCGACGGCCTCGTTGAGGCGTACGACCGCGGTGGGCAGGATTCGCGCGAGCGCCGCGTACAGTCCGGCGATCCGCGGCCAATCGGTGTCCTCGGCGGTGCGCGCCTGTGCGTGGCAGACGGCGATGGCGGCCTGGAGGACGTACGGGCCTGGTTGGCCGGGTATGCCCGCCTCGCGGGCCCGCAGCATGGCGGCGAAGCCACGGCGGATGAGCGATCGGTCCCACCGTCCGCGGTCCTGCAGATGCAGGGGGACGGGTTCGCCGGCGGGACCGGTGCGCGCGGCGGCACGGGACGCCTGGATCTCCATGAGCGCGACCAGGCCGTGGACTTCGGCCTCGGCGGGCATCGAGTCGGCGAGCAGTCGCCCGAGCCGCAGCGCCTCCAGGCACAGGCCGGGCCGGATCAGGTCGTCGCCCGAGGTCGCCGAGTAGCCCTCATTGAAGATCAGGTAGAGGACCTCGATGACGGACGCGAGGCGTTCGGCCGTCTCGGGACCCGTCGGGAGTTCGAACGGCACGCGCGCTTCGGCGAGCGTGCGCTTCGCGGTCGCGATGCGGCGGGCGATCAGCGGCTCGGCCGTGAGGAAGGCCCGGGCGATCTCGGACGCGGTCAGCCCACCGAGGAGGCGCAGGGTCAGCGCGACACGCGCCTCGGTGGGCAGCATGGAGTGGCAGGAGACGAACATGAGCCGCAGCACGTCGTCCTGCTCGTCGTCCTGCTCGTGGACGCCATGCCCGGCACCCGCCTCGGGTCCCGGCTCGAGGCTGCGGATGTCCGCGTCGAGACGATGTTGTTCGGCCAGCTCGTGCGCGAGCAGTTCGCCGTGTTCCGCCGCCCGCCGGTCGCGGCGGATGTGGTCGACGGCGCGGCGTTTGGCGACGGTGGTGAGCCAGGCGCCCGGGTTGTCCGGGACGCCCGACCGGGGCCACTGCTCCAACGCCGCGACCAGTGCGTCCTGCGCCAGTTCCTCCGCCACCCCGATGTCGTGCACCATGCGGGTCAGCGCGGCGACGATGCGGGCCGATTCCGTCTTCCAGATGGAATCGACCGTGCGGTGGACATCCGTCACGGGCCGAAGACCTGCTGGATGACGCTCTCGCCGTCACCGACGATCGCGCGGAACCGGCGACCGAGTGCGACGGCCTCCTCCTTGGAGCCGACCTCGATGAGCGCGAAGCCGACGACGGCCTCCTTGGCCTCGGCGAACGGGCCGTCGGTCACGGTGACCTCACCGCCCGCCGAGACCAGGCGCACGCCGCCGGCCTCCAGTCCGCCGGTGGCCAGCAACACGCCGGCAGCGCTCAGCTCGTCGATGAAGGCGCCCATCTCGGCGAACAACTTCTCGTCGGGGGCGGTGTCGTTCGGGCCGGCCTTGGTGGTCATCAGGTAGCGCATGGTGGTCTCCGGTCTCACTCGGTCTTGTTCGATCTCGTTCGCTCCGGCCGTATTGCCGGACGCTGACACGTCGCAGAGAAGATGCGACAGGGAATCGCATTATTCCCTGTCACATTGATGGATCGACGAAGGTGCGAGCCCCACGGAAGACGTCCGAGGTGGCCGGCCCGCCCCGAAGGAGTTCCACCGTGACGACCACCGCGCCTCTCCCGCGCACCACCGCCGCCAACGCCACAGGGGTGCGGGTCGACACCCGTGCGCTGCTCGCCTGCGCGGCCGTCGCCGGTCCGCTGTGGGTAGCCGTCTCGGTCGCCCAGGCGGCCACCCGGGACGGTTTCGAGCCGACCCGGCACGCGCTCAGCCAGTTGGCCACCGGCTCCCTCGGTTGGCTGCAGATCGCGAACTTCGTGATCGCCGGCGTCCTGGCGACCGCCGGCGCGGCCGGGCTGCGGCGGGTCATGCGCGGGACGCCCGGCGGTGTCGCGGTGCCGCGGCTGGTTCGGGTGATCGGCGTCGGCATGGTCGCCGCCGGGCTGCTGACGATGGATCCGGCGGACGGCTTCCCGGTGGGCACGCCGAAGGGCGTGCCGGAATCGATGAGTTGGCACGCGTACGGACACATGGCCGCCGGGTCGGTCACCTTCATCGCGTTGATCGCCGCCGGCTACCTGCTCGGCCGACACTTCTCCCGCCTGGGCAACCGGCGCCTCGCCGTCGTCTGCCGCGTCGCCGCCACGGTGAAGCTCGCCGGCGACGCGTGGGCGATGAGCGGCGGCGAGGCCGGCGCGCTGACCATCGCCATCGGCACGAGCGCCATGTTCGCACTGCTCGCGTACGTGGCCGTGCACTACCGACGCTCCGCCTGAGCGGCACGCCTTTCGGGCGACAACCCTGCACCTGTAACCCTTCAACCCCCTTCAACCAGCAAGAGAGCGAGACGGTTCGATGCGCATCATCATTGGTGAATTCGTCAGCCTGGACGGCGTCGGTCAGGCCCCCGGCGGCCCCGACGAGGACACCGACGGCGGATTCGCCCACGGCGGCTGGACCCACCCCTTCTTCGACCCGCAGGTGATGGGTGGCGCCCTCGCCGAATGGGCGGCCACCACCGACGCGCTGCTCTTCGGCCGGCGCACCTGGCAGGTCATGGCCGCGGCCTGGCCCGGCCGAGCCGGCGACCCCTTCGCCGACCACATGAACTCGGTCCGAAAGTACGTCGTCACCGACACACTCGGCGACGACGACCTGACCTGGAACAACACCACCCGCATCCCCGGCGACCAGACCCTCGACCGGATCCGGGAACTGCGCGCGACCGAGGGCCGAGACCTGGTGCTGATGGGCAGCCTCACACTCGCCCGAACCCTTCTGACCGAAGGACTGGTCGACGAACTGCGCCTGATGATCATGCCGGTGCTCCTGGGCGGCGGAAAGACCCTCTTCCCAACCGACGGCGCCCTGCGCACCCTCGAACTGGTCTCGACCAAGCTCAGCACCACCGGCGTACACGTCGCCACCTACCGCCCGGCACCCGGGGCGTAACGACCGACACCCGGCCGAACCCATGGACCGGACGCGGGGGAACCACCCTGATCTCCAGGGAGGTTCCCCCGCCGTTCGTCGCCGACCACCGGCCGGCAACGGCGGGCAGGAGGGGTCTCGGGTCGAGTCCACCCCTTCCTGGGCCCGACCCCCACCCAAGCCCACACCGTCGGCAACCACGTCGCCGTCACCGGCCGGGTGGCGCCGGTGCGGCGCGGGTCGGAGCCCTTTCGGTGGCGAGGTCTTCACCAAGGACGAGCACGGACGTCTCACCGGCCTGATCCGCTACTGGGACGCGGACGGCCGGTTCATCTGCGAGTCCGAGCTTGTGGCCGGCCGGCCGCACGGCGTCTTTCGGCGCTACGACCACCCCGGCGGCGAGTTGTCGCAGGAGGGCCGGTACACGGACGGCCGCGTCGACGGCGTACGGCGCTTCCACCGGCCCGGCACCCCGGAGCCGCGGTCGCCGGGGGCGGGATACGGCTCGGGCGGCCCGTGGCGGGACGCGGTGGAGTCGGTACGTGTCTACGAGTGCGTGTACGCCGACGGCGACCTGATCGGCACCCGTCATCTCGACGGAGCCGGGGTCGAGGTGCAACACGGCTCGGGCGAGCCCGTGCCGCCGCGCCCCGAAGGCGTGGCACCCACGGCGAGCCGGTTGCCGGGTTCGGGGGACATCGCGTGGCTGTTCATGCGGCGGCGTGGGGAGCAGGGTGAGGAGACGCTCGAAACCCGGCACTGGTGGGCCGACGGCACCCTCCAGAGCGAGTGGACGATCGACGGCACCGACCGGCGCTACTACCGCAGTGGCGTGCTCTGGCGGGATGCCCGTCGGGCGGCCCGTCGGGTGCCCGGCGAGGACATCCGCCCCCTGCACGGCACTTCGTGCTACCACGACGTGCGCGGACTGCTGCGCCGTGAGTCCGACCACGACTCCGGGTCCGGACGCGAAGTCGAGCGGCACCGGACCTGGCACCGCACGGCCGAGGAGGCGGACGGCCGCGGCGTCACCCGCTCCGGCCCGGTCGAGGACGCCGTCGAGGTGGGCCTGTGGCAGGTCCGCGACACCGACGGCACACCCGTACGGGAGGTCCGGCTCGGGCGCCTGTGGGGCGACGCCGATCTGCCGGCCACCCCGGCCGCCGCCGAACTGCCGTACAGCGCGACGGAGTTGCACGCCGTAATCGCCGAAGCCGACGCCGACGACCCGGACGGCGGCCCCGCGCAGCCGGCCCGGATCCGGCTCGCCGCCCGCGAGGGCGCCGCGGCGCTAGCGCCGGTCGTCGGCGACGAGCGGCCCTGGCCCGCCGTCATGGTCGACGGTCCCTACTGGCACGAGGGCGTACCCGTCTCGCCGCTGACCCCGCGGTCGTCACTCACCGAGGTGATCCACGCCCTGCGGTGGGGAGAGCCCGCGGGCCCGACCCTGGCCCGGCTCGCCCACGACCTCTTCCGGTACGGGCACCCGCACACCGCCCTGGACGCCATCGAAGCGGCCCTCCTCCTCGGCGACGACGCCGACCGGCACCGGACACGTGCGGTCCTGCTCAGGACCCTCGGCCGCGACGCCGATGCCGACGCCGTCGTCCCGGGACCGGACCACGTCGACCCGGCCGCCACCCATCTGCTGCTCGCCATCCGCGCACGCCCCGCCGACAACGGCCCCCGATCGGCCTACGCGGAGGCGGTGGCCGTCTCCCACCCCGAGCACGCCCGGCTGATCAACGCCCAGTGCGGCGGCAACGCGGACGACGAGGACGCCGCCGCGGCCGCGTACGCGGCCGCGCTGCCCGAGGAGGTGCGTGACGTCCTCATCGGCGACCCGGAACGCGGATTCGTGCGCTCGGTCACCGACATGGAAGCGGAGACCTTCCTGCGCCACCACGACGCCCTCTTCCGCGCCGCACCCGAAGACGATCACCTCGAACTACAGTTCGCGAGCGACCATTTCGCCGAGATCTCGCTGCTTCCCGCGCTCGGCCGCTACCGCGGCCTACGCACCTACGACACCCACCTGGACGGCGACGCCGCGGCCCGGCCGGCCCGGTCGCCGTATCTGCGGCAACTGGAAAGCCTCGCGCTGCCGGATTCCCATCCGGACGACGACGCCCTGACCGCCCTGCTCGCCGGCCACGGCTACCCGCACCTGCGTGAACTGAACGTGTCCGCCTCACGTTACGACGAGCAAAACTTCACCTCGGCCGGGCTCCTGCGGCTGCCCGACGCCGTCTTCGCGCCGCATCTGGAGCGCCTCGACCTCAGGCACAGCACCTTCGACGATCTCGACAGCGCCTTGGCAACGGTGCTACCGGCACTGCCGCGCCTCACCGACCTCACCGTCGACAGCCACCTGCTCGGCGACGGATTGCCGACCCGACTGAGCGAGCTTCCCAACCGCTTCACCGCGCTCGACCTCGCGAGCGGCGCCTTCACCCGGGCAGGCGTCGACGCGCTGGTCGACTCCCCCGCGGCAGCCGGCCTCCGGAGTCTCGCCATGGCGATCCACGGCGACAGTACCGGCGCAGCCATGCTCACACTGGTGCGCGGGCGGCGGCTGGGCGCCCTGCGGACGCTCCGGCTGTCCGGGGGGTATCTCGACCGGCTGCCACCCGAGATCGGCCCCGCCCTCGCGGAGTCGGTGTTCACCGAATCGCTGGAAATACTGCGGCTGGACCGGGGCCGCCTCGGCCCCGACGGCACGGCCGGCCTGGCGGTGACGTCGTTTCGGCGGCTGCGCCGCCTCGACCTCGGCAACTGCGGCATCGGCGACCGCGGAGCGACCGTACTGGCCCGCACCCCGATGCCGGCCACCCTGCGGTGGCTGGTGCTCGACAACAACGACATCGGCGACGCGGGTGCACTCGCCCTGGCTCGCTCACCCCATCTGACCGGACTCGAAGGACTCGAACTCCGGCACAACCGCTTCGGCGACCGTGCCGTCCGGGCACTGCGTGCACGCTTCGGCGGCGCACTGTACAGCTGACGCGCGGCGTCCGGACTCGTTGCGCGGCTCAGGCCGTCCGGGCGGGCGGGGTGCACGCCGTGGCCGGCGGGGTTATGTCCTTGGTGAGGCGAGTGGTTCCGTCGTCGCCGGTGTGTGGCGCCGACCGGTATCCCTCGCTCTCGTAGAGGGCGATGTTCTGCCGGCTGTGGACGCCGGTGTGCAGCACGAGGCGGCGGCAGCTCGGCTCGGCCGCGGCTTCGGCGGTGCGCAACAGCCGGCGGCCCAGTCCCCGGCCCCGCAGGTCGGGTACGACGCAGAGCCGGCCCAGGTGCCAGTCGGTGTCGACGCGTCGGGCCCGCACCATGCCCAGCAGCCGGCCATCCCGCCACAATCCCATGGCGTGCCAGGTCGCCAGCCACTCGCGTATCCGCTCCGGTGACTCGTGCAGGGCCGGGATGGCCAGGGTGTCGTTGGCAAGGGCCTCGTCCACCCAGCAGCACCGCTGCACCACCGTGACCTCGGGAGCGTCATCAGGGGTCAGCCGCCTCAGGTAGGAACCCGGCAGCGGGCCGGGCAGCACGCCGGGGTGTGCCCCTTCGCGCATCGGGCGCAGGGCGTGGGCAACCCGGACCAGTTCGTCCAGGACGCCGACGGCCGTCGAGGCAAGGGCGGCGTTCGGGCGGATCCGTCCGTCTTCGACCGCGTCACCGACGCGCATCGCGACCGTGCGTCCCAACGGCACCAGGCGCAGTGTGGTCACCACCTGCTTGGCGTGCTGGACCGCGCGCGTGCCCGCGGAGGTGTTCCCGTAGCCGACGAAGCCGATCGGTTTCCACGCCCACTCGCGGCCGAGGTAGTCGAGCGCGTTCTTGAGCGTCGCCGGCATTCCGTGGTTGTACTCCGGGGTCACCACTATGAAGCCGTCCGCGGCGTTCACGAGCGCGCTCCATCGTCTGGTGTGCTCGTGCGCGTAGAGGCCCGACGACGGATGCTCCTCTTCGTCCAGGAAGGGCAGGTCGAGGTCGCCGATGGCCACGGGCACGAGTTCGACGTCGAGTTCCCCGGCGCGCGGCGTGATCGTCTCGATCAACCATGAGCCGACCGCCGGGCCGAGGGCGCCGGGCCGAGTGCTGCACACCAGGACGAGGACGCGCGTCTTTTTCGTTGACATGTAAATGAAAGTAACCGCTAGGTTGATTACATGTCAAAGAAGTCCTCGGCTGAGAATGTGCACTGGCTGAACCCGGACGAAGAGCGGGCGTGGCGGGCCTACCGGCGCATGGTGGTCGCCGTGCAGGCCGCCACGGCGCGTGACCTGGCCGAGGTCGGGCTCTCCGAGCCCGACTACGAGGTGCTCAGCACGTTGTCGGAGCGGCCCGACCACACCGGCACCCTGCGGGAACAGGCCGCCAAGATGCGATGGTCCCGCAGCCGGCTCTCCCGGCACGCCACCAGGATGGAAGCGCGCGGCCTCCTGCGACGTGCACCCGACCCGGCGGACGGCAGAGGTTGCCTCCTCGTGCTCACCGATCACGGCCTGGACACGCTCGAGAACGTCGCCCCGGCGCATGTCGCCTCGGTGCGAAGCCACTTCATCGACCGGCTCCCGCCCGAGGACCTCGGCGCCCTCGAACGCATCGCCCGGAAGCTGGAGGACATCGACGGCTGACGGTGAGCGCCGACAGCCGTCGCCGCGCCGACCGGATCAGAGGTGTCGGCGTCCCCCGAAGTCCACCTCCTCCGCCTCCCGCCCCGGCCACGTCAGTCGCGTCGGCGCCGCCGGGGTCTCGGCCACCACCCGGCCCCGCGAGATCACGTGGCTCGGGCGCACCTGGCGGCGCAGTACGTCGAAGGGGGAATCGGCGGGCAGGAGCAGGAAGTCGGCCGGGCGGCCGATCGCGACGCCATATCGTTCGCCCAGGTCCAAGACCCCGGCGGCCCGCGTCGTCACCATCGCGAACGCCTCGTCGATTTCCGCCTGCCCGGACAACTGCGCGGCCAGGATGCCGGCGTGGGCCACCTGGATCGGGTTGGCCGTGCCCAGGGGGAACCACGGGTCCATGACGTCGTCGTGGCCGAACGCCACATTGACCCCGGCCGCCAGCATCTCCTTGACCTGAGTCAGGCCGCGGCGCTTGGGGTAGTCGTCGAAGCGGCCCTGGAGGGTCAGGTTCACCATCGGGTTGCTGACCAGGTTGATGCCCGAACGGGCCACGATCCTACGCAACTTGCGGCTGTACGCGCCGTTGTACGAGCCCATCGCGGTGGTGTGACTGGCCGTCACCCGGGAGCCGAGGCCGCCGCGGCGGGCCAGTGTGGCGACCACCTCGACGAATCGGGACTGCTCGTCGTCGATCTCGTCGCAGTGCACGTCCACCATCAGCCCGTGCCGCTCGGCGAGTTCGAAGGCGATCTCCAACGACCGCACACCGTCCTCGCGGGTGTCCTCGAAGTGCGGGATGGCCCCGATCACGTCCACCCCGGCGGCCACCGCCCGCTCCATCAGCGCCTCTCCGCCGTCGAAGGAGACGATGCCCTCCTGGGGAAACGCCACCACCTGGAGGTCGAGCACATCCCGCACCCGCTCGCGCAGTTCGATCAGCGCGTGCAGCGCCGTGAGTTCGGGGTCGGTGACGTCGCAGTGGCTGCGTACGTGCAGTACGCCGTGGGCCACCTGCCAGCGCAACACCTGTTCGGCGCGGGCCAGTACGTCCTCGCGGGTGAGCATCGCCTTGCGCTCGGACCAGCGTTCGATGCCTTCCCACAGCGTGCCGGAGGTGTTCCAGCGGGGTTGGCCGGCGGTCAGGGCCGTGTCGAGGTGGATGTGCGGCTCGACGTACGGCGGCGTGGCCAGCGCGCCGGCGGCGTTCACGACCGGACCGGTCGGCGCGACGGCTCGCGTCCCTGTGGGGGTGATGTCGGTGACGATGCCGTCCGTCACCACGATGTCGACCCGGTCGGCCCGGTCGAGGAGCCGGCAGTCGGTCACGGTGAGGCTGCTCTGCATGTTCGGTCGCTCCAGGGATCGTTCGGGGATCGGAATCGGGTTCACGATCGGGCGGGTTCGGGCACCCGCTCCTGCTTGCGCTCGTGGCGACCCAGCACCAGGTACAGCCCACCCGCGACGATCGCGCCCGCCAACCACGACAGGTCCACGTTGCCGATCGCCCGGGCGCCCGGCCCGCGCAGCGCCTCGGGGACGCCGTACTCGAAGCACCAGGTGGCGACCATGCCGCACAGCAGCGCGACGATCGCCGACCAGCGCACGTCGGCGAGCAGGCCGCGACGCGGCGCGGCGTACAGCGCGGCGATGTCCACGCGCTGTCGGGCGAACACGTAGAAGTGCACCAGCATCACCGCGGCCCACGGCGCGACCCAGGTGACCATGCCCGCGAGCCAGGTGTCCAAGGTGTGCGCCAGGCTCGCCCGGAAGATCAGGAACAGCGTGAACACGGTGGCGAACGCGCCCACCAGACAGGACAACACGCGCCGCGAGACCTTGATGTCCAGGGTCTGCGCACAGAGCGAACAGCTGTACAGATTGAGGATGTTGGTGGCGATCGGCCCGTGCAGCACGAGCAGCAGCACGGGGATGGCGAGCGGGCCGAACGAGTCGACGATCAGTTGCCCCGGGTCGGCCTTGGTGTTCACCGTGGCCAGTGACGCGCCGAGCACGCCGAGCCAGACCACGGGGACGAACTGGCCCAGCACGCTGGCCGCGTACAACTTGCGGCGGGAGGTGGTGCGCGGGACGAAGCGGGAGTAGTCGGAGGCGTAGGCGAACCACGTGATGCCCCAGCCGACGCCGATCGCGGTCATCACCGTGCTCATCGCCGACCAGCGGTCGCCGCCGCTGAGCGTGCTCGCGTGGCCCCAGTCGATGTCGAGCCGGGTCCAGGCCACCGCGGTCATCGCGGCCAGCACGACCAGGGTGGCGGGTACGGTCCAGCGCTCGAAACCGGCGATGGCGGCGAAGCCGGACGCGGCGATCGCGATCTGGACGGCCATCACCACCAGGACGACCACGACCTTGGTGCCGTTGCCGCCCTCGTAGCCGACGCTGTCGAGGAGGGCCATCACGAGGTCGAGCACGATCCAGGTGTTGATCGCGCACCACCCGGCGGAGATCACGCCTTGGACGGCGGCGGGCAGGTAGGCGCCGCGCCGACCGAACGCGGCCCGGGCCAGCACCATCTGGGTCACGCCGGTGCGCTGGCCCATCAGTACGAACAGGCCGAAGACGCCCATGCCGATCAGGTTGCCGACGATCAGGACCAGTACGGTGTCGACCAGTCCCAGGCCGAGCACGATGCCGAGGGCGCCCAGGACCCAGTTGATCGGCGCGATGTTGGCGCCGGCCCAGATCCAGAACTGGTGCGCGGGCGTCGAGTCGCGGGCCTCGTCGGGTACCGGTTCGAGGGACTGGGTGTGGTCGACCGCGCGCTCGGGGCGGGCGGGCTGCGCGGGGTGCGCGGGGTGGTCGAGGGTTGTCACGGAGACCTCCGGTGGGACGGAGCGGAGCACTGCGATGGGCGATGCGGTGCGATGCGATGCGGTCTGCGGTGAGAGCTACGGTGGGGTGATCACCGAAGGGTCCTCGGCCGGGCGGGTCGTGACAACGGACACCGTGACCGCCATACTGACGGATCTTCCGGACGGAGTGTCCATGACGCTGTCCCTGCGCGCGGTCCTCGACCATCCGCTGATGCGCGGAGCCGACCCGGCGGTACCGGATCCGCACGCGGACCTGGATCGCCCGGTGCGCTGGGTGCACTCCAGCGAGATCTACGAGATCGCCCCGCTGCTGCGCGGCGACGAACTGCTGCTCACGACGGGTCTGGGCCTGGCCGGACGGGACGCGGGCGAGCGGCGACGCTATGTCACGGAGCTGGCGGCGGCGGGCGTGGCGGGGGTTGCCCTGGAGGTCGGCCGTACATTCCGCGAGGTCCCGGACGACGTGGTTCGCGCGGCGGCGGACGCGGGTCTGCCGCTGGTCGTCCTGCGCGGTGTCGTGCCGTTCGTCGAGATCGCCGAGGCGGTCAACGCGGCCATCCTCGACTCGGCGGTGACGCGACTGCGCCACGTCAACCGCGTCGTGCGAACCCTGTCCGGAGTCCTGGCGCGGGGCGCGGGCGTCGAAGAACTCACCACCACGCTGTCCACGCTCACCAACCGCCCGGTCGTCCTGACGGCCCTCGACGGAACGCTCACCGCCTACGCGGGCACGGACGACCCGACCGCGGTCGTCAGGACCCCGACAGCCGAATCCGGCGTCGAACTCAGGGGCGCACTGTGGGGCCGCCTACTCCTGGGCGCGGCAACGGCGGGAACGGCGAACACCACCCCATCCCCGGGCACGGATGACGCGGCCGAGACCACAACGGGCGCAACCAGGACAGCGGGCAGGCCGGAGACGGCGAACGCCAACCAATCGCCGAACGCGGCGGGCGCGGCGGGCGCGGCGGGCGCGGCGGGCGCGGCGGGCGCGGCGGGCGCGGCGGGCGCGGCCAATACCAACACGGCCGCCATGACGAACGCCTACCCATCGCCGGGCGCGGCAGGCGCGGCCAACCGCAACGCGACCGGCCCCACGACCGGCGCGGCCGGGACACCGGGCACGGCCGGCGCGACGGACGCCACTGACATGCCGGGCGCGGCAGGCGCGGCCGGCCCCCACACGGCCAACCCCACGACCGGCGCAACCAGGACACCGGGCGGATCGGCGACGGCAAGTGTGGCCGCCCCAAGCGTCGCCACCGCCGACGGTCCCTGGTCGACCGCGGGAGCGGCGATCGCGCGGGAGGTGGCCGAGCACGCGGCGCAGGTGTTCGCGCCCGCCCTGTTGCGGCTCGCCGACCGTGGTGGCTGGGTGGGTCGCGAGCGGCGGGAGCTCGTCGAGGGGCTGCTCGACGACACGTTGCCCCCGCGCGAGGTGGCCGCGCGGTTGACGGTGTGCGGCCTCGTCCCGGCCGGCACCGCCGTGTGGGCGACCATCACCCTGAGCCGGCCCGACCCGGTGCAGGCGGTGACCACCCTGTACGAGGGCCTGCGGGCGTGCGGCGGCCGCGGCCTGGTCAGCGACGCCCCCGGCGGCGCGTACGCCCTGATCGCCCTGGACCGCCCCACCCACGTCGCCGAACTCGCCGACCGCCTCGGCCTGCCCGCGGCCACCGGCCACGAGCCGACCGCCGCCCTCGGCCCGCTCGTGCGGGACGTGGCCCGGGTCGGACACAGCCTGCGCGCCGCGCGGGACACCCTGCGCCTGGCCCGCCGAGTGCACCCGATCCGGCCCGCCGGCGTCGCCGAAACCGTACTCGCCGACGACTGGGCCCTGGAACGCCTCCTGGACGGGCTGCCCCCGGAGGAACTGGCCGACCTCGTCGAGGACCAACTCGGCCCGCTCCTGGCCGCCGACGCCACCCGCGGCACCGGCCTGGTGGACACCCTCGAGGCGTACCTGCGCTGCGGCTGCTCCAAGACCGAGACCGCCGGCGTCCTGTTCCTCCGCCGCCAATCGGTCCACCAGCGCCTCGCCCTGATCGAATCCCTGCTTCACGTAAGCCCCGACGCCCCCGACCGCCAGGGCCCCCTACGCGCCGCCCTCACCGCCCGCGACCTCCTCACCACCCGAGGCCCCAACCCGACGTAGTACCGCACGCGACTCGAGCCCCGTCCATTTCCGGCCACGACCGCCGCCCCGTCGACGACCCGCGACCCCATGATCACCTTGAGTTCATCCCGACTTGGGCCAACCGTCCCGACTGTGTCGCGATGGCGGAAATTGTTATATCCGGGCCTGGTGGCAAAAGCGGAAATCAGCCGCCATTGTGGACAGTTCGATCTTGACGGGAGACTCGCCGGAATGGGAATCTCGGCTGCCCTCATCGAGGGTCTTTTTCGGTCCTGGGGGGGACGAAGCGGTCTTCGGGCGAGTGCAGCGAACCGTCTCGGTGGCGATTCTCGTTTCGGGTGACGCGAGTGATCCTCCGGGATGCGATTCACTCCTGCCCAAGAGGTATCTCCATGTCTTCGTCCTCCACGATCGCCCGCTGGGCGGCCGTATTGGCCATACCGTCACTGGCCGTGGCGGTCGGCGCGGCGCCCGCGCTCGCCTCCGGCAACACGTACACCGTGAAGCTGCACCAGCAGACGCCGGTGTCGGCCACCGACCCCGGTGTCTCACACGAGGGCGGATGCCCGGCTCCGGCCGACCAGGACGGCTGGCACTTCGTGCTGCCCACCAACGCCGCGACGTTCGTCAAGCTGACCGTGACGTTCCAGCCGGGTGGCCAACAGGTCGTCACCACGTTCGGTCCGCCGACCGACAAGCACGCGTACGTGGCCTCGCCGGCCGGCGCCAAGCTGACCTCGGCGGTCGCCGAGGTCAAGGGCGGCAGCGTCACGTTCTTCAACCTGTCCCACACCTGCCCGGCGAAGTCGACGCCCACCAAGCCGCCGACGACCCCGCCGAGCACCACTCCGCCCACCACGCAGCCGCCCACGACGGCCCCGCCGACCACGGCGCCGCCCACCACCCGGCCCCCGACGACGGCGCCGCCCACCAGTGGGACGCCGACCACGGCCCCGCCGACCGGGACCCCGTCGACGTCCGTATCGGCGTCGCCCTCCACCTCGGCGACCGCCACCCAGCCCGCGACCACCGGCGGCGGTGGCGGCGGCTCGCTCGCCAGCACCGGCGGCGTGGCGGTGGGCGGCCTCCTGGCCACCGCAGCGGCCCTGGTCGGCGGCGGCATGATCCTCCGCAAGCGCCGCGGCAACCGCGCCTCCTGACCCGGAGCGCGACACGGGTCCGCACCATCGGGTGAACCGACCCGCCGTACGTGCGGTGTCCCGCCGAGCCGACGCCCGGCGGGACACTTCGCGTTCCGGGCCCGGGTGCGAGAGGTCGGCCGGACCCGACGAGACCGTGCGGGTGTGGGACCCGGCTTCGGGACAGCCACACCACACGCCCCGCACCGGCCACACCTCCTCTCACGCCCCGGCTTCGGCACTATGTGCCCGATTCACCGAGGCCGTGTTGGCGAGGGCGCACCGTGAAACGTCGGGCCGGTGCTGCCTAGCGTGGGTGCATGATCGTGATTACCGGGGCCGCGGGGAAGACCGGGCGGGCGTTGACCTGGGCGTTGGCCGAGCGTGGGGTGCGGGTGCGGGCGTTGGTCCGGCGGCCCGAGCAGGTCGCGGTGGCGGTCGCGGCCGGGGCGAGCGAGGCGGTGGTGGGCGACGTCACCGCGCCGGCCGACCTCGCCGAGGCGCTTGCCGGGTGCGAGGCGATCTATCACATCGCGCCGAACGTGCACCCGGACGAACCGGCCATCGGGCGCGCCGTGATCGCCGCCGCCGAGCGGGCCGGGGTGGACCGGTTCGTGTTCCATTCCGTGTTGCGGCCCCAGCTGCGGGCGATGCCGCATCACGAGGCCAAGGCGCGGGTCGAGGAGGCCCTGTTCGAGTCGGGCCTCGCGCTGACCGTGCTGCAGCCCGGGCCGTACCAGCAGAACATCCTGGACGCCCGCGACGCGATCGTGCGGATCGGCGACTACGTGGTGCCGTACCGGGTGGACGCCCCGTTCGCCGCCGTCGACCTGCGCGACGTGGCCCAGGCCGCGGCGGTCGTGTTGTGCGAGGACGGACACGAGAACGCGGTGTACGAGCTGGCCGGCCCGGAGGCGCTGACGCCGCGGCTGATGGCCACGCACCTGGCCGCCGTACTCGACCGCCCCGTCACCGCGCGCCGGATCGATCCGCGCGAGTGGTGCGAGAACGCCCGCGCCGGCGGCCTGTCCGGCTACGCCCTGGACACGCTGACCGCGATGTTCGCGTTCTACGACCGGCACGGCCTGACCGGCAATCCGCGCACCCTGGCGATGCTGCTCGGCCGGGCGCCGACCCGCTTCGAGGACTTCGCCCGACGGGTGTTCGCCCCCGACGACGCCCACTACGCTCCGGGCTTCCAACACCAAGTATTGCCAAGTGAGCGCGATTCCTTGGGCAGTAACTGACGGCGAGCAACGCCGCGTCGCCGCCTAACTTGGACGCATTCGACGCCGGACTGCGCACCGCCGCACACATGCAGAAAGGGGTGTTCGACGTGAGCGGACCGCTCTGCGATCTCGTCGTGCTCGACCTCTCCCGCGCCCTCGCCGGCCCGCACGCCGCGATGATGCTCGGCGACATGGGCGCCCGGGTGATCAAGGTGGAGAACCCCGACGGCGGCGACGACACCCGAGGCTGGGGCCCGCCGTTCGTCGGCGCCGAGGACGCCCGCGAGTCGACCTACTTCCTCTCCTGCAACCGCAACAAGGAGTCGATGGTCCTCGACCTGAAGTCCGAGGAGGGCCGGGCCACCCTCGCCCGGCTGATCCGGCACAGCGACGTGCTCGTGGAGAACTTCCGCACCGGCGTGCTCGACCGGCTGGGCTTCCCGATGGAGGAGCTGACCCGGCTCAACCCGCGCCTGGTGGTGTTGTCCATCACCGGCTTCGGCCACGACGGTCCGCAGGGCGGCCGGCCCGGCTACGACCAGATCGCCCAGGGCGAGGCGGGCCTGATGAGCCTGACCGGCCCCGGCCCCGACGACCCCACCAGGATCGGCGTGCCGATCGGCGACCTGCTGGCCGGGATGTACGGCGCCTACGGCGTGGTCGCCGCGCTGCACGAGCGCGAGCGCACCGGCCTGGGCCGGGTCGTGCGCACCTCGCTGCTGTCCGCGATCGTCGGCGTACACGCCTTCCAGGGCACCAACTACACCGTCGCCGGCCAGGTCGGGCGCGCGCAGGGCAACCTGCACCCCTCGCTCCAGCCGTACGGCTCCTACCGCTGCAAGGACGCGATCATCCAGGTCGCGGTGGGCAGCGAGAAGTTGTGGGCCAGGTTCGCCCCGATGGTCGGCCTCGCGGTGGACGACGCCCGGTTCGCGGTCAACGCCGACCGTGTGGTCAACCGGGCCGAACTCGCGGAGGCGATCAACGCCGCGTTCGCCGCGCGCGATGTGGACGACCTGCTGCCCGAGCTGGCCGCCGCCGGCATCCCGGCCGGCGAAGTGCGCACCATCGACCGGGTCTACGACTGGGACCAGACGAAGTCGCAGGGCCTGCTCCTCGACGTCATGCACAGCACCCTCGGGCCGATCACGCTGCCCGGCCCGCCGATCCGCCTCGACGGTGTCGACGGTACGAGCGACGACGGACGCCGGCGGCACGACGCCCCGCCGACGCTCGGCCAGCACACGGACAGCGTGCGGGCCTGGCTCGACGCCGAGGACGCCCGCGCCCTGCACGCCGCGCGGCGCGCGTGAGGGCCGAGCAGGTGGGGGCGCAGGCGGTGACGGCCGAGCCCGCTCCCGCCCCGCCGTCCCGCCGCCCCCGCGTCGGCGCGCACGACCTCATCCGCCTCGTCCTGGACCCCGACACCTGGACGAGCTGGGACGCCCCGCCGCACCGCCCCGAGCGCCTGGACCCCGGCTACCGCGACGAGTTGCGCGCCGCCGAGGCCAAGAGCGGCGTCGACGAGTCCGTGGTCACCGGCGAGGGCCGGATCCGGGGCCGCCGGGTGGCCGTGGTGGCCTGCGAATTCGGCTTCCTGGCCGGGTCGATCGGGGTCGCCTCGTCCTCGCGCCTGGTCGCCGCGATCGAACGGGCCACCGCCGAGGGCCTGCCCCTGGTCGCCTCGCCGACCTCCGGCGGCACCCGGATGCAGGAGGGCACGGTCGCCTTCCTCCAGATGGTCCGGATCAGCGCCGCCGTCGCCGCGCACAAGAGCGCCGGCCTGCCCTACCTCGTCTACCTGCGCGGCCCGACCACCGGCGGCGTACTCGCCTCCTGGGGCTCGCTCGGCCACGTCACCGCCGCCGAACCCGGCGCGCTGATCGGCTTCCTCGGCCCGCGCGTCTACGAGGCGCTGTACGGGCGGCCGTTCCCCGAGGGTGTCCAGGTCGCGGAGAACCTGTACGCGCACGGCCTGGTCGACGCCGTCGTCGAGCCCGACCGGCTCGGCGACGTGGCCGCCCGGGTCCTGGACATCGTCACCGCGCCGCGCGAGAGCCTGCCCGACGTGGCCCCGCTGCCCGTCGAGGACCTGGCCGACGTACCCGCGTGGACCTCGGTCGAGCTCTCCCGTCGCCCCGAACGCCCCGGCGCGCGCGCCCTGCTCCGGCACGCGGCGAGCGCCGTGGTGCCCCTGCACGGCACCGGCCAGGGGGAGAGCGACCCCGGCCTGCTGCTCGCGCTGGCCAGGTTCGGCGGCGCGCCCTGCGTCGTGCTCGCCCAGGACCGCGCCCGCCAGTCCAGCCACGGCCCGTTCGGCCCGGCCGGCCTGCGGGTGGCCCGCCGCGGCATGCGCCTGGCCGCCGAACTCGACCTGCCGCTGGTCAGCGTCGTGGACACCGGCGGCGCGGCGCTCAGCCCGGAGGCCGAGGAGGGCGGACTGGCCGGGGAAATCGCCCGCTGCCTGGCCGAACTGGTCACCCTGCCCACGCCGACCCTGTGCCTGCTGCTGGGCCAGGGCGCGGGCGGCGGCGCGCTCGCCCTGCTGCCCGCCGACCGGGTGCTCTGCGCCCAGCACGGCTGGTTGTCCCCGCTGCCGCCCGAGGGCGCCTCGGCGCTGCGCTACCGCACGCCCACCCGCGGCGCCGAGATCGCCGCGGCGCAGGGCATCCGCTCGCTCGACCTGCTGCGCGACGGCGTGGTGGACCGGATCGTCGCGGAACGGCCCGACGCGGCCGACGAGCCGATGGCGTTCCTGGCCCGGCTCGCGCAGGTCCTGGAGTACGAACTGGTCGGCCTGCTGCGCCGACCGACCGAGGAACGCCGCGCGGCGCGGCTGGAGCGGTACGCCCACCTCGGCTGCTGAAACGAGCGCGCGCCCCGCGTGGACCCCCGAACCCGGGCGCGCGCCACTCGGCAATTTCTGCCAGATCGATCGGTGTTTGTAGTCAAATGACTCTCAAGCCATCGACCCGGTTCCCCACCTAGAGTCCCAATTCCCGGACGGACGACGGCCCAACGGGCCGAACCGCGACGGGTGCATCGGGACTCCCGCGTACGACAGGACAGGAGAGTTCGACACATGACAACTCCCCGCACCGCGAACGGCACCCGGAGCACGAACGGCACCGGGAGAGTGCTCATCGCCCTCGGCGGCAACGCCATGACGGGGCCGGACGGGAGCGCCACCCCCGACGCCCAGCGGGCGGCCGTCGCGGTGGCGATGGAGGCGGTGGCCGACCTGATCGTCTCCGGCGTCGACGTCGTGCTCACCCACGGCAACGGCCCCCAGGTGGGCAACCTGCTGGTCAAGAACGAGTTGACCGCGCATGTCGTGCCTCCGGTGACCCTGGACTGGTGCGGCGCGCAGACGCAGGGCACCCTCGGCTTCACCGTCGTCTCCGCCCTGGAGGCCGCGCTGCGCCGCCGCGGGCAGCCGGCCCGGGTGGCGGCCGTGGTCACCCGGACCCTGGTGGACGCCGCCGACCCGGCGTTCGAGCACCCGACCAAGCCGGTCGGCCGGCATCTGCCGCAGGCCGAGGCGGAGCGCTTCGTCGCGCTCGGCCAGCACTGGGAGGATCGGGGCGCCAAGGGCTGGCGTCGGGTGGTTCCGTCACCGGATCCGCTGGAGGTGGTCGACGCGCCGGCCATCCGCACCCTGGTCGCGGCGGGCTTCACCACGGTCGCCGCCGGTGGTGGCGGCATCCCGGTGGTGCGCGACGCGGACGGCGCCGAGCGCGGCGTGGAGGCGGTCCTGGACAAGGACCTCACCGCTGCCCTGCTCGCCGCGTCGGTCGACGCGGACGTGCTGGTGATCGCCACCGACGTACCCAACGCGATGCTCGACTACGGCACCGCGAACCAGCGCGAGCTGGGCCGGGTCACCCCGGAAGAGCTGCGCGAGCACGCCGCGGCGGGGCAGTTCGCGGGGGGCAGCATGGGGCCCAAGGTCGAGGCGGCGGTGCGCTTCGTCGAGGCGGGCGGCCGGCGCTCGGTGATCACGTCCCTGGACCGGATCACCGCCGCGGTCGCCGGCGAGGCGGGCACGGTGGTGGAGGCGAACGCGGCGGCGGTCGCGGCGGCGGCACCGGCCGTGGCGACGGCGGACGCCGGGTAGCGTCCCGTCGGCCCGCGCGCCCCGACGCGCGGGCACATACGACGCGGGCAACGCGTCCGGAGCGGCCACAACATCCGGATCGGCCACAACATCCGACGCGGCCGAAGCGGTGCAACCAGCCGCAAAGGTCGCAAAATCGGTCAGTATCGGTAATTCAGCGAACTCCAATGAACGAGGTGGAACGAGTGCCCAGGCCGATCGAGGTTCACAAGGTCGCCATCGAGAGCGTCACCGACGCGTCCGGATTGGCCAAGCTGATCGACGACGGCGTGTTCGCCGCGGACGACGTGCTCGCCGTCATCGGCAAGACCGAGGGCAACGGCGGGGTCAACGACTACACCCGCATCCTGGCCGACCGCGCCTTCCGCGAGGTGCTGGTCGAAAAGGGCAAGCGTTCGGTGGAGGAGGCCGGCAAGGTACCGCTGGTCTGGTCCGGCGGCACCGACGGCGTGATCTCCCCCCACGCGACCGTCTTCGCCTACGCGCCGGAGAACCGGTACGAGCCCACCGACGAGCCGCGTGTGTCGGTCGGCGTGGCGATGAGCGAGACGATCCTGCCCGAGGACATCGGCCGGGTGCCGATGGTGGAGAAGGTCGCCGCCGGCGTGCGTGCGGCGATGGCGGTCGCGGGCATCACCGACCCGGCCGACGTGCACTACGTACAGACCAAGACTCCGCTCCTGGTCCTGGACACGATCAATGACGCCAAGTCGCGCGGGTTCGACGTGTGGACCGAGGACACCCTCAAGTCCATGGACGTCTCCAACTCGACCACCGCGCTGGGCATCGCCGTCGCGCTGGGCGAGATCGACCTGCCGACGGCCGAGCAGATCCACCGCGACCTGTCGCTGTACTCGTCGGTGGCGTCCTGCTCCTCCGGCGTGGAACTCGACTGCGCGCAGATCGTGGTGGTCGGCAACGTGCGCGGCGTCGGCGGCCCGTTCCGGGTCGGTCACGGCGTGATGAAGGACGCGCTCGACGCGGACGGCATCTGGTCGGCGATCCGCTCGGCCGGGATCGACCTGCCGGAGCGTCCGCACACCTCCGACCTCGGCGACCGCCTGGTCAACGTGTTCCTCAAGTGCGAGGCCGACCCCAGCGGCAGCGTGCGCGGCCGGCGCAACATCATGCTGGACGACTCGGACGTGCACTGGCACCGGCAGATCAAGGCCACCGTCGGCGGCGTGACCGCGGCCGTCACCGGCGACCCGGCCGTGTTCGTCTCGGTCGCCGCCGTGCACCAGGGCCCCTCGGGCGGCGGGCCGGTCGCGGCCATCGTCCGGATGGACTGACGCACCCGCGCTCCCGGTACCCCACGCCGACGGCCACCGCTTCCCGTTCCGGGCGGTGGCCGTCGGCGTGTCCGCCCCCGCGCTGCGCGGTCCCACCCCACCGGCACCAATCCCCGCACGTGTTACGGAAGTTGCCGGTCGGTGACGCAGGGACTCGGATAAGCTCCGTACGCCCGTAAGACGCCATGGGTGAGCGCGCGAGACATCGACGAGGAGCAGCCGTGGTCGAGCGGGAGCAGGACGAGTGGGGCTTCGACGCCCTGCCGGAGGGGGAGTCGCCCGAGGACTGGGCGCCGACCGGGATCGACGTCACCGTGCCCAGCGTCGCGCGGGTCTACGACGCCATTCTGGGTGGCAAGAACAACTTCGCGGTGGACCGCAGGATCGCCGACGAGGCGCTTGCGAACCTCTCCAACGAGGGCGCCTGGCACAACCGGCACATCCTGGCCCGGGGCGTGCGCTATCTGGCGGCCCGGGGCATCGACCAGTTCGTCGACCTGGGTTCGGGCCTGCCGACCGTGCAGAACACGCACGAGGTCGCCCAGGAGGTGAACCCCGACGCGGCCGTCGTCTACGTGGACAACGATCCGATCGTGCTCGCGCACGGGCGGGCGCTGCTCGCGGACAACCACCGCACCCGCGTGGTGACCGCCGACCTGCGCGATCCGGCCGACGTGCTGGCCCGCCCGGAATTGCGCGAACTCATCGACTTCACCCGCCCGGTCGGTCTGCTCCTGGTGGCCGTCCTGCACCATCTCGCCGACGACGAGGACCCCGCCGGCGTGGTCCGCGCCTACCGCGACGCACTGCCGCCGGGCAGCTACATCTTCATCACCCACTTCTGCGACTCCACGCCGGAGGGGCGCGCGCTGGAAAAGATCTTCCTGACCCAGCTGGGCAGCGGTCGTTTCCGGCCCCTGGAGGAAATCGAGAGCTACTTCGACGGCCTCGAACTCGTGGACCCCGGCGTGGTCCTCCTCCCCCTCTGGCACCCGGACGAGCCGGTCACCCGCCCACTCACCCCCGAAGGCCACCTGTCCGTAGGCGGAATCGGCCGCCTCCCGGGCTGACCCTCGAACCCACGGGGGTGTCCGGTTGGGGCGCGTCGGGGGTTGGGGGGGTGGGGGTGGCATTAGCCTCGGGGATCATGAGGATCGCCATTATCGACGACTATCAGGACGTGGCTCGGGGGCTGGCCGACTGGGGTTCGCTCGACGCCGAGTTGCACGTGTTCACCGAGCCGTTCGCCGATGGTGACGCGGTGGTCGCCGCGCTCGCCGGGTTCGAGGTGATCGTCGCGATGCGCGAGCGCACCCGGTTTCCGGCGGAGGTGTTGGACCGGTTGACCGGACTGCGACTGCTGGTGAGTACCGGGCCGGTGAACGCGGCGATCGACGTGGCGGCGGCGCGCGGGCGTGGTGTGGTGGTCTGCGGGACGGGCTATGTCGCCCATCCGACCGCCGAGCTGACCTGGGCGCTGATCCTGGCCGCCGCCCGCAACCTGCCGGTCGAGGAGCGCTCGATGCGGGCCGGCGGCTGGCAGGTGGGGCTCGGCGTCGGCCTGCGCGGCAAGGTGCTCGGCGTGCTGGGCCTGGGCCGGCTCGGCAGCGAAGTGGCCCGGATCGGCCACGCGTTCGGCATGGAGTGTGTGGCCTGGAGTCCGCACCTGACCCCGGAGCGGGCCGCGGCGCACGGCGTGACCGCGGTGACCGAGGAGACGTTGTTCGCCCGGTCCGACGTGCTGTCCATCCACCTCGTCCTCGGCTCCCGCACCCGGGGCCTGGTCGGCGCCGCCCAACTGGCCCGGATGAAGCCGACCGCGATCCTGGTCAACACCTCGCGCGGCCCCATCGTCGAGGAGTCCGCCCTCCTGGACGTCCTGCGCCGCCGGGCCATCGCCGCCGCGGCGCTGGATGTGTACGACGTCGAACCGCTGCCCGCCGACCACCCGTTGCGCACACTGGACAACGTCGTGCTCACCCCGCACATCGGCTACGTCACGCGCGAGCTGTACGAGACCTTCTACCGCGACGCGGTCGAGGACATCGCCGCGTACCTCACCGGCGACCCGATCCGGGTCATGCGGTAACGGAACGCCCCGGGCGGTCGACGGGGCCGGCGGGACCGCCGTCCGCGGCTCGTGGACGCCGTCCCCGACGCGGAGCTTCCGGCGTACCGCGGGCAGGAGCCGCGTCGGCGCCGCCGGCCGCACCACTCAAAAGCGCACGCGGATAGCGCGCCGGCCACACCGCGCCGGCCCGAGCGTGACCGAATCGGCCCGAGCCGCCCGGGTCACACCGCCGCCGGGTGCGTCGACGCCGTATCCGTCACGGTTCGCGACGCCGGCCGTCGCTGTCGCGACGCTCCGTGCCGCCCATACCGCCGGTGTCGTCCACCCGATCGGCGCCGTGCGCCCGCAGCCACCCGTGCGTACGGGCGCGCCTGCCACGACGTGCGGCGTGGGCGCCCGCCGGGCCGTCCGCGTGCCACCTCAGGTAGGCGAAGACGGCGATCAGGAGCAATGCCGGCACCCACACGGCCACCGCCACCACGACCACCACGGGCGCACCCGTGAGGATCGCGGCGATCAGCAGCCCGATCGAGGTGCCGGACAGCAGCAGCGCCGTCCACTTCAGGATCGTCGGCCAATGCGGCGTGCCGATACGCACGCCGATGCCGAATCGACGGTGCCTCGGAGCCGGTACGGGGGGCGGGTCGTCGAACACGCGCAGCAGTTCCACCAACTGCTCGTCGTGCGCCAGGGATTCCTCCATGCGCGCGAGAGTGCGCCGTTCCCGGCCCGAAAGCGAAGGTCCGCTCACCACATCCACCTCCCAGCCGGAGCTGCGGGGCGAGACCCGCCGACGAGGCGCGCCCGGCGATCGTCGCCGGGGTGAACCGTGCGTCGGCCGGACCCACCGGCGGCCCGGTCTCGGACTCGGATCACTCACAGACGGGATCACTCACAAACGGTGAATCCCGATGACACCCCTGAGCGCGAGAATCAGCGCCATCAGGCACGCCACCGCACCGACGATCACGTTGCTGGTGATGGTCCGCGTGGTGTCGAAGGAACCGCTCACGGCCCAGGGCGCGACGATCGTCCACACACCGATGCCGAACGCGGCCCAGCTCATCGCGTGCGTGCGTTCGTAGGCGGACCCGAAGGCGCCCATCATCAGCAGCGCCAGCGCCACGCCGGTGATCAGGTTGTTCGTGGTCAAAGTCGTGAAGCCGTTGAACCCGACGATCCAGGGGGAGGCCGCCAGGTATACACCGCACAGCACGCCCAACGCTTCCGCGGCCTGCGCCACCGCGCCGGTGGTGGCGCGTTCGGAACGAAGCCGCATGTTGATTATGTCCGGGTGCTGTTCAATCGATGGCGCTGTCGATGTCGATGTCGATGTCGACGTGGACACGTCCACCACCCTCTTTCCGAGAATCGCAGTCCCTTGGTTGATAGCCCTCCCACCTGCGACTAATCCGCTCAAACCTCAATATTTACCGACATTTCGTTCGACCGGATTGACACAGCCACTACATATCGAGAAAACTGGATTCGATCCCGCGCCCCTCGGCGCCCACCACCCCCGGAAGGCAGCCCGCAGTGGACCCCCTGGCCGTACACAAGGCGCTCGCCAACCCGGCCCGGCTCCGCTTCATGCAGTGGCTGAAGGAGCCCGCGAAGTACTTCGACGAGGACTCCTACCGACAGCAGGGCCTGGGCTTCCACATCGGTGTCTGCGTCGGCGACATCCAGTCCCGCGCCGGCCTCGCCCAGTCCGTGGTGTCCGGCTACCTCCAGACCCTCAAGGACGCGGGACTGCTCGAATCCGAGCGAATCGGCAAGTGGACGTACTACCGGCGCGACGAACGCACGATCGCCGAGTTCGCGGAACACGTCCGCACCGAACTCTGACCCGGACACTCCGACCGTCATACGTACACGCACCCCCGTACGTACACGCGTGCGTTCGCACGACCAAACTCATCTACATATCTCGATATGTATCACCGGCACTCGACGACAAGGCCACGATGAGAACCACCGGCATCACGATCGCAACCCTCGCCCTCGGCGTATTCGGGATCATCACCACCGAGATGGGCATCGTCGGCGTGCTGCCCCAGGTGGCCGACCGGCTGCACGTCGGCACCTCGACCGCCGGCCTCCTCGTCGGCGCGTTCGCCCTGATGATCGCGGTCTCCGGGCCGTTCATGACGCTGTTCGCGTCGCGGATCGACCGCAGGACCGTGCTGGCCTCGGCGATCCTGGTGTTCGCGATCTCCAACGCCGTGTACGCGCTCACCACCCGGTTCGACGTGATGCTCGCCTTCCGGATCCTGCCCGCCGTCGTCCATCCCGTGTTCTTCTCCGTCGCCCTGACCACCGCGGCCCGCCTGGTTCCGGCGGCGGACGCCACGCGCGCCACGACCCGTGTGTTCGCCGGCGTCACCGTCGGCTTCGCCCTCGGCGTGCCGCTGACCTCCTACCTGGCCGAACACCTGTCCCTGGAAGCGGCGTTCTGGTTCGGCGCCGCGATCAACCTGCTCGCCTTCCTGGGCATCCTGCGCTTCCTGCCCACCATGCCGGTGCAGCGTCGGCTGTCGTACGGCGCCCAGGTCGGCGTGCTGCGCAGTGGCCGGATGTGGCTGAGCATCCTGTCGGTGGTCTTCGTCTTCGCGGCGATGTTCTCGGTCTACAGTTATTTCGCCGCCTATCTGGACGAGGTCACCGGGATGGACGGCTCGTGGGTCGGCGCGCTGCTGATGGTGTTCGGCCTCGTGATGATCCTCGGCAACTTCGCCTTCGGCGCGCTGCTGCGGCGCGACGCGACCCGCACCGCGCTCGCCTTTCCCGCCCTGTGCCTGGCCGTGTACGTCCTGCTCTACGCGGTTGGTCCGCACGTCGCGCCGATGCTGGTGGCGATACCGATCTGGGGCCTGGTGCACTCCGGCGGGCTGATCGTCAGCCAGTACTGGCTCGGGCGCGACGCGCGCGACGCCCCCGAGTTCGGGAACAGCCTGTTCATCTCCTTCTCCAATCTCGGGATCACCGCGGGCACCACGATCGGCGGCCGGCTCCTGTCCGTCACCGGCCCCCGGCAACTCGCCTGGCTCGGCGCCGGTTTCGCGCTCGCCGCGCTGGCCTGCATGGTGTTGCGGCTGAGCCTGGACCGGGTGCGGCCCGGAGTGGTGGCGCAACTTCCGGTGTGACGCGGGTGCGGTCGTTCGGGGTTTTGTGAGCGCTCGTGTGCACACTGTGGCTATGGAAAAGCTCTCCTTGGAAGCCCAGGTCCGCGAACTGCTCAAGCTGGCCGCCACCGCCTCTACGGGGCGCAGCGCGCACACCGTGTACGGGGGCCACGAACATGTGCTGCGGCAGACGCTGATCGCGCTGAACGCGGGGACCTCACTGTCCGAGCACGAGAATCCCGGCGAGGCGACCCTGCTGGTGTTGCGGGGGCGGGTGCTCCTGATCGACGGCGAGACGTCGTGGGAGGGACGGACGGGCGACTTCCTGGTCGTACCGAAGTCCCGGCACAGTCTGGACGCCCTGGAGGACTCGGCGGTACTGCTCACCGTCGCCAAGCACGGGTGAGCGACGGCGTCGGGATCACGGCGCGCCCATGCCGACACGGTGGCCGGCATCATGGCGATCCCGGCCGATCCGCGGCCGTCCCGATCCCAGGAAAGCAGGCCCGTACGTGACGCCGACACATCTCTTCGACGTCGAGACGCTGCCCGTCGGCCCGTGGCGCAACGGGGGCGGCGACACGCGGGAGATCGCGTGCGAGGGGCCGGCGGGTGCGGGCGGCGACTCGGCGGACTTCGGCTGGCGGGCGAGCATCGCGACGATCGCCGCCGACGGGCCGTTCTCGCCGTTCCCGGGCGTCGACCGCACCATCACCCTCCTGGCGGGCGACGGCGTGCGCCTGATCGCAAACGGCGGCGACGCGCCCGGGACCCCACCACTCGATCATCGGCTCGACCGCCCGGGCGTGCCGTTCGCCTTCTCCGGCGACCGCACGCTCCGCGCCCGCCTGCTCGGCGACGGCGGCGCGGTCCGGGTGCTCAACATCATGACCCGGCGCGGCCGATGGACCGCCGACGTGCGGCGCATCGACACGCCCGTGCCGCTGCCCGCCGGGCACGCCGGTGTGCTGTACCTGCTGTCCGGGCGGGGAACGCACGACGGCCCCGGCCCGGCGCTGCGACCGGGGCGGGGCCTGTGGTGGACGAGCGGCGCCGCCGAGGAGGCGGCGCCGCTCGAACCCGGCTCGGTGGCGCTGTGGGCGGACATCCGCCCGGTGTAGCGCCCTCGACCGTCACCCGTGCCCGTCAGGGCATCGTGCGCAGGTGTGCCGAGATGGTGTTGGCCAGCGCGTACCCGGCGGTCGCGTCCCAGTTGACGGACCAGGTCATCGCGCCGCGGATGCCGCGCCAGGTGGTCGCGGGTCGGTAGCCGCCGCAACCGGTGCCCGACTCCAGGCAGTCCAGCGCGTTGTTCACCACGCCGGGCGAGACGTATCCGCTGCCCGCCGCGCGTCCGGTGGCCGGTACGCCGAAGGCGACCTGGTCCGGGCGCAGGCCGCCCTGGAGTTGGATGCACGCCTGCGCGGTGAGGAAGTCGACGCCGCCCTGGGCGTACAACTTCTGGTCGCAGCCGAACATGGTGCCGGAGTTGTAGTACTGCATGTGGACGATGGTCAGGATGTCCTTGATGCTCAGGGCGAGTTGGAAGTAGGCGGTCTGGGTGGTCTGCATGTCCAGGGTCTGCGGGGCCATCGTGATGATCAGCGAGGTGCCGACCTGGGCCCGGATGGCGCGCAGCGCGGTGGCCATGTAGGTGGGGCTGACCCCGTTCTCCAGGTCGATGTCCACGCCGTCGAAGCCGTATTCGCGCAGCAGCGCCGTGGCGGTGCTCGCGAACATGTCGGCGGAGGCGTTGTCGCCGACCCAGACCGCGCCCAACTCGCCGCCGACGGACAGGATGACCTTCTGTCCCCGGGCGTGCATCGCGACGATGTCCGCCTTGAGGTCGGCGTTGGTGTAGCCGCCGAGCGCGGTGGACAGGCCCGGGTCCACGCCGAACGTGATCGCGCCCCAGCGGCTGCGGTCGGCCTCGGCGAACGCCACCGCGACCAGGTTGTAGGACGTGGGCACGTCCCGCAGACGCAGGTTCGTGGAGCCGTTGACGAAGTTGTGCCAGTAGCCGGTCATCACCCGTTTGGGCAGTCCGGTCGGGTCCTGGCCGGTGGGGCCGTCCGGCGCGGTGGTGGCGGTGACGGGGGCGGAACGCGCGGACGACCCGGCGCTGTTGGTCGCGGCGACGGAGAAGGTGTAGCTGGTCTGTGGGGTGAGTCCCGGGATCTCGGCGGAGGTTTCGGCGACCGTGGCCACCTTGGTGTCGGCGCGGAAGACGTCGTACGAGGTCGCGCCGGGCACCGCGGTCCAGGACAGCGAGGCGCTGCGCGCGGTGGTGCCGGCGACGGTCAGGCCGGTGGGTACGCCCGGGATCGTGGTGGATCCGCCCGGGCCGACGAGCGAGATGTCGTCGGCGTAGTAGGCGGGCTGCCCGTACCAGCCGTTCAGGTAGATCGTGACGCTGGTGGTGCGCGCGCCGGTGTGGAACGTGGTGGTGAGCTTTTGCCAGGTGGTGGCGGAGGAGGTCCAGGTGGACACGTCGGTGGTGCCGGTGCCGCTCGCGCCGAGGTGGATGTAGGCGCCCTGGACCCAGGCGGATTGGGTGTAGTCGGAGTCGGGTTGCACGGCCACGGTCTGGCTGCAGCGGGCGTTGTCGCCGCCGGCCGGGGTGGCCTGGAGGGCGCCGGTTCCGGTGTGTACGGGGGTGGTGGTCGCGCGACCGGTGCCGCCGGAACAGGTCCAGCCGGAGAGGCCGGCCTCGAAGCCGCCGTTCACCACGAGTTCGGCGGTGCCGGCGGCGGGCGCGGACGGGGCGAGGACGAGCAGGCTCGCCGCGGCCGTCGTGGCGGCTGCGGCGAGGAGCGCGGCCCAGCGACGCGGGCCGGGTCGGGCTCGACGCGAAGTCGGGTTATCGGCAAGGGTGTTGGGGGAACGTGGGGGTGCCATGGTGGTGTGCCTCCCGTACCGGCCCGGGCGGTTTCCCGCGGGCGTGGGTGTGCGTGGAGGGTGAACCCGGATCGGCGCCGCGTCGCCTGATGGGACGTCAGGCTCCCTCGGTGCGGGACGTGCGCAGGCCGTCCGGGCGCACCCGGAGGTGCCGGGGTGCCTGTGTGCAGGACGAGTTGACCGCCGCGACGGCGGAACTGTCAATAGGTCTGGACCAATTCGGGCCGGGCGGGAGGCGGATGGGTGCCTGGAGACGGGGGCCGAAAGCGCGTGCGTACGCGGCGTCGATCACCGGAGGCGGGTCGCGGACCGGACCGAATCAGTCGAATTGGCCGGGCGCACGGCCCACTCCGGGCGGGCCGGCGTAGGACTGGGTGATGGTCAGCCAGCGGATCGCCTCGGCGCCCTCGGCGCGCACCGCGAGGTCGGCGGGGTGCCGGCGGCGGGTGACCAGGAGGCAGAAGTCGAGCAGTGGGCCGGTCACCCGCTCCGCGGCGTCCTTCGGGCCGTGGCTCCAGATGCCGCCCGGCTCGTCCGGGTCGATCAGTTCCACCCGGAACTCCCGCTCGGGTGGCCGCAGTCCGTGCACGCTGTAGGCGTAGTCCCGGGCCCGGACGCCGAGTCGGGCGATGTGGCGGAGGCGGGTGGTGGGGGTACGGAGCACGCCCAGCGTGTCGGCGATGTCCTGGGTGTGTGCCCAGGTCTCCATGATCCGGGCGCCGGCCATCGACGCCGCGCTCATCGGCGGTCCGTACCACGGCAGTCGGGCCCCGGCCGGCAGCGCCGCCAGCAGTTCCGGGACCGCGTGCCGACCGTCCCGCCAGCGGGCCAGGATGTCCTTCGGCGGTGCCGTCGCGCCGGCTTCCGCGCCTCGGTCGACGAAGCCGTCGGGGTCGGCGGCGGCCACCGCGACCGCGCCCGCGAAGGCGGTGGGATCGCTCGCGGCGAGCCGGACCTGATCGTCGGTCCAGGCCAGATGCGCGATCTGGTGCGCGATGGTCCACCCGGGCGCGGGTGTCGGCAGCGCCCACTCGGCCGCCGACAACGAGGCGACGAGCCGGTCCGACTCGGCGCCCTCCGCGCGGAGATCGTCCAGCATGGCCGCGAGATCCACCATCGATGCCGTCCTCTCGTCGCTCGCAGCGTCGCACCGCGGCGGGGTCGCGGGCAAGCACCGGGTGGGATGGCCCCGTGGCGGGGTCTGCCCGGCGGTGGCCGGATCGGCCGGATCCGCCGGGACGGCCGGGGTCGATGCGTCGGGCGGTGGTCGGCCCGGTCGCCGCGCCGGCACGCGGTCGTATGAGCGTGTCGAGGTCAGACGGTCAGGAGGATCGCGCGGGCGTCGGTGTTGAGGGTGTGGCCACCGGGGGCGGTAGCGACCGGGACCGGCCAGTGCACGTGGCCGCAGATGGTGAGGGGCGGCGGGGCGGCCCGGATGCGGGCGGTCGGCTCGACGCGGCCCGGCTGGGTGGGCGTGGCGCCGGGCGGGCCCTCGTGCAGGATCAGCACGTCGGGGGTGGCGCCGAGGACACGGTCGACGAGCGCGGTCTGCGCCTCCCCGGCCCGGCGACCCGGCCGGTTCGGGTCGCCGATGATCCGGCCCACGCCGGCGAAGCGGATCCCGCCCACGTCGACGTGCGCGCCGTCGAGCAACACGACGTGCGGGCCCGCCTCGACCAGGTCCGCCGTCGACACCTCGTCGTGGTTGCCGGCCACGCCGACCACGAACGGGCAGCCGGCCGCCGCGAACGCCCACCACACGTCCCGGACCGCACCGCTCGCGCCGCGCCGATCCGCCGCCGGCGCCGCGTACAGGTCGCCGGCCAACACCACGCCCACCCGCTCCGGCGCCGGCGCCGACCCCTCCTGCGCCCACACCGTCAGGAAGTCGGCGAGCGCGACACCCAACAGCACCGGCGACCCACCCCAGGGCGAGGGCGCGACCCCTTGGAGGTCACCGGCGACCAACACCGCGTCGCACCCCGCCGGCAGCCGATCCACCCGCAATCGCCCCACCGGCAACCGCGCCGCCTCGCTACCGCCCCCGACCCGCGCCCGGCGATACCCGACCTCGGTCACCGCCTCCACCCCACCACCCACGATCCGCATCCCCGCACGGTAGTTCCCGGGCGGGCGTCGAAGGCAGGACCCAGACTGTCGGGCATGCCGAACAACGACGGGTACGAGCCGGTTTTCCGACGCGGTCGCCTCCGGTCCCCTCAGTCCCCCTCCTCCCGCAACCGCCGCGCCCGCAGGACCAGTTCCAGTTCGAAGCGGCGATCCGGCTCGTTCATCTCGTCGCCGAGCAGGTCCCGGATCTGCCGCAGCCGGTAGCGGACCGTCTGGGCATGCACGCCCAATCGGGCCGCGATCTCCGGTGCGCCGCCCCGGGTTTCCAGCCACGCCAGCAGGGTTTCCTCCAGCCGGCGGGCGTGCGCGGGCGAACAGCTGTCCAGGGGGGCCAGGCAGCGGCGGGCCAGGTCCTCGATCAGTTCCTCGGGCGGAAGCAGCACCAACGCCTCCGTGTGCTCCGTACATCGGATCAGCCGCCCCTCGGGCAGGTGTCCGCGCTCCACCAGTCGCAGCGCCGTACACGCCCAGTGCAGCGACTTCGCGGCGTCGGCGATCGGCACCGACGGGCCGATCGCGCCCGACCAGCCCGCCATCGCCCGCCGCACCAACTCGGGGCGTCCGGCCGTGTCCGGATCGGGCAGGATCATCCGGGGCCGCTCGCACTCCATGTCCAGGAGCACGTCCCGACCCACCGCGGGCGCCACCGCGTCGGGCGCGGGGCGCAACAGCACGCCCACGGCCACCTGCTCGGGCACCGTCCAGCCGATCCGGGCGGCGTGTTCGGCCAGCGCGCTCGCGGGCTCGGTGCCGTATTCGGTGAGCAGCAGTTTGATCAACCGCTTCTGCGCCCACAGCCGTTCGCCGACCTGGCGGGCCGCGGCCTCGGCGTAGCCGTGTACGGACTGGGCGACCAGTCCGTCGAGGAACTCGAAGCCGGCCTCGGCGAGTTCGTACATCGCGGGCGGCGGGATCTCCACCCGCTGGCCGATCTCGGCCAGCCGCCGCCAGGCCAGCCGCACGCCGAGCCGGTACATCGCCTGCAACGAGTCGAGGCTGCGCCCCTGGAGAACTTCGGCGCGGCCGAACAACTCGAAGATCTCCAGGCGTTCGTGCCGCCGATCAGCGGGCGCGGCCAGGTGCTCGACGAAGTCGACGAGAGCGCGCCGGATGGCGACCAGCGCCATCGGCTCGCCCGACTCGTCCGGCACCAGCGGCACGCCGGGGTATTCGATCCGGATGTCGCGCAGGATTCCCTGCGCCAGCTCGGGTACCTCGGCCATGGCCAGATCGGCGAACCGCCGCAATTGCGGCCGGGGTACGTCCCGCCAGGCAGTGCGCACCGTCACCTCGCCCCTCCCTCGCGCCGGGCGTCCGGCGCCGTCTTCGGGGACCGCCGGCCGATGCCCGGCCGGACCCGTCTCCCGGCGTACGGGCTCGGCATCAGGGCTGCGCGGTCGGCGCCGGCGTCGGGTCGGTACGGAAGGAGACGAGCGGCGAATTGGGTTGGTCGGGGGTGGAGTTCAACGCGGCGACGATCCCGAGCCCGGCACCCACGGCGAGTGCGGCGGCGAGGACCACGGTCGACCCGGCGGCGAGCAGTCTGTGCATGCTTCGACGAGCCTCTCGATCGGAGGGCACCCCGCCCATTCCCGTGCACCGGCTCTATATCAGCACAGTGTGCGAGGTGTATTGACACTCCGTCAAGGGTGCGCCTACGGTTCCCGGCCTGGGACGGACCCGAGCCCGACCTGCGTCGGAACCCGCGCCGGAGCCGCCCAGACCCGAGACCGACGTGCACGTGCCCGAGGCCGAACGCCGTCAGGAGTGCCGGATGCGCCGCCCCACTTCGCCCCGCCCCACCTCGTCCCGCCCCTCGATCCCGTCCCTGCTCCTGCTCGGTGTGGGGGTGTTCCTGCTCGTGCTGGCCGCGATGCTGGCCTGGTACGTGGAACCACACGCCAAGCGCACCCCCGTCGACATCGACGACACCGTGGTCTTCGCCGGTAGCGGCAGCTATTTCGACACCGCCACGCTGAAGCCGGTGGACGGAAAGACGATCACCGTGACCCGCCGCGTGCTCGGCGACGTGGCGGAGGCCGAACGCAGCGGCCGCGCGGTGTGGGACGTGTCGACGACCATCGACACCCCCGAGACGCTGGCCTGGGGGGACCCGCGCCGGTCCTACCAGTGGACGCTGGCGCGCTGGGTGACCGACCGCCGCACCAACGCGCCCGTGCACTGCTGCGGCGAGACGCCGCGGATCGAGGGCGAAGCGTTCCTGAAGTTCCCGTTCGGCCTGGAGAAGCGGCAATACCGCTGGTGGGACGAGACGTTGGGGGCGGCGATCCCGCTGGAGTACGGCGGCACCACCAAGGTCCTGGGGCATCGCGGCTACCGCTTCACCGGCACGGTGCCGGACACCCGGATCGGCGTACGCCAGGTCCCGGGCGCACTGGTCGGCCTGCCCGCGCAGCCGCAGGTGCTCGCCGAGGAGTGGTACGCCAACGCGGGCGTCGAACTGGTCGTGGATCAGCGCACCGGCCGGGTGATCGACGCGAAGATCGCCCCGAGCAAGACCCTGCGCGCGCCCGGCGCGGCGACCGCCTCGGTGGTCCTGCTGAAAAGCGACCGGATCGCCTTCACCCCGCAAACCCGGCGCCACCAGGTCGACTTGGCGAAGCGGGACGACCGCAAGCTGATCGCCATCGGGTGGATCGCACCGCTCTCGGCGGCCGGCCTCGGGGTCGTACTGGTGACGCTCGGGGTGGTATTCCTGGTCCGAGGCCCGCGCCGCGCGTCCGGCGGCGCCGCGGCCGGCGGTACGGCCGACGACCGCGACCCCGAGGGCGACACCCGCCCGCTGCCCGAACGGAATGCGGAACCGGCACCACATTGACGGTTCGCGGCCTCACCGGGGAGCAAAATTGTCACCTCGGTGAGTAGCCGACCGGTGACGCGGTGGCGAAAACTACGAACTCACCCCGCACACCCCGCCCGTCCCGCAGAACCGGCACCGCCGTGCCCATCGCGGCAACCACGCAGCCCATCCCTCCCCCGGATCCGGCCCGACCCCGCGCACCGAACGCTCGCTCGCTCCAGGACCGAGAACGAGACCGAGATCGAGAACGAGTTGGAGCCCAGATGCCCCAGCACGTGCCCGCGTTGCGTGCGGTGACGCCCGTATCGCCGCGCCGACCCGTCCCGCCCACCCGCTCGTGCGACCGTTCCCCGCACCCCCACCGCATCGTCTTCCTGGCCCGCCGCGACCTGGCCAACCCCGCCGCCGGCGGCTCCGAGCTGCTGGTCGACCGGCTGGCCGACGGACTCACCGCGCACGGCCACCGGGTGACCCTGCTGTGCGGCGGCCCCGCCGCCGACCGGGACTACCGGGTGGTCTCGGCGGGCGGCGACACCGACCACTACCTGCGCGCCCGCCGGACCCTCGATCGCCGGATCGGCGGCTGCGACCTGCTGGTCGAGGTGTGCAACGGCATGCCGTACCTGACCCCGCTGTGGCATCGCGGCCCCACCGTGTGCCTGGTCAACCACGTGCACACCGACCAGTGGGCCATGCGCTTCCCGGGCCCCGCCGCCCGGATCGGCCGGCGCCTGGAGCGCTGGGGACTGGCCGGCACCCATCGGGGCAACCTGATCGTCGCGGTGTCCGGCTCGACCGCCGCCGCGCTGCGGGAGATCGGCGTACCGCCGGAGCACATCCGGGTGGTGCACAACGGCGTGGAGGAGCCCGCCCCGCCGGCGCCCACCTCGACCGAGCCGCTGTTCGTGGCCGTGGGCCGGCTGGTCGACTACAAACGCATCGATCTGCTGCTGCGGCTGTGGGAACAGGTTCGGCCGGTGACGGGCGGTCGGCTGGTGATCGTCGGCGACGGTCCCGAACGGGATCGGCTGCGTGCCGTCGCCGGGCCCGGAGTGCGCTTCACGGGCTGGGTGTCCGAGACGGAGAAGCACCGACTCCTGTGCGCGGCCTGGCTGTTGCTGCATCCCTCGCAGGTCGAGGGCTGGGGTCTGGTGGTCACCGAGGCCGCGGCGCGCGGCACGCCGGCCGTCGGCTTCGACATCCCCGGGCTGCGCGACTCGATCGACGACGGCGTCACCGGCGTACTGGCGCGCGGCGAAAGCTCGTTCGCCGCCGCGTGGTGTGCGCTGGCGCTGGCCCCGAGACGCCGCGAGGCGATGGCCCGCGCGGCGAGGCTGCGCGCCGCCCGCTACCGATGGAGCGCCACCGTCCGGCAGTTCCGGGCGGTGACCGCCGAGGCCGCCGCGTCGGGGAGCGGACGGAGCAGCCGGTGGTGATCGTGTGAAGGACCCGTCACTGCGCCGGTCGCTCGCGCTCTTTCGCGCCTTCCGGCACGAACAGAGCGACCCGGACGGCTGCTACGGGCTGCTCGCCCGGGACGCCGCCGACCAGGTCGAGCGGCACGTGCGACTGCGCGGGCGGGTGGTGGTCGATGTCGGCGGCGGCAGCGGGCATTTCACCCGCGAGTTTCGTCGGCGCGGCGCGCACGGGTACCTCTTCGAGCCCGATCCCCGGGAGTTGGCCGCACGCGGCACCCCGCCCGAGGGCGCGGTGCTGGCCGACGGCTACCTGCTGCCGCTCGCGGACGGGGTGGCCGACGTGTGCTTCTCGTCCAACGTGCTCGAACACGTCGCGGATCCGCGCACGTTCCTGAGCGAGTTGGTGCGGGTCACCCGCCCGGGCGGGTTGATCTACGTGTCCTTCACCAACTGGTACTCCCCGTGGGGCGGTCACGAGTGGGCGCCGTGGCACTACATGGGCGCCGAGCGCGCCCGCACCCGCTACGCGCGCCGCACCGGCCGCGTGCCCAAGCACATCCTGGGCGAGAACCTGTTCGCCGTACACGTCGGCCCCACCCTGCGGTATGTACGGGCCCGGCCCGACGTGGTGCTCGTCAGCGCCCGCTCCCGCTACTGGCCCTTCCTCGCCGGCACGGTCACCCGGATCCCCGGGCTGCGCGAGGTGATCACGTGGAACCTGCTCCTCATTCTTCGGCGGTGCCCGTGACGGCGCGGCCATCGCCCGACGCATCCGTCGGTCCCGCCGCCGGCTCCCCCGACGCCGGGTATCGCGCGCGCCCCGCAGGAGGCACCCGTGGCTGAGACGACCCTGTCCCTCCCTCCGGCCCGGCCGGGTCGACCGCCCGCCGCGCCGCAGGCCGTCGAACCACCGGCCGAGCGGGCGCGGCATCGGTTGTGGGTGCCGGCGTTCTGGGTGGTCGTCCTGGTCGCGTTCCTGGCCAAGTCCCCCGGCAAGACCACGTTCGAGACCAAACTCGGCGTGGCCACCGATCCCTGGGACTTCATCGGCGACCTGGGCAGCCTGTGGCACGACCGGGCCGGCTTCGGCGGCCTCGCCGACCAGTACATCGGCTACGCCTTCCCGATCCTGCCCTACTACGCGCTCGCCGACCTGGTCCGGCTGCCCGTGTGGTTGGCCGAGCGGTTGTGGTTGTCGCTGATCGTCACCGCCGCCTTCTGGGGCGCGCTGCGGCTGGCGGAGGCGCTGCGAATCGGCACCGCGCGCAGCCGGTTGCTCGGCGCGGCGACCTACGCGTTGTGGCCGACGTTCACCATCGTGATCGGCTCCACCTCGGCCGGCGTGCTGCCCGGTGCGGCGCTGCCGTGGGTGCTGCTGCCGCTGGTGTCCGACCGGCTGAGCCCTCGGCGTACGGCGGCCCGGTCCGCGGTGGTGATCCCGTTCATGGGCGGGGTCAACGCGGCCTCCACGCTGGCCGCGCTGCTCCCGGTGGGGTTGTACCTGCTCAGTCGGCCGGCCGGGCCGCGCAAGTGGCGGCTGATCGCCTGGTGGGCTCTCGGGGTGCTGCTCGCCACCGCCTGGTGGGTGATCCCGCTCATCCTGCTGGGTGTGTACGGCGAGAACTTCCTGCCGTACGTCGAACAGGCCGACACCACCACGACGACCATGTCGGCGACCGAACTGCTGCGCGGCGCGGGCAACTGGGTCGCCTATCTCGACTTCGGCGAACCGTGGCTGCCCGCCGGCCGGACGGTGGTCGCCGCCGTGGTCACCGTCGTGTGCTCCGCGTTCGCCGCCGCGCTCGGCCTGGCCGGGCTGGCCCGCCGCGACCTGCCCGAGCGGCGCTGGTTGACGCTGACCGTGCTGGTCGTGGCGGCGATCGCCCTCGCCGGGTACGCCGGTTCGTTCGGTGCGCCGTTCCACGGCACGATCCGCGACTTGCTCGACGGCCCGATCCGGCCGTTCCGCAACATCTACAAGTTCCAACCCGGACTTGCCCTGGCCCTGGTGCTCGGCCTGGCCCACCTGGTCGGCACGACCGGCGCCGCCGCCCGAGGCACCGTCCCACCGGCCCGACACGGGCTGCGCTCGGGTCGCCCCTACGCGCCGCTGATCGCCGCCGTGCTCGTCCTGCCCGGGCTGGCCTGGCCGTACCTCAACGGCACGATCCTCCAGCCCGGCGCCTTCAAGGAGTTGCCACACCATTGGCACCAGACGGCCGACTGGCTCAAGCACAACTCCGCCGACAGCCGGGCCCTGGTCGTGCCCGCCACCGCGCACGGGCTGTACACGTGGGGGTCGCCGATCGACGATCCGCTCGATCCGCTCGCCGATTCCCCGTGGGCACAGCGGGACTTCGTCCCGTTCGGCACGCCCGGGCAGCGCCGGGCGACGGACGCGATCGAGCAGGCGCTGCTCACCGGCGGTGAAGTGCCGGGCCTGCGCGACTTCTTGGTCCGCGCCGGGCTCTACAACGTGGTGGTGCGCAACGACCTCGATCCGGACCAGATCGGCTACGTGCCGCCGAACGTGGTCGAGCGCACCCTGGTCGCCTCCGGATACCACCGGGTCACCGCGTTCGGTCCGGAGATCACCGGCGGGCGCATCCCGGAGAACACCCCGGTCCAGGTACAGGGCCTGTTCAGCCGCCGGCAGGCGGTGGAGATCTACGCGCCACCCGCCGACACGCCGCGACCCGGCCGGGTCGGCACGCGCGCCGTCGCGGACACCGCGGTGCTCAGCGGCGGTTCCGAGGCGCTGCTGCAACTGTCCGCCGATCCCGGCATGCGTGACCGACCCACCGTGCTCAGCGGCGACGACCATCCCGGCATCGACCGGCCGGGGGTACAGGTGGTCGCGGACGGACTGCGGCGCGCGGACACCCGGTTCGGGCTGGTGAACAACAACACGTCGTACACCTACACCGCGACCGAGCGGAATCCGTCCGACAGCGCGCAGGCCGCCGGCGACACACCGAAGCAGATCCTGCCGACGACCGGCGCCGAGCACCAGACCACGGCGGTGTTCGCCGGCGCGAAGGCGGTGACCGCGTCCAGCAGCGGCAACTGGCTCTTCCATCTGCCGCAGTTCGACCCGGTGAACGCCTTCGACGGCGATCCGAACACCGCCTGGACCGAGGGCAGCGCGGACGGGCCGGTCGGCCAGTGGTTGCGGGTGGCCTTCACCGGGCCGATCGACCTGCCCGACACGCTGCGCCTGACGCCGCTGGCGGGCTCCGCCATGCGCGCCGCGCCGACCCGGGTGCGGGTGGAGACCGAGCGGGGTGCCAAGGAGAGTTCGCTGCAACCCGACGGCACCGCGCAGAGTGTACGGGCACCGGCGGGCCGGGCGACCTGGTTGAAGATCACCATCCTGGGCGCGCAGTCCCCACGTTCGGGCCTGTCCGGCGCCGGGTTCGCCGAGGTGTCCGTCCCGGGGGTGCAGGTCTCGCGGGTATTGCGCCTGCCCACCGACGCGGCCGGCGCCGCTGCCTCGACCCGGGTCTACTCGCTGCACCGCGACGAGGATCCCGGCGGGTTGTCCCCGGTGAACGCCGAGAACGGGCTGCGCCGACGGTTCGACACCGCCGCCGACGGCACGTTCACCGTCGACGTGCGCGCCGTCGGGGTCACCGGCGCCGAGTTGGACCGGCTCGTGCAGAACGCGGTTCCCGGCCGGCCGCCCGGGATCACGGTGACCGCCGAGTCGACGGGATACACCGGCAGTCGGCTCGACGCGCGCAATCTGGTGGACGGGGACCTGACCACCGCGTGGATCGCGGGCGATCGACCCGTGCTGCACCTGAACTGGGGGGAGCCCAGGCCCGTCGACCAGATCGTGCTCGGCGCGGCCGGCGGGTTGTCCGCGCGCCCCGAACGCGTCGAGATCTCCTCTCCCTTCGGCGCGGCCACCGCCTCGGTGGACGAGAACGGCACGGCCCGGTTCCCCTCGATCTTCACCGACCGGTTGACCATCACGATCAGCAAGGTCGCGCCGCTGACCCTGCACAACCCGCTCGCCGACCAGCGGCTGCAACTGCCCGTGGGATTGAGCGAGGTCTACATTCCGGCGGTGGCCGACCTGCGGCAGCGGCCCGCCGATCCGGGACAGACCTTCCAACTGCCGTGCGGCCGGGGCCCGACGCTGAAGGTGGACAACGTGCCACGCCAGACGAGCGTGTCGGGCACGGTGCGCGATCTGACGGAGCGTCGGAGCGTCCGGGTGCGGCTGTGCGACGGCGACGCTCCGGGAGCCACACTGTCCCTGCCCCGGGGCACGCATACGGTCGAGGCGGACAACCGGGGGCCCGTCGAGATCACCGACGTGACCCTGACCGGCGGGCAACTGCCGTCCACGAACCGGCAGTCGGCGCGTGTGGCCACCGCCGTCGACTGGAGCGGCGATCACCGGACGGTACGCGTGGGGGCGGGCGAGGCCACCTACCTCCAGATGTACGAGAACCGCAACTCCGGCTGGAAGGCCACACTCGGCGGCAAGAAGCTGCGCCCGGTCCGGATCGACGGCTGGCAGCAGGGCTGGCTGGTCCCGGCGGGCGCGGCCGGCACCGTGCGGCTCGACTACGAGCCGGGCGGGATCTACCGGGGCGGACTGATCGGCGGCGCGGTGGCCGTGGCCGCCCTGCTCGCCCTGGCGTTCGTCCGGCGGCGCGGCGAACCCACGGCCGGGGACGGTCGGTCGCCGCTCGAACCGCCCGCGCCCGGCTCGATCCTGGGCGTGGTCGCGGTGACGGCGGTGATCGTGCTGGTCGCGGGGCCGTTGGCGCTGATGGTGCTCGCGCTCGCGGTGGTGGCACGTCGATGGCAACACCTGTTGGTGCCGGTCGCGTTGGTGGCGATGGCCGGAGCGGGGATCGCGGCGGCGATCGGGGCGGGCGAGCCCGTCGGTGCCGGCGAGGGCGCGTTCGGGCCGGCCGCGCAGATCCTGGCCCTGATCGCACTGATCGCGGCGCTGGTGACGGTGGGCGAGGCGGATCGGGACAGCGGCGGCGACCCGACCCGGTGGGACCCCGCCGTCGATCCCACGCACCGGAGCACCGCGCCGACGCCGACCGGCGGAGCTACCGGGGGGCCTCCCGATCGGGAGGCCGATACGGCGGAACTGCCCACCGTGGCACAGGGCTCGCGGCGGGCCGAACCCGGGGAGGGCGATGACGCGAAGCCCGGGCACAAGAAGACCGACCCCGGGGCGACCGACCCCGACCAGTCCCACGCCGAGGAGACCGACCAACCATGAGCGCGGTGCGCCCGGCTCGGCGCGAGCACCCGGCCGAACCGGCCCCGGCCCGGATCCCGTTCCCGGTCGTCGACGAGGTGTCCCGGCAGTGTGTACGGCCGGGCGAGGCGATCTCGGTGCACATGGAGATCCGGCTGCCCGGACAACCGGATCCGGCCCGACTGCGCACCGCGTTCCGGGCCGCGCTGCGCACGCACGCCCGCGCGCTGGTTCGCGAGGCACCCGCGCCCTGGTACGCACGCCGCTACGCGTGGGAACTCACCGACGCCCCGGACGTGGAGCCGATCCGCTTCCCGCCGCCCGGGCCCGACGCACTGGCCCGGGCCCGGGCGGCGGCGCTGGCCGAGGCACCGCCGCTGGACCTGGCACCGCCGATCCGGATCGAGGTGATCCGCTCGTCGCCGAGCGCCGCCGGGTGTGTCCTGCTGTGCACGATCCACCACACCGCCCTGGACGGCCCCGCCTTCCTGCGCGTGCTGGCGACGGCGGCGGAACTCTACGGCGGCGCCGACAACGACCCGCCGGCCGCGCCGCCCACGACGGATCGGGCCGCCGCCGGCGCGCCGGCCGACGGGCCCGGCCTCGACCCCGGGAGTGCGTCGGCCCGCTCCGCCCGGGTCGCGCCGGCGCCCTCGCCCGACCCGAACCGGCACACGGGCAACGGCGTCCTGCTCGGCGAACTCCCCCTGCACGCCCGCCCGTCCGGCGCCGACCACACCGTCAACGACCGCCTCCTGGTCGCCACGTGCCTGACCATCGCGCACTGGAATCGGCTGCACGACGCACCGCTTCGACCGATCCGGATCACCATGCCCGTGGACGACCGCCCTCGCGGCCCCGACATGCCGATCGGCAACGGCACCCGCCTGGTCGACGTTTGCTTCGGGCCGCGCGAATACGCCCCGGAACACGACGGCAGGCAGGTCTCACCCCCCAGCCCCGAGTATCCGAGCCCCGACCACATCGCCGACCTGCTGCGCCGCACCGCCCGCCGCACCCGTGAACTGCGCGCCGCGCGCCGACCCCCGCTCGGTCGCGGCGCCGCCCTGCTGACCGCGCCGATACTGCCCGTCGGCGTGCGTGCCGCGTTCACCCGGGCCCTGGGCCGTGCGGTCGGACCGTGGACCTCGACCACCCTGCTCAGCAACCTCGGCCGCATCCCCTACCCACTGGACTTCGGCGACGCGGGCCGGGCAAGCGCCGTGTGGGTATCCGCGCCCACCCGGATGCCCAGGGGCCTGACCCTGACCACGACCGGCACCGCCGACCGCCTGCACGTGGGCCTGCGCTGGTCCCGAGCGCTGCTCGACGACGCGGCGGCCCGGCAGCTGTACCGCCTCCTGGACGCATACCTGGCCGCCGTCGCCGCCGCACCGAACCCGGCGCCGACCGGAAGTGGTTCGTGATGACCGCCACCCGCCCCGCCGGCCTGCGCGCGTTCTACGAGGACCCCGCCGTCCCGGTCGCCTCCGGCCCGGAACGCAGCCGCCGGCAGGCCGCCATGCTGGCCCGCGCGCTCGGCCCCGAACCGGCGCTGATCGTGGACATCGGCTGCGGCGACGGCTCGGCGGCGGCGATCGCCGGGCCGCTGCTCGCCCGCCATACGCTGGTCGGCCTCGACTGGTCCCAGGACGCGCTGCGCCGCGCCGCGCCCCGGCTCGGCCACGTGGTGCGCGGCGAACTCACCGACGGCGGACTGCCGTTGGCCGACGGCGCGGTGGACGCGGTGATGTTCGCCGAGGTGTTGGAGCACCTGGTCGACCCCGACGCCGCGCTGGACGAGCTGCGCCGGGTGCTCAAACCGCGCGGCCACCTGATGGTGTCCACCCCGAATCTGGCCGCCTGGTACAACCGGGCGCTGCTGCTCGCGGGTGTCCAGCCCATCTTCTCCGAGGTCAGCCTGCGCGGCATCCACGGCCGCCCGGGCACCGAGGTGGTGGGCCACCTGCGGCTGTACACCGCCCGGGCGCTCCGGGAGTTCCTGGTCGCGGCCGGCTTCGAGGTGGTCCGGGTCGCCGGCGCGCCCTTCCACGGCGTGCCCCGCCCGCTGCGCCCGCTGGACCGGATCGCCTGCGCCGCCCCCTCGCTCGCCTCGATCCTGCTCGTGCACGCGCGGCGGCGGTAGCCGTGTGGTGGGGCGTGGCCGCGGCGCTGCTCGCCAACCTGCTCTACAGCGGCGGATTCGTACTGGAGAAGCGGGCGTTGACCGGGCTGCCCGCGCTCACCGTCGGCCGCCCGCTGCGCACGGTCGGGCTGCTCCTGCGCAGTGCGCCGTGGCTGGTCGGCTCACTCGCCCTCGCCGCCGGATTCGCCGCCCAACTCGCCGTCTACCGCGCCCTGCCGCTCGCCGCCGCACAGGGCATCCTGGTCGCCGGCCTGGTACTGCTGCTCGTGTTGTCCTCGGTGGTACTGGGCGAGCGACCCTCCGCCCGGGAGCGTGCGGGCGTGCTTGCCGTCCTCGTCGCACTGGCGATGGTGGTCGGCTCGCTCCGGTCCTCGGACACCGTCGGCGACCACGCCCCGGTCGGCCGGCTCCTGGCCGTGTGCCTGCCGGCCCTGGTCGGGTCGGCGTGGCTGTACGCGGCGGCGGGCCGCCGGGCCCGGGATCCGGGTCGCCCGCCCGTCACCGGCGTCGAGTACGGCGTGGCGTTGGGCCTGCTGTACGGGGTGAGTTCGCTGGCGATCAAGGGCGTCTCGGGCCGGGTGGGCACGCACGACCCCGGCGGCCGGGTGCTGGAACTGCTTCGCTCGCCCTACCCGTACCTGCTCGTCGGCACCGGCGCGGCCGGTTTGGTGTTGTCCCAGACCGCGCTGCAACGGTGCCGGGCGTCGTTGATCGTGCCGGTGTGCACCGCGGTGTCCGCGCTGTTCACCGCCGTGCTCGGCAGTGTCGCCTTCGACGAGGCGCCGCCGCACGATCCGCCGCGGCTGGCGCTGCGCGTGGCCGGCACGGTGCTCGTCGGCGCCGTCCTGCTGGTCCTGCCCCGGCACGACCGAGTCCCCGTCCCGGAAGAGGAGTCGCCCGATGGAACCCGACAATCCGCTGCTTCGGATCCTGGCCTGCCCCCTGGACAAGGGGCCGTTGACCCTGCTGGCCGCGGAGGAGGCGTTGTACAACCCGAGGTTGCGCCGGCGCTATCCGATCGTGGCGGGCATCCCGCAGTTGTTGCCGTCCTCCGGCGTGCCGGTCTCCGACGACGAGCACGCGCGGATCACCCGCCGGAGCGCGCCGTGACGCTCGCCGCCCGGCTCGGTCCCCGGGTGCCGCCGAAGCTGGTCACCGCCGCCGTCGACGTGCTGTATCCGCGCTTCGAACCCGAGTTGCGCAGGCTCGCCGACTTCGTCCCGGCCGGCGGCACGGCGGTGGACGTGGGCGGGTGGTACGGGCCGTGGTCGCGGCGGTTGGCGCGGCGCGCGGACCGGGTGGTGACCGTCGAACCGGTGCCGCACCTGGCCCGGCTGCTCGCCGAGGGCGCCCCGGCCAACATGCGGGTGGTGGCCGCCGCCGCGGGCGATCGGGCCGGGGACACCGTGTCGTTGTGGTTGCCACCGGGCGACCGGGGCGATCGGGGCGTGTCGTCGCTGGTCCGCCGGGAGATCCACGACCGGGCACTGGAGGTGCCCTGCGTGCGGCTCGACGATCTGGAGCTGACCGGGGTGGTCTTCGTCAAGATCGACGTGGACGGCAGCGAATCGGCGGTACTGCGCGGGGCGGAGGAGATGTTGCGCCGCGATCATCCGGCGCTGTTCATCGAGTTGGAGACGCGCATCGGGTCGCCGGCGCCCGTGCTCGACCTGCTCGCCGAACTCGACTACGCGGGCTGGGTATTGCCGGGGCGGAACTGGTTGCCGCTGGCCGGGTTCGACCTGGCCGGGCATCAGTCCCGGACCGCGCATGTGGCGGAACGCGGTTTGTTGCGCCGGACGTTGGCCCCGTTCAGTCGCCGCTACGTCAACTCGGTGCTGTTCCTGCCGAAGTCGCGCCGGCCCGGCGACGGTTGACGCCCGCCCCCGTCACAGCAGGCCGGTGAGCACACCGGGGCCGGAGCCGGGTCCGGCGCCTCAGCGCACGTTCGGGTTGGCCGGCTCGCGCTCGGCGGTCGTGCGGACGGTGTCGGCGGCGCCGGGCGCGCTTCGTACCGCGCGGGCCGAGGTCTGCGCCGGCCGCGTCGTGTCGTCCTCGCGCATGGCCTTGGTCTCGCTCTTGAGGATGCGCATGGAGCGGCCCAACGCTCGTGCGGTATCGGGGAGTTTCCGGGATCCGAACAGGACGATCACCACGATCGCCAGGACCAGCAGGTGTCCGGGCTCCAACCCGTTGCGCAACATCGCCACTCGCCTACTTCCACGTCGCGGGCCCGACGCCGCGCCCGACGCCGGGCGGCCCGATGAGGACACCATACTTGCCGCATTGCGCAACTGTACAACTTCAATGGTGTCGAGGGTCAGTCGCGCGCCGCCCGCCGCCGGTCGTAGCGCCGCCGCACCAGCGTCAACGCCCCCGCGTACAGCGCGAGCACCCCCGCGAGCACGGGGTAGTAGCCGATCGGCAGCGACGCCATGCCCAGCGCGGGGGCCACCGGGGTCAGCGGCAACAGCACGCCGATCGCGGCCAGTCCGGCGGAGGCGATCAGGATCGGCCTCGACGCCCGGCGCACGGCGACGCCGCGCCCGGTGCGCAGGAGCAGGATCACCAGTGCCTGGGTGAGCAGGTTCTCGGTGAACCAGCCCGCGTGGAACGCCTCCTGGTCCACCTCCCCGCCGTGCCGCACCATCAGCACCAGGACGGTGAAGGTGGCGAGGTCGGCGACCGCGTTGAGCAGGCCGAAGCCGGTGATGAAGCGCAGCAGGTCGCGCGGGTGCAGCGCGCCGGGGCGGCGCAGCGTGCCGGCGGCCGGGCGGTCGAACACGAAGGCGGCCTGGGCCGCGTCGAAGCACAGGTTCTGCACCAGGACCTGCGCGGGGAGCATCGGCAGGAACGGCAGCAGCAGTCCGGCCATCAGCATCGCGATCACGTTGCCGAGGTTGCAGGACAGGGTGATCCGCAGATAGCCGGCGATCGTGCCGGTGCCGCGCCGACCCGCCACGATCGCCTCGTCGATGGCGCCGAGGTCCTTGGACACCAGCACCACGTCGGCCGCCTCGCGCGCCACGTCGACCGCGTCCCGGGGGCAGATCCCCACGTCGCAGGCGTGCAGCGCGGGCAGGTCGTTGACCCCGTCGCCGAGGAATCCGGTGGTGTGGCCGGCGGCCCGCAGCGCGCCGACGATGCGGGCCTTGTGCGCGGGCGTACAGCGGGCGAACACGGTGTGCGCGGCGGCGAGCCGGCCCAGATCGGCGTCGTCGAGCGCGTCGATCCGCTCGGCGGTGACCACCTCGCCGGGGTCCAGGCCCAGGTCGCGGCAGACCCGGGCGGCGGTGCCGGGCAGGTCGCCGGTGAGCACCTTGACCGCGACGCCGCGCTCGGCGAGGACCGCGAGCGCGTCGGCGGCGGTGTCGGCGAGCGCGTCGCGTAGGCCGACGAAGCCGATCAGGGTCAGTGCGCCCGCGTCGAGGGCGGCCTCGGGATCGGTGTCGGCGGGGCGCTCGGTCAGCGCGACCGCGAGCAGCCGCAGGCCGTCGGCGGCCAGCTCTGCGGCCAAGCGCTCCGCGTCGGCCCGGGCGGCGGCGTCCAGGGGCTGCTCCCGGCCGTCGAGCCGGACCCGCGCGCAGCGGCGGAGTACGTCGTCCACCGCGCCCTTGACCACCACGGTCAGCGGGCCCGGACGTCCCGGGCGCCGGACCACCGCGCACGAGGTGCGGCGCACGGGGTCGAACGGCGACGCGGCGAGGCCGTCGTGGTCGGCGGGGTGGTCCGGGTGGTCCGGCAGCGCGACGAGTCCGGTCCACGGCGCGTCCGGCTCACGCTCGGCGGCCTCCTCGTAGCCGGTCAGGACCGCCTCGTCCAGCGCGTCCGGCACCGGCGGATCGGCCAGGTGCAGCGTCCACCAGCTGTTCAGCGCGGCCCAGTGCAACACGTCGGGGTCGGCCCGGCCGGCCGGGTCCACATGACAGTCCAGAATCGGCTGATCCCGGGTGAGGGTGCCGGTCTTGTCGGTACACAGCACGTCCATCGCACCGAGGTCGTGCAACGCGGGCAGCCGCTTGACGATCACCTCGTGCTCGCGGGCGAGCAGGCGTGATCCGCGGGCGAGCGTGGTGGTCACGATCACGGGCAACATCTCGGGGGTCAGCCCGACCGCCACCGCCACCGCGAACGGCAGCGTCGCCAGGCCCCGCCCGCGCACCACCGAGTCGGCGAGCAGTACGAGGGCCGGGGTGACCAGCATGAAGCGGATCAGCGTCCAGGAGATCCCATGCACGGAGCGGTCGAACGCGGTCTCGCGCCGGGGTGGGGCGAGACGCGTGCGCGGGGTGCCGGGGAAGCGGACGCGGGTGCCGGCGAATCGGGTGTCGGCGCCCGTCGCGTAGACCACCGCGGTACCGCTGCCGGCCGCCACGCTGCTGCCCTGGAAGCACAGGTGGGGGCGCGCGAACGGGTCGTCGGCGCCGGGCTCGTCCGGCGGCACGTCCACCGGGTGTTTGGCCACCGGCGCGAAGGCCCCGGTGAGCGCCGACTGGTACACCGTCAGGCCGCTCGCGCGCAGCAGCCGCAGATCGGCCGGGACCAGGTCGCCGGGGCCGAGCCGAACCACGTCGCCCGGTACCAGCTGCTCCACCGGCACCTCGCGCGGTGCCGGGTCCGCGCGCGGCGGCCCGCCCGGATGTTCCCGGCGGCGGACGGTCGCGGTGCCGGCGACGAGTTCGCGCAGTGCGGCGGTGGCCCGCGCGGCCCGGTGCTCGCCGGTCGCGCGCAGGGCGCAACTGACCACCACCAGGACCACGATCACGCACGCGGTGGTCCAGGCGGTGACCGCCGCGGACACCAGGCCGAGGCCGAGCAGGACGGCGGTGAACGGGTCGCGGGCGCTGTGGGCGAAGCGGCGGAGCGGACCGGGTGGGCGTCGGCCGGCGACGATGTTCTCGCCGTACCGGACCAGTCGGGCGTCGGCCTGCTCCTCCGTCAACCCGCGCGGACCACTGCCGAGCAGGCGCAGCACTTCCAACGTGGGCGCGTCGGCGGCGGCCCGGGCCAGGTCCGGTCCGGTGACCTCACGCCGCCGCGGGCCGGGTACCCCGGCGACCGGGTCGTCGAGGTCGGCGCACGGGCCCGCCGTGCCGGATCCGGGTACGACCTCAGGCGCCCAGGCCACGGGACCGTCCCGGCACCGCCCCGGACTCGGCGCGTTCGGCCAGTCGTTCGATCAACCAGCGCACCATGGTCACCACGTCCGGGTGGTCGACGAGGTAGACCACGCGCCGACCCTCGCGCCGGGAGCGGACCAGGCCGGCCAGTTTGAGCTTGGCCAGGTGCTGGCTGACGGCGGGCAGCGCGCCGCCGACCCGCTCGGCCAGCGCGGTGACGTCGCTCTCGCCGGCGGCCAGCGCCCACACGATGTGCAGGCGCGCGGGCGAGGCCAGCAGTCCGAAGGCCGCGGCGGCCTCGGCCAACACCTCGGCCGGCGGGTCCTCGAAGTCGTGGACCGCTGAGGCCACAGTCGTACTCCCGTCCACGTGCGCGGCCGTCGGGTCATCACCGCCGCGCGGCGCCCGGGTCCCGCGAAAGAACACTCAGTCTAGGGTCGCACCGCGTGACGGAGGGGAACCCGGGGGCCGGGCCGAGATCAACAGTTGCTTTATTGCGCAATCAGGCAACCAAAAGTCGGCACGGCGGCGTCCATTGCAGCACGGCCGGGACACCCGACCGAGCCGGCCGGAGCCCGGCTCCCCTCGAAAAAGCAGGAGCGCATGGCGGACGAGACGCACATCGCCCGGGCCCGACGGCTGCGCACCATCGAACTGGCGATGGTTCTCGGCGCGCTCGTGGTCTGCGCATACGCCGAGGTGGAGGCCGAACTGGCGCTGCGCGGCGGGCTCCCGCCCGGATTCTGGCCGCGCCTGATCGGCCCGGCCGTACCGCCCCTGCTCGCCCACTTGGCCGTACGGCGGTTCGCCCGGTTCGCCGATCCGCTGATCCTGCCGCTCGCGGTGCTGCTCAGCGGCCTGGGCCTGGTCCTCGTGCACCGCCTCGACATCTCCTACGCCGAGACGTACCGCTCGACGCCCGCCGCCCCGGGCCAGGTGTTGTGGCTGGGCATCGGCATCGCGGTGTTCATCGGGTTCACCATCGCCGTGCGCCATCACCGGGTGCTCCAGCGATACACCTACCTGCTGATGGCGGGCAGCCTGGTCCTGCTCGCCGCGCCCGCCTTCTTCCCGGGCGACACCTACGGCGCCAAACGTTGGATCCGGCTCGGCGGCCTGTCCTTCGAACCCGACGAGTTGACCAAGCTCGCGCTCACCGTCTTCTTCGCCGGCTACCTCGTCGTACACCGGGACGCACTCGCGCTGTCCGGCCGCCGGCTGTACGGCGTCGAACTCCCGCGCGGACGCAACCTCGGCCCGGTGCTCGCGGTCTGGATCGCCGCCCTGCTCGTGCTGATCTTCGAACGCGACCTCGGCACATCGCTGATCTTCTTCGGCATCTTCGTGGCGATGCTCTACATCGCCACCGAACGCACGAGCTGGCTCCTGCTCGGCCTGCTGCTCGCCGCCGCCGGTGCCGCCGCCGTCGGCTCGTGGGAGCCGCACGTGCACGGCCGGGTGGTCGCCTGGCTGCACCCGATGGACATCTACCTGCCCGATCCGCCGCCCGGACTGATCACCGAACAGGGCGCCCAGGCCCTGTTCGGCTTCGGCAGCGGCGGGTTGCTCGGCACCGGGCTCGGTCAAGGCCACCCGGAGCTGATCGGCTTCGCCGGCCGCAGCGACTTCATCCTCACCACGGTCGGCGAGGAACTGGGTCTGGCCGGCGTCACCGCCATCCTGGTGCTCTACACCCTGCTCGCCGCGCGCGGCCTGCGCACTGCGCTCGCCCTGACCGACCCGTTCGGCAAACTCCTCGCGGCCGGCCTGGCCACGGCGCTGATCCTCCAGGTCTTCGTGGTGGCCGGCGGGGTCACCGCGCTGATCCCGCTGACCGGCAAGGCGCTGCCGTTCCTGGCCCAGGGCGGCTCGTCGACCCTGGCCAACTGGCTGCTCGTGGCGCTCCTGGTCAAGCTCAGCGACGCCACGACGCGCGGTGCGGCGGCGCCGGCGCTCACGCCGGAGTCGGCTTCGTCGTCGACACCAGGGCCGGGGGCGACGCGGTCGGCTCCTGCTCCGGTGTCGACTCCGGCTCCGGTGGTGCGATCGGCTCGATCGGGGTGACCCCCGCCAGCACCTTCCGGGCCCGTTCCCGATCCAATACGCCCTCCCACGAGGCCACCACCAGCGATGCCACGCTGTTCCCACAGACGTTCGTCAGCGCCCGGCACTCGCTCATGAACCGGTCGATGCCGAACACCAGCATGATCCCCGCCACCGGCACGTGCCCGACCGTGGACAAGGTCGCGGCCAGCACGACGAACCCCGAACCGGTCACCCCCGCCGCGCCCTTGGAGGTCAGCAACAGCACGGCGATCAGGCTCAGTTGTTGGCCCAGGGACAGCGGTGTGTCGGTCGCCTGGGCGACGTAGAGCGCGGCCAGAGTCAGATAGATGCAGGTCCCGTCCAGGTTGAAGGAGTAGCCGCCGGGGACGGTCAACCCGGCCACCTGGCGCGGCACGCCGAGGTTTTCCATCTTCGTGATCACCCTCGGCAGCACCGACTCGCTGGAGGAGGTGCCGAGCACGACCAACAACTCGTCCTTCATGTAGCGCAGCAGACGCAGGATGTTCAGCCGGATCGCGGCCAGCACCGCGCCGAGCACCACCACCACGAAGAACAGGCTGGTGCCGTAGAAGATCGCCACCAGCTCGCCCAGGCTGGTCAGCGTGTCGAGCCCGTACCTGCCGACGGTGAACGCCATCGCGCCGAAGGCGCCCACCGGCGCCGCGTACATCACCACGCGCAACACCGCGAACAACACCCGGCCGGTCTTCTCCACCCCGACCGCCACGCCCGTCGCCGCCGGCCCGACCAGCTTGATCGCGACACCGAACAGGACCGCGAAGAAGAGCACCTGGAGCACGTCGCCCTCGGCGAAGGCACCCACCACGCTGCTCGGTACCAGGTCGGTGAGGAAGTGCCACCAGGACTGCGCCCGACCCTTGTCGATGTACCCCTGCGCGGTCTCGGAGACCTTCATCGAGCCCACGTCGGCGTGTACGCCGTCGCCGGGGCGCAACACGTTCATCACCACGAGCCCCAGGAGCAGCGCGATCGTGGTCAGCGCCTCGAAGTACACCAGCGACTTCCAGCCGATCCGGCCGGCGCCGCGCAGGCTGTCCACGCCCGCGATGCCGGTGACCACGGTGACGAAGATGATCGGCGTGATCACCATCCTGATCGCGTTGACGAACGTGTCGCCGAGTGGGCGCAGCGACTCGCCGGTGTCGGGCCAGGCGGCGCCGACCACGACACCGGCGAGGATCCCGACGAGTACCCAGACGTAGAGCAGGGTGTGCCAGGGGCGGCGTGCGGGCGGCGGTGGGGTGGGCGGCGTGCCGGGCGTGCCGGCGTCGTGGTCGGGTGTGGTGGCCTGGGGCATCGGGGGCCTCCCGGTCGGGGACGGGTGCGGCGCCGCCCGCGGTCCGGCGCGCCCCGTCGGGGCTCGGATACATCGGACACATCGGCGTGTCGGCGCGATACGCGTCGTAGCGTGGCGTGGTCGTGGCGCCGGTCGGGACTTACGCGCATTACGCGCATGGCGAGAATTCCGCCGAATGCCGCCAAAGTGGATGAAACCTCGGTAATGGACGTCTTGCCTCGGACCCGGGACGTCCGTCGATAATCTCCGGCATGGCCAACCAGAGCATCGCGCGGCAAGTCCTGCTGTGGCAGCTCACCCTCGTCCTGCTCCTCGTCGCGACCGGCTCCGGCGTGGCGCTGCACGCCGTGCATCGGTCGGGCGCGCAGACCGCCCGGGAGCGCGCGCTCGACGTGGCGCGCACCCTGGCCCGATCCCCGGGTCTGGCCGAGGCGGCCGGCTCGGCGGACCCGACCGCCCGCCTCCAGCCGATGGCCGAGACCATCCGCAGGGAGAACAAGGTCGACTTCGTGGTGGTGATGAGCGTCGAGGGCATCCGGTACACCCATCCGGACCCGACCCGGATCGGCAAGACCTTCCTGGGCCACATCGACGGCGCCGCGCACGGGCGAACCACCACGGAGACGTACACCGGCACCCTGGGCCCGTCGGTACGGGCCGTGGTCCCGGTCCTCGGCCCCGACGGGCGGCCGGTGGCGCTGGTCTCGGTCGGCGTGACCAATCGCCGCGTCGACGCGCTGGTCGGCGCGGAGATCCCGCTCGTGCTCACCGTCGCGGTCGGCGCGCTGGCCCTGGCCTGTGCGGCGAGCATGGCGGTGCACCATCGGCTGCGCCGGCAGACGCTGGGGCTGGGGCCGGTCGAGCTGCGGCGGGTGTACGAGCACCACGACGCGGTGTTGCACGCGGTGCGCGAGGGGCTGGCGGTGGTGGACGCCGACGGTCGGCTGGTGTTGGCCAACGACGAGGCGGTCCGTCTGCTCGCGCTGCCGGCCGACTTCGAGGGCCGGCACGTGGGCACGCTCGACCTGGACGAGTCGCTGGCGGACACCCTCGCCGCGGGCCGCACCGTGGCGGACCAGATCCACCTGTGCGGCACCCGCGCGCTCGCGGTCAACGTCAGTCCGACCGGGCGCGACGGGCGGATGGTGGCCACCTTCCGGGATCACACCGAACTGCGGGCTCTGGTGGGCGAATTGGATCAGGTACGCGGCTTCGCCGACGCCCTGCGCGCGTCCGCCCACGAGGCGGGCAACCGGCTGCACACGGTCGTCGCGCTGGTCGAACTGGGGCGCGGCGAGGAGGCGATCCGGTTCGCCACCGGGGAACTGGCCGCCGCCCAGGACCTGGCCGACGAACTCACCAACGCGGTGTCCGAACCGGCCCTGGCCGCACTGCTGTTCGGAAAGCACGCGCAGGCCGCCGAGCGCGGCGTGCAGTTGACCGTGACGGGTGGGCCGGCCGCCGACGACACCGACGCCGACCCGTTGGACGCGCTGGCCGCCCGCTTCGATCCGCGCGATCTGGTCACCGTGCTGGGGAATCTGGTCGACAACGCGATCGACGCAGCGGTGTCCGCGCCGCCGCCGCGCACGGTGCGGGTGACGATGGGCGTCGATCCGGACGCCGACGGCGCGTTGCTGCTTCGGGTGGCGGACAGCGGGCCCGGGATCGACGAGCCGCTCACCACCCGGGTGTTCGAGCGCGGCTGGAGCACCAAGGAGGCGTACGGATCGCAGGGACGCGGGCTCGGCCTGGCCCTGGTCCGTGCCACGGTGGCCCGGCACGCGGGCAGCGTGGAGGTGGCGCGCGGCCCCGACGGCGGCGCGGTGTTCACCGTCCGACTGCCCGCCGCCGTGCCCCGACCGCGATCGGAGGAGGACGCGTGATCCACACCCTGGTGGTCGAGGACGACCCCGTACTCGCCGACGCGCACGCGGTGTTCACCGGCCGTGTCCCGGGCTTCGAGATCGCGGGCGTCACCGGCAGCGGCACCGAGGCGCTGCGACTGTTGTCCACGCGCCGGGTCGACCTGGTCCTGCTCGACCTGTACCTCCCGGACCTGCACGGCCTCGACCTGTGCCGGAGCATGCGCGCCCAGGGCCACGAGGCCGACGTGGTCGCGGTCACCTCGGCGCGCGATCTGCGCCTGGTGCGCTCGGCGGTGTCGCTGGGCGTGGTGCAGTATCTGCTCAAACCGTTCTCGTTCGCCGCGTTCCGCGAACGCCTGGACGGCTACGCGGAATACCGCCGCCGCATCGCCGAGGTCGACGCTCCGGCGGCGGCGGGCGGCCAACACGCGGTCGACGGCGCCTTCGCCGCCCTACGCGGCACCTCCGAGTCACCCCCGCTCCCCAAGGGCCTGGCCGCGGCCACATTCGAAGCCATCGTGGCCCAACTCGGCACCGGCACAGCCACCTCGGCCGCCGACGTGGCCGCCGCACTGGGCATCTCCCGCCCCACCGCCCGCCGCTACCTGGACCACCTGTCCGCCCGCCGCCTGGTGACCCGCGAGCCCCGCTACGGCGGCGCCGGCCGACCGGAGTACATCTACCGCTGGCACCGACCCGGCACGAACGGCTAGGACCTGTCCGGGGAGCGCGACGCCCACATCCCTCCGCCCCCCGGCCCCACACGGACCCCTCGCCGCTCGACGCCGGCCATCCGAAATCCGTTCAGGCCCGGTCTGCCGGTCGGCCACGGCTCCCGGCATCGTCCGGCGGCGGCTCGCGGGGGAGGCCACGGGTCACGGCTGTGGGGCGTCCGAAAGGCGGACGAACCTGTATCCCTGCTGGAGGAGTTCGGGCACGGCCAGGCGAATCCCGGCCGCCGTGCCGCCGCGTGGGTGATTGAAGTGGCCGATCACGACCGAACCCGGGCGTACGTCGCGCATGGCCTTGCGGACCTGTTCGGGGGTGAAGGTGGCCCCGCCGTCGGCGTTCACGTGGAAGCTCGCGAACCGCTCGCCGAGGTCGGTGACGATTTTCGCCGCCACGTCGTCGCAATACGCGGTCCCGGAGCGGAAGAACTTCGGTGGGCGGCCGAGCAGTTCGGTGAGCCTGGCCCGGTTTCCGGAGACCTCGTCGTAGACCTCGCCCGCGTCCTTGGTCCCGGGGATCCCGTACGCCGAGCGCCCGGACACCGACAGCGGCAGGTGCCGGGTGCCGTGATTGGCGATCTCGAACAGCGGATCGGCGGCCAGTTGCCGCAGTACGGCCGGATTCTCGTCGATCCACCGGGAGTTGACGAACAGCGTCGCAGGCACGGAGCGTTCGTGCAGGAAGTCGATCAGGGCCCGGTCGTATTCGCTGCCGCCCTTGCCCCCGCAGGCGTCGAAAGTCAGCGCGGCCACCTTGGCGTTGCCCGGCAGGCGGGACAACGACCCGGGGACCTCGAGGCCCCAGCCGGTCGGCGTCTGCTTCCCGTACCGGGCGACGATCTCCGCGCGGGTCGGACCGGCGGCCGTCGGCACGGTCGCGGTGGGCCGGGGCGTATCGCCGCCGGGCGGCGCGGGCCGACCGGCGGCGGGCGGGGGCGGAGCCGTCGTGGGCGCGGCGGTCTTCCCCGACTCCGAGCACCCCGCCAGCAGCCCGCCAAGCGCAGCCGCCAACACCACCCGTCGGCCCACATCCATCGCGCCGCTCCTCCACCCGACCCACCCGCGCGACGCCACCCGCCACACAGCGCTCACCCTAGAAGACCACGCCACCCGAAACGCCCCCGAACCAACCCACCCACCCAAGCCCCGACACCCCCAGCCGGCCCAACCGGCGCACGCGGGCCGCCGCACCCGCACGGCTCGCCGCACGGCCGCGTGCGCACGAACGGCACCGGGCCGACCCATCCGAGCGGGTGATCGTGGCGGGCGTCGGTTGTCGGAGGCGCCGGGTAGCGTGCGGGTATGGCTGTCCGTATCGATTTCACGCTCGACTGTGCCGATGCCCTGCTCCTGGCCGCCTTCTGGAAGACCGCGCTCGGCTACATCGACGAGCCGCCGCCGGCCCCGTTCGAGACCCGCCTGGAGTGGATGGCCCACGTCGCCCCCGACGAGGAGATCGTCGGCGGCGTGATCACGGACGCGGCCTGGTTGTGCGACCCCGACGGGGTCGGGCCCCGGCTGAGCATCCTGACCGTTCCGGAGCCGAAGACCGTGAAGAACCGACTGCACCTGGACATCCGGGTCCCGTGGCACGCCGACGCGGCGGAGCGGTGGGCGCGCGTCCGGGCCGAGTCCGCGCGGTTGGTCGAGGCGGGCGGCCGGGTGCTGGTCGAAGACACCGGTCATCACGTGGTGATGGCCGACCCCGAGGGCAACGAGTTCTGCGTCGCGGTGGGCCCCGCCCCGGCCCCGGCCGCCTCCGCCCACGACTGACCGGACACGCCGCCCGGCCCGACGCCCGGCCGGGGCGTGGACAGTACGCTGGTCGGACGCCGAGTATCCGAGCATGAGGTGTCCGATGACGTCGTCCTCCCCCGCAGCGCCGACGGTCGGGATCCGGGAGCGCAAGAAGGCCCGGACGCGCGCGGCCATCCAGGGCGCGGCGTTGCGGTTGTTCGACGAGCGGGGCTACGACGCGACCACGGTCGAGCAGATCGCCGAGGCGGCCGAGGTGGCGCCGAGTACGGTCTTCCGCTACTTCGCCACCAAGGAGGACCTGGTCCTCTCCGACGCCTACGACCCGGTGTTCCTGGAGTCGTTGCGCAGCCGGCCGGCGGAACTGCCGCCGATCCCGACGTTGCGGGCGGCGCTGCGCGAGACGTTGGCCACGCTGACCCTCGACGAACTGGCCGAGGCACGGCGGCGAACCGTACTGATGTTGTCGGTGCCGACACTGCGCGGACTGAGCTTCGCCAACTTCGTCGAGGTCATGCGCACGGTCACCGCGCTGCTCGCGGAGCGGACCGGGTACGGCGCCGACGATCCGGCGATCCGGGCGCTGACGGGCGCCGCGTTCGGCATCATGCTGGACACGATGGTGCGTTGGGCGGACGAGCCGGACCTGGATCTGATCGCCACCCTCGACGACGCCCTCGCCCGCCTGGAGGCGGGCCTCCCGCTCTAGCCCCCCCCGCGCAGTCACTACGGGTCAATGACCGATCACCGATGGTTGACTTGTTCCATGTGACCGGGGTTTCATGCACCGGTGGGAGAACGTGTGCAGGCCGACATTTGGGGGCGCGCGGAGGCCATGGAGTTCATCGAACGAGGTCCGGAATTCGACGGGTTACGCACCGCGCTCAAGGAGTGCGCCGAGGCACGGGGCGGCATCGTCCTGATCGAGGCCGGGGTCGGCTGCGGCAAGACCGAGACGTTGTCCTGGGTCGGCGAACGGGCCGGCGACATCGGCGCACTGCTGCTGACCGCGACCGGATCGCGCACCACGAGCGGGCAACCACTGGGCCTGCTCCGCCAGTTCCTGGACGGCCCGGCCCTGCCCGCCGAACTCGTCGCACCGCTGGCCGAGATGCTCGACGGCGGCGACGCGCCGCGCGCGGCCCGCCGGCTCACCACCGCTCTGCACGACGTCGCGCACCGGCATCCGGTGGTGGTGTGCGTGGACGACCTCCAGCACGCCGACTCCGCGTCCGTCCAGTGCCTGCTGCACCTGGGCCGCCACTCCACCCGGGCCCGGGTCCTGGTGCTGTTCGCCCGCTCCCCCGGTCCGGCGCTGCAAGACCCGCAGCTGGACACGGAGTTCCTGCGCCAACCGGCACTGCGCCGGATCCGGCTCGCCCCGCTGAGCCCGGCCGGCGTGGCCGAGCTGCCGGCCGTGGGATTCGACCTGCCGGGGCGGGAGCATGGCCACGAGTTCCACGAAATCACCGGCGGCAACCCGCTGTTGCTCCGTGCGCTGGTCGAGGAGTTGCGGTCGGCGACCGAGCGCCCCGCCACGACCCCGCTGCGGCCCGCGCCCGGCGGCCCGTACAGCCAGGCGGTACGCGCCTGCCTGCGGCGCGGCGGCGGCGGCATGTGGCGGGTGGCCAAGGCGCTGGCGATTCTGGGCGCACCCGCGTCCGCCGAGGTATCGGGCGCGCTCGCCGGCACCACCCCGGTGGCCACCGCACAGGGCCTGGGCGCCCTGGCCGCCGCCGGCCTGATCGAGGACGACCGCCTGCGCCGGGCGGCCCGGACCGCGCTGCTGGACAGCCTGGATCCGGCCGAGCAGGGCGCGCTGCACCGCCGGGCGGCCACGATCCTGCGGCACGAGGGCGCCCCGGCGGCGCGGACGGCCCGGCACCTGCTCGCCGCGCGCGATGTTCCCGACCCGTGGGCGGTGGGCGTGTTGCGCGAGGCCGCCGAGGAGGCGCTGTCCCGGGACCGGGCCCGACAGGCCCTCGCCTACCTGGAGTTGGCCGCCGAGCAGTGCCGCGACCCCGCGGTCCGGGCCGAGATCCATGTGCGACTGGCCGAGATCTCCTGGCGGCTCAACCCGAGTGCCGCCGAACAGCGTTGCCTGGCCGAACCGTTGACCGCGCTCGCGGTCGGCGACCTGCCGGAGTCGAGCATGGTCTCGGTGGCCCGGCAGCTGCGCGCCCACGGCCGACTCGACGCGGCGCGCGAGGTGTTCGACCGGCTCCGCAAGCGCACCGACCCCCGAGCCGAGTGGGTCGAACACGTCGAGTCGGACGTGCCGTTCCCATGGTCGGACGATCCCGGTCCGAGCGCGTCGGCGACCGATCCGGCCGAGCGGCTGGAGGCGGCCGAACAGCTCCTGCGCGTGTCGGGGCTGACGGACGTGACGCTGTTCCCGATCGTCAACGCCGCGCGGTTGCTGATCGCCCGCGACCGGGCGGGCGTCGCGGAGACGCACTGCCGGGACTTCCTTGCCGAATCCATCCGGCGCGAAGCCCCCGGGTGGGTGGCGGTGTTCGCCTCGGCGTGCGCCGAAGCCGCGCTGCGCCAGGGGCGGTTGCCGGACGCGGAAGGCTACGCACGTCAGGCGATGGCGGCGATGCCCGAGCACACCGGCAGCCTGTACCTCGGCGGCCCGCTGGCCGGCCTGATCTCGGTGTACACCGCGATGGGCGACTACGAGGCCGCGGCCCGTCAGGTGAACCGGCCGGTCACCAAGGCGCTGTACTCCAGCCTGCACGGCCTCACCTACCTCCGCGCGCGGGGCCGCTTCCACCTGGCCACCGACCGGGCCCGCGCGGCGCTCGCCGACTTCCTGCACGTGGCCTGGCTGGTCCACGCCTGGCGGGTGGACCAGCCGTTCCTGATCCCGTGGCGGACCGACGTCGCCGAGGCGCTGCTGCGCCTGGACGAGACCGAGCGGGCCCGGCGGTTGGTGGTCGAGCAGTTGCGGCTGTGCGGTCCGGGGGGCGGCCGGGTCCGCGGCACGGCGTTGCGCCTGCGGGCGATGACGGTGGACGTCGCCGAGCGCCCGGAACTGCTCACCCAGGCGGTCGAGGCACTGCGCCGCTCCGAGGACCCCCTGGAACTGGCCCACACCCTCGAAGCCCTGGCCGAGTCGTACCGCGCCCGGGCCGAACCGGCCCGGGCCGCGACGCTCCAAAGTCGCGTATGGCACCTCACCCGCGACTGCGGCGCCCGCCCGCGCTACCGCGCCGTCGCGCACGCGTACGCCGACCTGCTCGGCGCCTCCACCGGGACCCCCGCCACCGGCGACACCAACCTCAGCGAATCGGAGAAGCGCGTGGCGGCGCTCGCCGCCTGCGGGTACAGCAACCGGGGCATCTCGGAGGAACTGTTCATCACGGTCAGCACCGTCGAGCAACACCTCACCAGGGTCTACCGAAAGCTCGACATCAAGAACCGCCGCGAACTCCCGTCCCACCTGCGCACGGGCCTCCACAGAGTCTGATCCTTCCAAGTCGTCGAGGTCGCCGAGCGCGTCAAACGCGGGCCGGTGGGCCGAGGGAGTGGGCCGGTAGGTCGTGGTGCGGGTCGTCGGTGTCGCCGGCGGGGGTGTAGGGCGGGGCGGGCCACAGCTCCGGCTCGAAGCCTCCGGCTCCCGGTGCGCCCGGGGCACCCGCGCCCAGGACCGCTGCGGGGCCGAGGAGTTCGAGGCCGATCGGGCCGAAGTCGGCGGCCAGCTCGGCGCCGAGTACCCGAGCCGCCGAGGCGTGCAGACGCGGATGCTCCGCCCGGTCGCCCGGCGCGGGTACCGCCGCCGCGGTGGCCAGGAGCCGCACCGCCTGGGTCCGCACGGCCAGTTCGGCCACCGCGGCTCGGGCCGCGGACCCCCGGGCACCCGCCACGGGCCGCGTCCCGGCACCCGCACGCAGCAGTCCGATCAGGTCCGTCAGGCGACGATGCAACGTGGCCGCGACGTCGCCGAGCAGGATCGGCTCGGCGGCGAACGTCTCGGCGACCGGCGCCCAACCACCGCCCACGGCACCGATCCTGGCCGAGTCCGACACCCGGACCTCGTCGAGCAATACGATGCACCCGCTCTCGCCCGCCGGCGAACGATGCGGTCGCAGCAGTACACCCGGCGCGTCGGTGGGCACCAGAAAGACGGTGAGCCCGGCACGCGGCGACTCGACGTCGGCGTCGGTACGGGCCACCAGCCACATCCGGTCGGCGCGATGTGCGTCGGCCGTCCATATCCGCGCGCCGGTGAGGATCCAGTCGTCCCGCTCGCCGGCACCGGTACGGACCGCACTCGCCCGCACCGCGGCCGGATCGAAGTCGGCCTGGGACCACCGGTATCCCAACGCGATCCGGATCGTGCCCTCGCGCAACGCCGGCAACAGCCGCGCCCGCTGCTCCGCCGAGCCGTACCGCGCGATCGCCGGGCCGAACACCGTCGCGGTGGTCAGCGCGTTCAGGATCGGCAGCCGAAGCCGGCAGACCTCCTGCCGAAGCGCGAACCGCTCGGCGGCAGTCCCCCCGCCGCCGCCGTGCGCCCCCGACCATCCGAGCGCCAACCACCCATGGCCGGCGGCCTCGGCCACGACGTGGGGATCATCAACCCCGTCACCCTCCGGCGAGGCAGGGAAGCAGGCCGCGGCGACCCGCCCGAAATCAGACCGCACGGCAGCGCCCCGCCCGGAAACGGCCGCAGCCGAGTCGGACACACCCGAAGCGGACGCGGGCACGGCGGGTGCGTCCGAGGCGGACGCGGAGGCGGGCAACGGCGACGGCGCTGCCGAACCCGACGAGTACGCCACCGCGTTCGCGGCCTCCGGCCTCGGCTGCGACCTCGGCCCCGACCCCGTCTCCCGCCTCGAAGTCGATTGCGGCTCCGATTCCGATTCCGATTCCGATTCCGACTCCGCCTCCGGTTCCCGCTCCGATCCCGATCCCGTGTCCGGCACCCCCTCGGATCCCGGCCCCGCCGCCGACGCCGTCGCCCCCCACCGCCCCGAGGCCACCTTTCGGCACGCCTCCCGCACGGCCTCGCCGTCCGGACCCAGCCACGGGTCCGGCAGGGCGGACGTACGAACACCTGCCCCGTGCACGGCGGCGCCCGCCGCGGGGTCGCCGCCCGGGGTCTCCTCCAGCAGCCGATCCGCCGCGTCCCCGCCGGGCGCCGCGAATGCGCGCAGGCAGGCCAGGTCCGCCCGTACCCGATGGAACAACCACGGCGTCTCGTGTTCGTCGGAGCAGCCGGCCACGGCCGGCTCATGGTGCGCGCCGAACCGTACCCGCGGCGCGATCCGCCGGATCTGCGCGACGGCCAGCTCGGCGGCGATCGCCCAATCCCCCGCGCCCTCCGCATAGCGCCGCACCGCGTCGGCGATCAACAGATCGCCCGCACCCAGTTCCATACGATCGGCCCGCTGCCGCACCGCGGCGAACGCACCCACCGGTTCGCCGGCCCGAGTTCGCACCCTGGCGTGCGCGAGCGCCGCCCCCGCCACACGTTCCGCGGCGCCGAGCGCCCGCGCGGCCCAGCCGAGCCGCAGCACCGTCACCGCACGATCGGCCTCGGCGGCGGAAAGGTCGAGGTAGGCCAGCGCCGAACCGAGGCGGGCCCGGGTCCACCCCGGCACCGCCAAGTCCTCGACCGGGTCGACCGCCTCGATCCGATGCAGCCCCATCTGCCCGCCACCGGGCGGCAGTCGCAGCACGTGGCTGGCGACATCGCCCGCCTCGACCAGGCAACCGGCCCCCGGCATCCCCGGATCACCCGGCAACGCCGTCGCCACCCGGACGCCGCCGTCGCCGATCGCCGTGGCCAGCCCGACATGTTCGGCGAACAACCGTGCCGCGACGAATCCCGCGGACACCGGCAACGGACACGCGGCCCGACCGAGCACCCGGGCCAGGGTGATCGAGGCGGCGAGATCGTCCTCACGCCCGAGGTCGAACCAGCCGTGCCCGGCACCCATTTCCCACAGCCGATCCAGATCCCCCGTCGGCGCGGCGGCGGCCCCTCCCCAGTGCCGGGCGATCAGCCCCGCCGCGACCTCGGCGAACCCCTCGTCCCCGGCGAGGACTTCGGCCTCGGCGGGCACCCCACCCCCCGCAAACCCTTCGGCCCCGGCAGACCCCTCGACCTCGTCCCGGCGCGACACACGCATGGCGCGGCTCCCTTCGGCGATGGCCCCGGACCGCGCGTCCGCGAACCCCCGCCGAGTCGACGGGTGTGCGCGGACGATGATCCGGTGCGTACGGTGACCCGGCGCGTACGGCGCTTCCGGACCCCCTCCGGCGGCCGACGCGACCCCCCGCGCTCCGGTCGTGGCTTGCCGGGCCGTCGCTGGGCACGACGACCCGGCGGTCAACCGGTTGGCTCGGCCAGCGTATGAACCCGACCACGACCGGGGGAACCCCTGACCCGGCCCTTACCCCGGGTCCGAGCGCCCCCTACTCGACCCGGGGCGGCCAATCATCCGTCCACGCCGACCGGTTGGGATCCCGACACCGGATCGGCCACGCCGCGTCGCCTCCACCAGGCCCCGCCACCCCGCCGCCCCGCCCCCGGCATGAACACGAGCGCGACGATCAACCCGAGCACCGCGACGCCGCCCGACACGAGCAGGGCCAGATCCATCCCGTGCACGAACGCCCCTCGCACCGAGGCCGACATCGGCGCCGAGCCGACCCTGCCCGCGACCTCCGCGCCGCCGAACACCCCGGAACGGGCGGTGTGCAGGTCGGCGGCGGACAGATCCGGCGCCCGCAGCCGATCCCGATACCCGGTCAGCGCCACACTGCCCAAAATCGCCGAACCGAACGGCGCACCCACCTTGTTCACCGCCTGCAACACCGCGGCCTCCACCCCGCTGCGCCCCTCCGACACCTCCGACAGGGCCGCGGATGTCGACGTCGCCATCGCCAGCCCCATCCCCGCCCCGCTCAGCCCCATCCACAACGCGACGAACCACGTGCTCGACCCCACACCCGTCGCCCCGCCCATCAGCAGCCCCGCCGCCATCAGCACGAACCCGATCGCCACCGCGACCTTGACCCCCAATACCCGGGCCACCCGATCCGCCGGCACCGCCCCGATCACCAACCCGCCGATGATCGGCAACAACCGCGTTCCCGAACCCATCGCGTCCGTGCCCCGCACCGCCTGGAAGTACTGCGGCATCGTGAACAACACCCCGATGTTCGCGAACACCGCGATACCGATCAGCACCACACCCCACGTGTACGACCTCGATGCGAACACCCGCGGATCCAGCAGGGGTTTCCCACCGGGCCGGCGCCCGAGCCGATGCTCGTATCGCCCGAACGCGGCGAGCAGCACCAGGCCGCCGCCGATCGACCCCCAGGCCCACACGTCGTCCCAGCCGTACTCCCCCGCCCGAATCAACCCGAGCGTCACACACACCAATCCCCCGGTGGACGACAACACCCCGACCGGATCCGACCGCGACCGACGCCCCACAGTGGCCTCCGACTCCGGCGCGGCCCGCGACCCGGCCCCCGGAACCAATATCGACACCACCACCACACCCACCAACGCGACCGGCACGTTGATCAGGAACACCCACCCCCACCACAGATGCGTCAGCATCCACCCGCCGAGCAGCGGACCCAGCGGCAGCTCGAGGAAGTTCGCCGCCGACCACACCCCCACGGCCCGCGGCCGCTCGTCCACCGGGAACAACACGGTCAACGCAGACAACGCCATCACCACGATCCCCGCGCCGGCCACCCCGAGCACCGCACGCGCCGCGATGAACCACCCGGGCGTCGTGGCGTACGCACACCCCGCCGACGACAGCGCGAACAACGACAGCGAGGCGACCAACACCCGCTTGTGCCCCAGCCGATCGCCGAGCAGGCCCATCGGCAACATCGCCGCCGCCAGGAACAGCAGGTACGAGGACGAGAACCACTGCAAATCCGACGCCGTCGCCTCCAGATCCCCCGCCAACCTCGGCAGGGCCACACTCAGCACGGTGCCATCCAGCCCCACCGCCGACATGGCCAGGCTCAACGCGGCCAACGCCCACCACCTGCGCCGCCCGACACCGACCGCGCCTGCCGTCGCCGCCCCCGCCTCGCCCACCGTTCCCGTCGCGCCCATGCGCCGCTCCCTCGTCGAGGCTCGACTCACCTTGAGAGCGGACACTCTTTTCAGAGTCGGCTCCGATTTCGGAGCCTACTCCTATTTTCTTCGACCCCCATAGATCTACGCGCATTGATTCTCACCTCGAGTCAGCACTGCCTACCCCCGCAGCCCCACCACGCCCCCTTCGATCAGCCGGCCGGCGGCACAGGCGGAAGGCGCCCGGGGGCCACCTGCTCGGCCGTCTCCGGCCCCGAACCGGGCCGACGAGGCGGGAGCACGCTCTCGGAGCCGCCGGAGCTACCGACGAGCGACGTCGGGCAGGCCCGGTTCTCGGCGCGCTGGACGGGGGTGATCACCGAGACCGTGCCCGAGCCGCCGCCGGGGAGGTTGCGGCTGCCGGCCGTCGCGGCGGTACAGATCACCTGCTCCAGCGCGGTCTCGCCGAGCGGACTGGCACCGGCCAGCTCCACCCGGAGCGTGCCGCTCTCGACCACCGTCACCCGCGCGGGGCCGACCCCCGCCGGGATCGCCGTACTCACACCCGTCAGCGTCTCCTCGCGTGTCGGCCCCGCGAGCAGCAGGTCGATCGCGGCCTGCGGACTGTCGCCGCCGGACGAGGTGCGCAGCTCGGGGACGACCCGGTGGGCGTCGACCATGTACACGTACACCCCACTCGGATGGTTCGCGTCGGCGGGCGGAATGATGCCGTCGGCCGGCTGACCCGCCTCGATCGCGCCGGTGGCCGGAATCCCGCAGCCGGCCCCGACCGCGAGCAACACCGCCGCCAGGAACGGCAGTCGCAGTCGGGCGACCCCGTTCCCGCGCTTCGTCCCCATCCGCGTCCCCATCCGCACCCGCAGCGGCCGCACCCTCATCCGTCCTCCCGGCCTTCGGTGCCGACGCGGGCATGGCGAGGCAGTTCCACCGTGAACTCCGCACCTCCGTCGGGGCGGTTCGTCGCCCGGATGAGTCCGTCGTGCAGCCGGACGTTCTCCAGCGTGATCGCCATGCCCAGGCCGCTGCCGGACGAACGGGTGCGCGCCGCATCGGCCTTGAAGAAACGCTCGAAGACCCGATCCAGGGTTTCCGCGGCGAGTCCGGGACCCCGGTCGGCGACGGTGAGTACGACCCAGTCGCCGTCGTCGCGCCGCTCGGCCGCCAGCGCCACCTCCACCGGCGGCGCGCCGTGGCGCAGCGCGTTGCCGACCAGGTTGGCCACCACCACGTCCAGCCGCCGCGGGTCGACCTCGGCCCGGATCCCCTCCGGCAGCCGGGTCGTCACCGCGTCCCGCCATCCCCGCGCGGCCAGGCAGCGGCGGACCGCCTCCGCCATGTCCAACTCGTCGACGTGCAGCGCGGCGGCGCGCGCGTCGAAGCGGGAGATCTCCATCAGGTCGTCGACCAGCCGGGTGAGCTTGCCGGTCTCGGAGGAGATCAGCCGCAGCGCCGCGGCCGTGTCGGGGTCCAGGTGCTCGGCCGCGGCGTCCTCGTCCAGTACGTCGGTCACCGCGGTCATCGCGGCCAGCGGGGTGCGCAGTTCGTGCGAGACGTCCGCGGCAAACGCTCGGGCCCGCGCCTCCAGTCTGCGCAGCCGCGCGTCGTGTTCCTCCAGCGCCGCTGCGGTGTGGTTGAAGTCCTGTGCCAGTTCGGCGAGTTCGTCACCACCCTTGACCTGGAGGCGGGTGTCCAGGCGGCCCCGGGCCAGTCGCCGGGTGGCCCGCTGCAGGGCTCGGACCGGGCGCAGCACGCCGCCCGCGACGATCAGCGCCAGGACCAGCGCGGCCAGCACCGCGGGGATGGCGCCGTTGCGCGCGGCGCGGACCAGGGCGGCCTCCTCCTGTACCTGGGTCTGCATCGGGGTCATCACGTAGACCTCCACCCCGGAGGCGGTGGTCCGGCCCGTGCCGCTGAAGGCGATCGGCACACCGACCGCGAGCAGCACCCGTCCGTTGCGGTGCACCCGTTGGAAGGCGGTCGCGGTGCGCCCGGAGACGGTGTCCCGCAGTTCGGTGGGGATCTGGCTCGGACCGAAGTCGCGGGTGGTCGTCGCCCACAGGTCCCGGTATCCGACCGCCACCGCCCAGTGGTCGGTGCGGGTGCGGGGGTCCACGAGCGCGGCGATCCGCTCCAGCGCGGCCTGGTCGGGCGGGTACGGCGTCAACCGCGCGACGGTCTGGACCCGGTCGCGTACCGAGTGCACGGTCGAGTCCTGGGCCCGTTGCAACATCGCGCCGCGGGCCTCACGGTAGGTCAGCGCGGCCGTCGTCAGGGCGGCGAACATGGCCACCAGCAGACAGGCCGCCGCCAGCCGCACCCGCAGGCCGCGCAGCCGGCGCAGTACCGCGCGCGGCGTGGCGCGCAGCCCGCGCAGCACGGCATCCGACCCAATCACAGCGGGCCGAACCGATAGCCGAAGCCGCGCACGGTCTGGATGTATCGGGCGGGTCGCTCCGCGTCCTCGATCTTGATCCGCAGCCGTTTGACACACGCGTCCACCAGGCGGCTGTCGCCCAGGAACGGGTGTTCCCATACCGCTTCGAGCAGTTGGCCCCGGCTGAACACCCGGCCGGGGGCGGCGGACAGCGCCAGCAGCAGTCGCAGTTCGGAGGGAGCGAGGGGGATCGGCCGGCCGGCCTTGGACACGGTCAGCGCGGTGCGGTCCAGGGTCAGGTCGCCGTGCACCTCCCGGCGACCGGCGGGCGTGGCCGAGTCGGCGCGCCGCAGTACCGCGCGGATCCGCGCCTCCAGGACCCGGGACTGCACGGGCTTGACCACGTAGTCGTCGGCGCCGGCTTCCAGACCCACCACGATGTCCATGTCCTCGTCGCGCGCGGTCAACATGATCACCGGCAGCGTGCCGGCCCGCCGGATCCGCCGGCACACCTCGAAGCCGTCCATGCCGGGCAACATCACGTCCAGCACGACGAGGTCGGGATCGAATTCGGCCACCCCGGCCAGTCCCTCCTCGCCGCTGTGCCGCACCTGGGCGGTGTAGCCCTGCCGGCGCAGCCCGAGGGCCAGCCCCTCGGCCACGGCGGGGTCGTCTTCGATCAAGAGCACACGAACCATTGGGTCAGTATCGAACAGCCCCGTGCCCCGAATCCCGCTCCACCGGCCGATCGCACGGGTTGTGACACAACGGTCTTGTTCCCGGCCGAATGCGGTCATCCGAGGTCGCCATGGTCGATCCCATGAAGCCTCACGACGTCGCCACCACGCAGGCGACCACCCCGCAGACAACGAAAGCCGCCGCCGACGCGCCCGACGACAGCAGGGCCCATCGAGCCGGGGGCTTCGGGCCCGTCCCGGTCCCGGGCACCGCCACCCGTGTCACCGACCACGTCGCGCGTTCGGCTCCCACGTCGGTCCCGGGCACCGCCACCCTCGTCTCGGCCCCCCTCGCCGATCCGGCCGCCGACGGCGCCGGAGCCCACCGTCGCGCCTCCGCCGAGCGCCGCGCCGCTCTCTCCGGTCGGCGTCGGTCGTTGCGAGGTCCGGCCGCGCTGGTCGTCGGGGCGTTGCTCGCGCTGGTCGCCGGTTGTGCGGACGATTCCGGGCCGGCCACGCGTACCGCGCCGGTGACCGCGACCGTCTCCGCCACCGACGGCAACCTCACGCTCCAACCCGATTGGCCCAAGGACGGCCAGGCGGCGCTGTCCGTGGACGGCGCCCGCACGCCGCTCACCTCCGGCACCGCCAAGCCGACGCCGACCGCGAGCGTGGCCAAGGTGATGACGGCGTACGTCTTCCTCAAGGCCAAGCCGCTCGCGGCCGGCAGCTCGGGACCGTCCTTCACCATCTCCGCCGAAGAGGCCGCCCGCTCCGCCGACCGGCTGCGTCGCTCGGAGAGCCTGACCCCGATCACGGCGGGCGAGACCTTCACCCAACGCCGGGCCCTGGAGGCGCTGATGGTGGTGTCGGCGAACAACATCGCCCACGAGATCGCCCGCTGGGTCGACGGCGGCGACGCGGCGTTCGTGGCCCGAATGAACCGCACCGCCCGCGAGTTGGGCATGACGAACACGACGTACACCGACCCCAGCGGCTACGACCCCGCCACCGTGAGCACCGCCGCCGACCAGGTCAAGCTGTTCGGCGCGGCCATGCGCGACCCGGGCTTCGCCTCGATCGCCGGCGTCCCCTCCTACACCGACTCCGCCCGAGCCACCAAGCCCAACGGGAACTCCCTCCTGGGCCGGGACGGCGTGGTAGCCGGAAAGACCGGCTTCACCACCCCCGCCGGCGCCAACCTGGTCTTCGCCGCCGAGCGCCAACTCAACGGTCGCAAGCACCTGATCATCGGTGCGGTCATGTCCCAACACCGAGGCAAGACCGCAGCCGCCGCGATCTCCGAATCCGAAAAGCTCCTCACATCGGTCGGAAAGCCGTAAGCCGTCAGCCCCACGCCCCGGCGCCCCGTGCCCCGTACCGTCCGCCTCCACCCGGCCGAAATTCGATGGCCCCACCCCGCACCGCCTCCTACAGTGACCGAGGCTCCCGCAAGGCTCGGGACCGGATCGGGCGCGGGGATCGGGAGCGGAGGGGACATGCGTACGCACTATCCCCGCACCCCGCACGTCCCCTGGTCCCCGGGCGCCGGCGCCGACGACATCCGGTCGGGCGATCTGTCGGCGCTCCGCGGCCTCGAGGTCGTGGTCACCGAGAAGCTCGACGGCGAGAACACCACGCTCTACTCCGACGGGCTGCACGCGCGCTCGCTCGACTCGCGGCACCACCCCTCCCGCACCTGGGTCAAGGGACTCCAGGGCCGGATCGGCGCACGGATCCCGGCCGGGTGGCGGGTGTGCGGGGAGAACATGTACGCGCGCCACTCGATCGGCTACGACACGCTGGCGAGTTGGTTCTACGGGTTCTCGGTCTGGGCCGGCGACGACTGCCTGGGCTGGGACGAGAGCACCCGTTTCCTGCGCCGCCTGGGCGTACCGACCCCGCCGGTGTTGTGGCGCGGCGTGTTCGACGAACGCGCGTTGCGCGCGATCCGGCTCGACCCCGCACGGCAGGAGGGCTTCGTCGTACGCTCCGTCGAGGGTTTCCCCGGCGCGGAGTTCGGCCGGCGGGTGGCCAAATGGGTGCGCCGCGGCCACGTGCAGACCGACACACACTGGATGCACGCCGCCGTGACCCCCAACGGCCTCGGCCCGAACGCCGCGCTCTGGGACGTGCGTTCCGGCGCCGAACCCGACCTCGTCGCCCTGCTCCGCCTCCTGGGGCGGGACGAACCCACCCCCGCCACCGTCGAGTTGGCAGCCGACGCCTGCGCCCGCGTCGACGTCCTGGGCCGCTCGGGCGACGCCCGACTGACCGGCGTACTCGCCGCCGCCCTGCACACCGAACCCCGCGCCGCGCTCGCCGCCGAATCGGCATCGGCGCTCGGCATGCCCGCGGCCCGCCGGATCGCCGACCTGGTCGGTCTCCAGGCCCTGCTGCGCCGCCCGTTCCCGGACGACGAACGCCCGCGCGGGCTGGCCAGGTTGGCGGTCGCCGCCGACCTGGGCGTGTTGCACGCGGTCGCCGGCGCCGTGGCGGCCGCCGGGGCCGACCCCGACACCGCCCGGGCGGACGCCGCCGCGCAATACGAGCGGGTCGAGTGGTCGGCCCTGCTCGCCGCCGACGCCGGCCTCACCGACGAAGCCCCCCTGGCGCCGCTGCGCGCCCGAGCCCGCGCCGCGTTCGCCGACCTGCCGCCGGACGTCGCCGACCGCTGCTGGGCCGAACTGCGCGACGCCCACGCCAAGGGCTGGACCATGCCGCCCGAGGCGACCCGCCGGCACTGGTCCGGGGACTTCCCCCGGCTGGTGCACCTGATCGGCCGCTCGGGCAGCGGCAAGAGCACCTACGCCCGCCGACTCCCCGACGTCGCCGCCCACATCGCCCTCGACGACCTGCGCGAGGCCCGCGGCGCCCGGGCCGACCAGCGGGCCAACGGCGACGTGTTGCGCGAGGGCCTGGATCGCCTCGACGCCGCGCTCGCCGCGGGGGGTACGGTGGTCTGGGACGCCACCTCGCTCACCGGCCCTCAACGGACCGCGGTGTCCGCCATCGCGCACCGCCGCAACGCGCTGACCACACACACCATCGTGCTGGTCGGCGAGGACGAGCTGACCGCTCGCAACGCCACGCGCGAACACCCGGTCCCGCCGGCCGTACTCGCCGCGCAGGGACGCCGGTTCGCCCCGCCCTACCCCGGACAGGCGAGCCGGACCCGGTACATCGGTGCCGGCGGCACCGTCGAGGACGTCGCCGGCTCCCTGGACGCGGAGGAGGCGTGATGCGTACCAGCGAGGAGATCTACCACCGGGTGCGCTGGGATCCCCGATTCGACCCGGCCCGCTTCGTCCTGGCGGTCAGCCGGCGCGGCGCCGAGCCGAAACGCGTCGCGCTGCCCGCGTTCGTCCCCGGCGGGGACATCCCGTGGCATCGGGTGTTGCGCATCGAGGCCGACGGCGAGGTGGTGTGGGACCGGGCCGAACGGGTGGACCGGATCGACACCTGCACCGTCGGCCGCGCACACGACCCGCGCCGCCTGCGCGCACCCTTCTTCACCGCACGCGAACCGTACACGTTCGACCCGGCCAAGGGCCGCTGGCTGCCCGCGCCCGCGCCCACGGCCGGAACCGCGGCCACACCCGCGGCCTCGGCCGCATCCGCCGCGGCCCGAATCCGCGTGCTGACCTGGAACACCCTCTGGGACCGCTACGACGCCGACCGCATCGACACCGCCCGGCGCCGACCGCGCCTGCTCACCGCGCTGGCGGCGGCCGACGCGGACGTGATCGCGCTCCAGGAGGTCGAACCCGACCTGATCGCGCTGCTCACCGCCGAGCCGTGGCTGCGCGCGGCGTACACGATGGACACCGATCCCGCCGGCCGGGACATCGCCGACAGCGGACTGGTACTGCTCAGCCGACTGCCGGTGCGCGAGGCCGCACGGCACGTACTGGGCCCGTTCAAGGCCGTGGCGGCGATCACCGTGGACACCGGCGCCACACCGCTGGTCGTCGCCGTCACCCACCTGACCAGCGACCACGCCCAGGACGGCCCCGGCCGCCGCCGCGTCGAACTCGCCGCGCTCGCCGACGGGTTCGCGGGCGTACCGGACGACCTGGTCGTGGTCGGCGACTTCAACGACGGCACCGCGGGCCCGACCGGCCCCGCCGCCGCGCTCGGGCTGACCGACGCGTGGACGCGCGTACACGGCCCCGACGACCACACACCCACCTTCGACCCGGGCGTCAACCCGCTCGCGGCCATCGGCTCCCGCACCGGCCGCGCCGCACGCCTGGACCGAATCCTGCTCCGCACGGGCACCTGGCGCACCGAAGCGGCGGTGCTCCAAGGCGACGAGGCCGACCCCGACGGCCTGTACATCTCCGACCACTTCGGCGTCCAGGCCGACCTCGTGACCGGCGTCGATACCCGCACCGCCGTCCTCGACGCGGCCCCGACGGCACGCACCGCACTGGCCTGGCTGCCCCCGAAGCACCTGTGGCCGGACCTCCAGGCCCTCCGCCGCACCCACGACCCGCAGGTGGACCGCTGGCCGCCGCACGTCAACATCCTCTTCGGCTTCGTCCCGGAGGACGCCTTCATCCGCGCCGCCCCGCTGCTCACCGCCGCGGCGGCGCACGTCGCCCCGTTCGTCGCGGAGTTGTCCGGCGTACACACCTTCGGCCACCGCGAGGACGCCACCGTCTGGCTCGACCCGGCGGCGGCCGACGAGGACGCGTGGGCGCGTCTCCACCGGGCCTTCGCCCGCCACTTCCCCAACTGCCACGCGCACGGCAGGCCCTACACACCGCACCTGACCCTGGGCCGCAGCGCCGACCCCCAGCAGACGGCGGCCACGTGCGCGGCCCGCCTGAGCCCGACATCCGCCCGGGTCGACACCCTGGTCCTCCTCTCCCGCCGTGGCAACGAGCCGATGCGACCCAGGGCCGTCCTGACCCTGGGCACCGGAACCCTGAGGTGGCTACCGGAACACCCGGGCCACAAAGCCGACACACACGGGCCGTCCCTGCCCACCGGCCCGGAACGGGACGCGCACGCACGGCGGATCGCTCGCCGCATCGCGGGGGCGTTGGACGAGGGCGTGGTGTCCGTGGTCGGCTCCCGGCGGATGGGCTGCGCCGCCCCCGACGCGGACCTGGACCTCGTCCTGGCCCTGCCCGGCACGGTCGACCTCGGCGAGGTGGCGGCCCGGGTCGCCACCGCCCTGCCCGAGGCCGTCGGCATCCGTCCCGTGATCGGCGCCCGCGTGCCCGGACTGCGCCTGAGCGTCCACGACATGACCACCGACCTCGTACTGGTCGGCACCGGACGAATCCCGCCCGCCGACGCGGTGGACCGCCGCGCCGAACTCGCCGAACCGGCCGCCGTCGCGCTGAGCGCGGTCACCGACGCCGACGCCGTCCTGAGCGCGGTCGGCGCGGCACACGCGAGGTTCGCCGCACTGTCCCGGCAGGTCAAAGCCTGGGCGCGCGCACGCGGCCTGGACTGCGCCCCCTTCGGCGGACTCCCGGGCGTGGCCTGGTCGATACTCGCCGCCCGAACCACCATCGACGCCGCACCCGACGCCACCGAGGGCGACCTGCTCCGAGACTTCTTCGCCGGCTGGGCCGCATGGGACTGGCGCACCCCGGTAAGCCTCTCCCACCGCGGCATCCACCCGGAACCGACCACCACCGCCGGCGCCGAAGCACCGATGTCGATCCTGACACCGAGTCACCCGGTGCGCTCCTGCACCGAACAGGTGGCCTCCGGCGGCCGCGACCTCCTGACCGACGAGCTGTACCGCGCGTGGGAGATCCTGACCGCCGCGGAGTCCGACGGCACCGACCCGTGGTCCGAGGCGACCGAACCACCCCCGCTGCACCGCCGCCACGCGGCCTGGCTGGTCCTGACCGTACTCCCCTGCTCTCCCGACGAGTTCGCCGCGACGACCGGGCGACTCCGGGGCCGTGTGCGCTCGTTGCTCAAGCTCCTGGAGGAGGCCGGCGTCCGGGACGCCCACGCCTGGCCCCGCCCCTTCGACGCCGGCACCCGCTACGCCATCGGCCTCGGCGCCGGCCCGCCCACCGCCGCCGACCTCGCCAAGTGCACCGACCGCTGGTCCCGTTCCCTGCCGGGCGTCACCCTCACCCACGCCGACGGCGGCGCGATCCCGACCCTCACCTGATTCCCGGCCACCCCCGCTCGCCGCCCTCCCGCCGGTTTCGCACCGATGCGATGCCTTCGCGCGGTTGTCATACCTCGCCGTGAGGCGTAGAAGAGAGAGGAACGCACCGCCGGGGGGATTCGGTGTGCTTGGCGAACTCCGCTTCGCGAACCCCGCCTCGCCACGCGCCACTCGGCCCGGCGGTGATCCCGGACGTTCACCGCGAAGGGACCCAGGCATGTCGGCAGAGCCCGTTCATCGATGCCCCGTTCTCGATCCCACCGCCCGAGCCGCACACGCGGACGCCGCCGCGCTGCGCGCGCGGGGCCCGGCCGTGCTGATCGAACTCCCGGGCGGCGTGAAAGCCTGGGCCGTCACCCGGCACAGCGTCATCCAGGCGCTGACGCTCGACCCCCGAGTCTCCCGCGACTTCCGTCGACACTGGCCGGGACTCGCCGACATACCCGCCGGATGGCCACTCGCCCCGGTCGCGCTGCAGCAGGGCTTCGTCAACAGATACGGCGAGGACCATCGTCGCCGACGCGCCCACGTCGCCCCGTCGTTCGCGCCGCGCCGCGTGCAACGTATGCGGCCACAGGTCCAGGCGACCGCGGATCGCCTGGTCGACGCCATCGCCGCGGTCCCGCCCGGGGAAAGCGTCGACATCCGCCGCACGTTGTCTTTGCCGCTGACCATGACGGTCATCTGCGATCTGCTGGGCGTGCCCGACCCCATGCGCCGCACCCTCGGTGCCGCGATCGACGCGATCCTGGACACCGCGGCCGACGCCGCCACGGCGATCGCCTACCAGGTCGAACTCCAGGCCAGATTGAACGAGTTGCTGGACCACAAGCAACAAAACCCCGGCCTCGACGTGACCACCGACCTCCTGGCCACAACACGGGACCGGACCGCCGGCGCCACCACCGGCACGACCCCACCCGTTCGTCAGGAACTGCTCGACTCGCTCTTCCTGATGCTCGGCGCCGGCTACGAAACCTCGGTGAACCTGATCACCAGCGCCCTGTACTCGCTGCTCTCCCACCCCGAACACCTGGACCGGCTCCGGGCGAAGACCATCGACTGGGACGACATCGTCGAGGAAACCCTGCGCCACAACGGCCCGGTCATGTTCCTCCCCATGCGCTACGCGATCGAGGACATCGACCTGGGCGAGGGAGTCACCATCCCCCGGGGCGACCCGATCATCATCGGCTTCGCCGCCGCCGGCCGGGACCCCGCCGTGCATCCGAACGCCCCCGACACCTTCGACCCCACCCGCGCCGACAAGTCCCACCTGGCCTTCGGCCACGGCCCGCACTACTGCCTGGGCGCCCACCTGGCCCGTCTGGAAGCCGAAGTGGCCCTGACCACGCTGTTCGACCGCCTGCCCCACCTGGCACTGACCCACCCGGACCTCCCCCCGCCCCCGGTCCCCTCCCTCCTGGTCAACGGCCCGGCCCACCTGCACATCACCCCCACCCCGGTGTCACCCGCGCAGGCCGGGTGATTCGACCACCATCGCCGCCGGCGGGGCCGTGGTCCGGTGGTCGACGGCGATCAGGAGGTCACCCGTCAAGGGGTGGTCCACAACGGCCGCCCTGATGCCGAAGACCTCGGCCAGCAGGGCCGGGGTCAACACCTCCCTCGGGGTGCCCGACGCGCGGACCCGGCCCTCGTGCAGCACGTGCAGGCGGTCGCAGACCGAGGCCGCCGCGTTGAGGTCGTGCAGGGCGATCAGCGTCGTGCGGTCCTGGGCCCGGAGGAGGGTGAGGAGTTCGACCTGATGGCGTACGTCCAGGTGGTTGGTCGGTTCGTCCAGGACCAGGACATCCGGCTCCTGGGCCAACGCCCGTGCCAGCAGCACCCGTTGGCGTTCACCGCCGGACAGGGTGGCGAACCGGCGGCCCTGGTGCTCCTCCACACCGGTTTGCACCAGCGCGATCAGTACCGCCGCGCGGTCGGCGGCGCTGTCCCCCGCGAACGCCTTCTGGTACGGGGTGCGGCCCATCGCGACCACCTCGCGCACCGTGAACTCGAAGTCGCTCTCCCGCTCCTGCGGCAGCGCCGCCACGTGCCGGGCCGCCGCGGCCGGGCTCATCGACCGCAGGTCGCGCTCGCCCAGGAGAACCCGGCCGCCCTGCGGCTTCAGGTGGCGGTAGACCGTGCGCAGCAGGGTGGATTTTCCGCTCCCGTTGGGTCCGACCAGGCCGGTGATCTCCCCGGCGGCGGCGATCAGTTCGACGCCGGCCAGGATGTCGCGCCCGGCCAGCACGACCCGCAGGTCCTCGACCGTGATCCGCGTCGCGTCGTCGGCGGCGGCCGTCGCCCCACCACTCATCGGGTCTCCAACCGTCGATCGAGCAGGAGCAGCAGCACCGGTGCGCCGATCACGGCCGTGACCACGCCGATCGGCAACTCCTGGGTGCTGATCGCGGTTCGGGCCAGGGTGTCGACCGCGACCAGCAACACCGCGCCGAACAGCGCCGACACCGGCAACAACCGACGATGGTCACCGCCGATCAGCAACCGGCACACGTGCGGGACCATCAGCCCGACGAAGCCGATCGCCCCCGACACCGAGACCAGCACGCCGGTCAACACGCTGGTCACCGCGAACAGTTCGCGCCGCAGCCGGGCCACGTCCACACCCAGCCCGGCGGCCGTCTCGTCGCCCATCAGGAGCGCGTTCAACGCGCGGGCGCGGGCCTGGAGCACGATCAGGCCGAATCCGACGGCGGCCGTCGGCAGCGCCAACTGCTCCCACTGGGCGCCGCTCAGACTGCCCATCAGCCAGAACAGCACGCCGCGCGTCTGCTGTTCGTCGCCCGCCTGCAGGACCAGGAAGCTGGTGAACCCGGACAGGAACTGGCCCACCCCGATCCCGGCCAACACCAGGCGCAGCGGGGAGAATCCGCCACCGCGCCGGGCCAGCACCCACACCAGCGCGAAGGCCGCCAGCGCGCCGGCGAAGGCCGACGCGGACAGGCCCCAGCCGAGTACACCGCCCGTGCCCGCCCCGAGCACAATCACCGCGATCGCGCCCAGCGAGGCGCCGGAGGAGATGCCGAGCAGGTACGGATCGGCCAACGGATTGCGCACCAGGGCCTGCACGGCGGTGCCGACCAGGCCCAGCCCCGCGCCCACCACGGCGGCCAACAGGGCTCGTGGCAGCCGCAGTTGCCACACGATCAGGTCCCGCGTACCGGCCTGCGGCGGCTCACCCCGCAACCGCCGCCCGACCACCGACCACACCTCGCCGATCGGGATGTCCACCGACCCGAACGACACCGCCGACGTCAACGCGACGACCAGCAACACCGCCAGCACCGCAACGACCCACGCCGTACGGGCCGTACGCGCCGGACCGGCCGAATCACCCGCACGGCCGGAGCCGGCGACATCGGCGGCTCCCGCCGAAACGACACCCTCGCCCGCACGACGGCGGCTGCGCAGCTCGGACACCGAACGCACCCGCGCCTACCCCGCAACCGGCGCGGAAGCGGGAGCCGAAGCCGAAGGGGCAGCCGTCCCGGGCCCGGCCCCCGCCCCCGGCTTGACCAGATCCGGATGAATCCGGCCCGCGATCTCCCGCACCGTGTCCGCGTTCCGCACCCCCGCGATCGTCGTCCGCTCCGACCCGACCCGGACGAACTTCCCGTCCCTGACCGCCGACAGCCCCTTCGTCGCATCGAATGTGCGCAGGAAACGTTCCGCCTCGTCGAACGCCTTCGCGTTGGCCTCCGCGCTGCCCTTGTCCCGCACGCCCAGCTGGATCCACTCCGGGTTCCTCCCGACCACGTCCTCCCAGGACACGGGCTTGAAGTCACCGGCGCAGTCGGCGAACACGTTGCGCGCGCCCGCCTGGGTGATCACCGCGTTGGCGACCTGCCTGCCGCAGACCGCGATGGGCTGCTTGGTCCCGGCGTCGAAGTCGAAGAAGAAGTACGTCGGGCGCCGGTCCTGCGGCACACCGGCGAGCGCGCCGCGAACCGTGCCGACGGTCTGCCGCATGCCCGCGATCAGTTCCTCCGCCCGGGCCGAAGTGCCGGTGACCGCGCCGAGTTGCCGGATGTCGGCCTCGACCTCGGCCAGATCCTCCTGCGCACCCGCACGTTTGCTCGCGCACGCGGTGGACTTGAGGTAGATGTGCTTGATCCCGGCCGCCGCGAACTCCTTCGGCGACGGCCCGGAGCCCATCGCCCCCATGCCGCTCATGTCGGCGAAGGTGTCGATGTACAAGTCGGCGCCCGAGGCGAGCAGTCGTTCCTTGGGGATGACCATGTCGCCGAGCACCTCGACCCGTTCGGCCTGCGCGGCGAACGGTGCCGGCATGGTGCCCTTGCCCGGCGGGAAACCGGTACCCACCACACGATCGCCCGCGCCGAGCCGGAACATCATCTCCAGGCTGGACGCATTGCTGGTGACCACCTTCTTCGGCGGCGCGGTGAACGTCGTCACGGCCCCGGCGCAGTCGGTCACCTTCACCGGGAAGCCGGCCGACCCGGCGTCGCCCGACCGTGCCGCCGAGGCGGACGCCCCCGACCCCACCTCGGCCGTCTTGTCGGAGTCACCGCCACACCCCGCCACGAACAACGCCACCACGGCGGCCACGCCGCACACCTTGCTCGCCCGCACAGATTCGCTCCCCGGAAGTACCGTCAGGCGGCCCGCGAAGGCGGACCCGGGGAGTCAGTCGGGCGGGAGGCCGGGGAAGTTCCCGAGGAGAGCGGGTCCGACACCGAAGAGAACGGGGGTTCGGCACCGAAAAAGAGCGAGTTCGGCGCCGACACGCCTCACCCCGCCGCCCGCTCCGCCACCGTCCGTCGCCGCAGCGCACTGCGGGCCACCGCCGGATGGGTCCACGCGCCGTCCGGGTGGTAGACGTTCGTCCCCGGCGGCACGATCTCGTCGATCCGGTCCAGCGTCGCGTCGTCCAGCACCAGCGAGGCGCCCTCGATCGCCGCCATCGCCTGCTCCATGGTGCGCGGCCCGATGACGACCGAGGTCACCGCCGGGTGCGCGGTCGGGAACGCCACCGCCAACTCCGGCAGCGTGCAGCCGATCTCCCCGGCCAGCTCGACCAGTCGCTCGACGACGTCGAGCTTGGTGACGTTCACCGGCAGGGTCGGATCGAACCGCCCGGGGTTGAGCCGGGCCCGACCCGAGGTCAGGTCGATCGGCGCGTCCTTGCGATAGCGGCCGGTGAGGAACCCGGAGGCCAGCGGGCCCCAGGTCAGTACGCCCATGCCCAACCGCTCGCACACCGGGAGCAGCGACGCCTCGATGCCCCGGGCCAGGATCGAATACGGCGGCTGCTCGGTCCGGAACCGGTACAGCCCGCGCCGCTCCGCCACGTGATACGCCTCCACCACGTCCTCGGCCGGGAACGTCGAGCAGCCGAACGCCCGGATCTTGCCCTGCCGGACCAGATCGGTCAGGACGGCCAGGGTCTCCTCGATGTCGGTCGAGTCGTCGGGGCGGTGGATCTGGTACAGGTCGATGCGGTCCGTCCCGAGCCGACGCAGGCTGTCCTCGACCGCGGTCAGGATCCAACGCCGCGAGTTTCCGCCACGATTGACGCCCTCGCCCATCGGGAAGTGCCCCTTGGTGGCCAGCACCACGTCGTCGCGGCGACCGCGCAGCGCCTTGCCGACGATCTCCTCGCTCTCGCCGGCCGAGTACATGTCGGCCGTGTCCACGAAGTTGACGCCCCGGTCCAGCGCGGCGTGCACGATCCGGACGCAGTCGTCGTGATCGGGGTTGCCCACCGCGCCGAACATCATCGTGCCGAGCGCCTGCACGCTGACGTGCATCCCGGTGCGGCCGAGCGGGCGGTATCGCATGGTCGTGCTCCTTGTTCCTGGGTTCCCGGCCGGGGTCCCCCGACTGCCGGTGATACCCGGTGGCGGGCACACTCGTACGGCCCGACCCGCCCCTCGGCGGGCCGGCGCGAGGCCCGCTCCGGTGCTCGGCAATCTATGAGCTGGACCCGACTCCAGGTCAAGCCCCATCCTGAGGCACGTGACGGAGACCCCCGAAAACAGCCCCACGGACGACCGGCCGGCCGAGCACCCGGACGACGACGCCCCGGACACCACCGGCGACCTGAGCATCGGCGAGGTCGCCGCCCGTACCGGCCTGACCATCGACACCCTGCGCTTCTACGAACGCGAGGGCATCCTGGCCAACCCGGTCCGGCGCGGCCCGGGCGGACGCCGCCGCTACGCCGAACACGACATCGCCTGGCTGAACATGTGCATCGTCCTGCGCGGCTCCGGCATGCCCATCCCGGCCATCCGCCACTACACCGAACTGGCCCGCGCCGGCGAGGGAACCGAACGCGAACGCCTGGCCATCCTCCGCGAGCACAAGACCCGAATCGCCGGCCAGATCGCCCAACTGCACCAGTGCATGGACCTGATCGGCTACAAGATCGGCGTCTACGAGGACTACCTCGCCGAAACCGAATCCGAATCCGAATCCGAGTCCGAGTCCGAGTTCAAAACCAACTCCGAATCCGAGCTCGCAGACGCCGAAAGCAACACCGATGCTATTCTTTGACTGACCGATCAGTCATGGAAAGGCGGCGATCCCGTGGCCCGCACCACGGACCCCGAACGAGTCGCCCGGCGACGCGAAACGATCGCCGTCGCCGCCGCGGCGCGCTTCGCGGAGCAGGGGTTCGAGGCGACCACCGTGGCCGACATCGCCCGGGCCGCCGGGATGAGCGCGGCGAGCGTCTTCTACTACTTTCCCGACAAACGCGCCGTCTTCCGGGCCGTCTTCGCACGCGACCTGCCCCTCTCGCGCACGCTGGTGGACCGCCACGCCGGCGCCGCGCACCCGGCGGAAGCGATCGTCGACCTGGTCACCGACCTCGCCGCCGACGCCCGGGACCCGCACGCGGCCGGCATCCTCGTCGAACTGCTGCGCCAGATCGACCGGGATCCCGAGCTGGTCGAGGTGATCGCCCGCACCGAGGCCGTGATCCAGGAGGGCCTGGTCGGCCTGATCACCCGCGGCATCGCCGACGGCAGCATCGACGGCGCGCTCGACCCGGCCGAGACGGCCGGCTGGATCCGGAGCCTGGTCGACGCGGTCTACCTGGGCGCCCATCCCGACCGCGACGCGACACCGGCCCTGCGCCGCACCGTTGCCCGCTACCTGGCCCCGGAGTCGAATCCCGACCCGACGAACAACACACGAGAAAGCGAGACGAAGTAAGACCATGGACGCGACAGCGGTCGACAAACAAGCCGTCACGATCCGGATGCCCCAGGTGTGGTTGTGGCTGATCGGTGTCGGCGCCGCCCTGCTCGGCTTCGGCGCGGGGTTCGGGGTGGGCCCGCTCGCACGCGCCCTGTTGGACCTGACCGGCTCGGCCCCCGCCCCGCTGCGTCTGGCCGCGCGCCTGCCGACGGTGTGGGCGGTACCGGCGCTGACCCTGCTCGGCGCCGCGATCGGCGCCTGGATGGCGGCCGTCGCATACCGGGAGAGCCCCGTGGTGACGGTGACCGCCGACCACATCGCGATCCACGTGGACGGCGCCGGCCTCCAGGTGCGCCGGGACCGGATCGACGCCGTGTTCACCGACGGCCGGGACCTGGTCGCCCTCGACGCCGCCGAGACCGAACTGATCCGGGTCCGCGCCGGCGACCTGTCCGCCGGACACCTGCGCGACGCCTTCGCCCGCTTCGACTATCCCTGGCGCGGTACGACCGACCCGCGCGAGGCGGACTTCACCCCCTGGGTCGACGGCACCCCCGATCTGGAGGAAACCGCGCACGCCCTGCTGCGCGCCCGCAAGCGCGCCCTGACCGACAAGCACCCCGGTGCGGCGGAGCAGGCCCTGGACGATCTCCGCGCCGGGGGTCTCGCCGTCCGCGACCGCAAGGGCGTCCAGCAGTACCGCCGCCGCGGCCGCCCGCACCGCCCCGAGGCGCCCGAGGGCTGACCGGAGCCGCCCACCCGCCCCCGCCCCGCTCTGGTCAGCGCGTCGGCCGGCGGCTACGGTCCCCTCAGGAACGGAACGCCAACGGAGGGGGGCACCGTGAAGGCTCATCCGAGCGGCCCGTACCGCGTGGAGTACACGGAGACGGCCGCCGCCGTCCGCGACTCGCTGCCGCCCGAGCGCCGCGCACAGCTCACCAAGGCCCTCCAGGTGCTCGCCCGCGACCCGTACACCAAGGCGTCCGCCCCGATCGGCCCCGACGACGACACCCGCCAGGCGATGGTGGCACCGGGCCTGCTCATCGAGTACGGCGTCCTGCGCGGCGTCATGGTCGTCGTCGTGGTGACGGTCCTCGACGGCATGGAATTCCTCGGCGACACCGAGGACTGACCGCGGGCCGGGCAACACCGCATTCACTTCCACCGACCCGAAGCCCGCTCAGCGACGCGCCACCAACATCCGCGCCCGCGGCTCGTGATGCCATTCCCCCGCCACGGCCCGACGCAGGAACTCCTCGCGCAGCGCGGCCATGAACGCCTCGCCCCGGGCCAGGGTCAGCGCGCGCAGCGGACCGGAGCGGGTGAACGCGTCGAAGAAGGCCGCCGCGTCCGGGTGGGACATCGGGTACACCAGGTCCACGTCCCGCTCGATGGTCGCGCCCCGGCCCGTGATCGCGGCGAGGAGGCGTCCCTCCCAGGAGCGGTCGGACGCCGGCATCCGGGCCCGGATCACCTCGCCGAGCAGCGCGAACGGGCCGGTCTCCTCGATCCCGTCCGGCCAGAAGACCACCGCGAGCCGACCGCCCGGACGCAGCGCCCCGACCCACGATGCGAGCGCGTGATCCGGCTCGGGCAACTGCTGGAGCCCGAACACCGACACGATCGCCGCACACCGGCCCGACCACCGCGCGTCCAGGGTCGAGGCGTCGCCTTCGACGACCGTGACGCCGGGCCGGCCGGCCACCCGTTCCCGAGCCAGTCGCACCATGCCCGGGGAGAGGTCGATACCGACGATCTCCCGGTCGTCGAAGTCCTCGGTCAGCAGTTCGAGTTCGGGAAACGTGCCACAACACGGCACCAGGATCGGCCCGTCCGGCAACGACCCGACCGCGGTCACCGCCGCCCGTACCCACGGCGCGAATCGGGGCACGAAGTAGGACTCGTACCCCTCCGCGGCCTCGTCCCAGCCCCGTGCCACCCGCGCAAGCCGCTCGGCCCGATCCTCCACGCCCGCACCCCTCGCCACGACCACCCGGGGCGATATCCGCCCGGGACGGCCGACGCCGACCGCGCCTCCATGATCCCGCCGGCCCCGCCGCCACCCGCCCGAGCCGCGCCGACGACCCTCACCCGTCCCGCGAACCGGCCTCCGCCGCCGCCAGCCCCCGCAACAGATGCGCCCGTTCCGGATCCGTGCCCACCTGCTCCAACGCCTCCCGATAGGCCACCGCCGCCTCGGCGAACCGCCCGCACCGGTACAACAGCTCCGCCCGCGCCGCCGGATACGGATGATGCCCCCGCAACCTCGGCTCGTCCGCCAGCGCGTCCAGCAGCGCCAGCCCCGCTTCCGGCCCGTCCCGCATCGCCACCGCCACCGCCCGGTTCAGCGCCACGATCGGCGACGGCGTGAGCGCGAACAACACGTCGTACAGCGCCACCACCTGCGGCCAGTCGGTCGTGGTCAGGTCCGCCGCCTCGTCGTGCAGCGCGGCGATCGCCGCCTGCACCCCGTACCTCCCGGGCGGCCCACCCGTCAGCGCCACCCGGACCAGTTCCCGGCCCTCCTCGATCATCGCCCGGTCCCACCGCCCCCGGTCCTGATCGGCCAACAACACCAGTGCCCCGGCCGCGTCGACCCGCGCCGCGCGGCGCGCGTGGATCAGCAACATCAACCCGAGCAGCCCGGCCGGCTCCCGTTCGGCGGGCAGCAGCAGGCGCAGGATCCGGGCCAGCCGGATCGCCTCCTCCGCGAGGTCCGACCGCTGCAACGTCGGCCCCGAGCTGGCCGCGTACCCCTCGGTGAAGATCGAGTAGAGCACTTGGAGCACACCCGGCAACCGGGCCGGCAACTCGTCGACGCCGGGCACCCGGAACGGGATGCGGGCCTCGCGGATCTTCTTCTTCGCCCGGACGATGCGCTGGGCCATGGTCGCGGTCGGCACCAGGTACGCGCGGGCCACCTCGGGTGTGGTCAGCCCGGCGAGGCAGCGCAGGGTCAGCGCCCCGCGGTCCTCGGCGGGCAGGGCGGGATGCGCGCAGGTGAAGAACAGTTGGAGGCGCTCGTCGGGCAACTCGCCGTCGGCGTCGGCCGAGGGCGCCGGATCGGCCCGGTCCGCCTCCACCTGCAACACGGCCAGCCGCGCGGCGTACGTCCGGTCCCGACGCAGCCGGTCCACCGCCCGTCGCCGCGCGGTGGTCAACAACCAGGCGCCGGGGCGCGTCGGTACGCCGTCGACCGGCCAGTGCACCAGCGCGGCCTCGATCGCCTCCGAGGCGACCTCCTCGGCCAGGTCCAGATCACCGAAGCGGCGCGCGAGGGAGGCGAGCAACCGGCCCCGCTCCTCGCGGAACACCGATTCCACCGAGGCGTCCACGCCCGCCCTCCCCGAATCGTCGGGGCCGGCGGCTCGCTCGTCCATCGCGGTCAGACCGAGAAGTCGGCGATCGGCCGGACCACCATCGCGCCGCTGCCCCGCGCCCCGGGGCAACGCGCGGCCCAGTCCAGCGCGACGTCCAGATCGGGCACGTCGATCACGTAGAACCCGCCCAGCACCTCCCGGGACTCCGCGAACGGCCCGTCGGTCACGGTCCGCTCACCGGCCTCGCCGACCCGCACCGTGGTCGCGGTGACCAGGTCCGCCAACGACTCCCCGGACACGAAGATGCCCGCGTCCTTGACTTCCTTGTCGTAGGCCATCCACTCCTCGACGCCGCACTCGGGGGCCCCGCCCTCCGCGTCGACCGCACCGCTGTGGATCAACAACATGTATTTCATGGTCCGACTCCGGTTTTGTCCGATGGTGTCCCGCCCGGCAACCCGGGCCGGCCTGCCGCACACCAAGACGACGAACGAGAGACGGCCGGATCGACACGACCGGCGAAACTTTTTGTCGCCACCCCTACCCCGCGTCCAACCCGTCGATCCACTCCAGCAGCCGCGCGCCCTGCACGACCATGATCTCCGGATCCCGGAGCGTGTTGGTCAGCAACGACATGCCCTGGTACGCGCCGACCAGGGACATCGCCAGCTCGCGCGCGTCGTCCCCGCGCCCCATCGCCCGGAACTGTTCCCCGGCCCAGTCCAGCAGCAGCCGCATGACGTCGGCGGCGAGCCGAGCCGGTTCGTCCTCGCGCTTGTCCAGCTCCGACACCAGCGTGCCGAACGGACACCCGTACCGCACCGCGAGGTCGCGCTCCCCCACCCAGCCCTCGACCAGGGCACGCAACCGCTCGCGCGGAGTGGGCAGTTCGGCCAGAGCCGCGATCAGTTCGCGCAGCCGCCGCTCGTGGTCGCCGACGGCGGCCTCGACGAGTTGGTCCTTGGTCCGGAAGTAGTAGTAGACGTTGCCCACCGGCACGTCGGCCTCGGCGGCGATGTCGGCCAGCGTGGTCCGCTCGACCCCCTGCCGATACACGACCAACGCGGTCGCCGCGACCAACCGCTCCCGCTTTCCGGGCCTGCCGTCGGCCCGGCTCCGGCTCTTCTTCTGCACCGAGTCAGTCATCTCACTAACGACTATAGACAGGCCCCCGGCAACCCCTCGCCACCGAATGCCACCGCACGTCTCCCGAAGCCCGGCCGGCATCCTGGCACCCCGACCCGACCCACCCGGATCCACCTCGCCACGCCCCGCCTCGCCTCACTCCACCGCACGAGACGAAAGGTCACCCGATGACCGACGGCATCGACACCCCCGACCGGCGCGGTCGCACCGGCCTCGACCGCTACGGCCGCGACCTCACCCGCAACCCGAGGGTGCGGATCCACGACGTGGAGGTGTTGTCCTGCGACTGGTATGTGCTGCGCAAGACCACCTTCGACTACCGACATGCCGACGGTCACTGGAGCCGCGAGCAGCGCGAGAACTACGACCGGGGCGACGGCGCCACCATCCTGCTCTACGACGGGGAGCAGCGCACGGTGCTGCTGACCCGCCAGTTCCGGCTGCCCGCCTACGTCAACGAGCATCCGGACGGCTTCCTGATCGAGACCGCCGCCGGCCTCCTCGACGGCGACGCCCCCGAGGAGGCCATCCGCCGCGAGGCGGCCGAGGAGACCGGACACGTCGTCGGTACGCCCGAACACGTCTTCGACGTCTACATGAGCCCGGGTTCGGTCACCGAGCGGGTGCACTTCTTCGCCGCCCCGTACGGCCCCGGCACGGCCGCCGGCCTCGGCGGCGGGATCGCCGCCGAGGGCGAGGACATCGACACCGTGGAACTGCCGTTCACCGAGGCGTTGGCGATGATCCGGGACGGCCGGATCGTGGACGCCAAGACCATCATGCTGCTGCAGTGGGCGGCCCTGGACGGCCCGTTCCGCGCGAAGGACACGGCTTAACGGCGCAGCAGGGCCTCGGCGAGTGCGACCTGGGCGGGGTCGAGGGCGGTGTTGCCGTCCTCGACGTCCCACAGCGCGTTCTGCAGGATCCGGCCGAGGGTCCAGCCGACGGCGCGTTGTCGGTCCAGGCCGACCACCTCGGTGAGTCGGTCGAAGCGGCGATACACCGTGCGGGCCACGTCGCCCGTCGCGCCGGCCTCGGTCAGGCGGCTGTCCAGGGCGGGCCACAGGTCGAAGCCCGGGTCGCCAGCCAGCGGTTCGGGGTCGATGGCCAGCCACGGCTCGCGCTCGCCGGCCAGGACGTTGTCGTAGTGCAGGTCCCAGTGCAGCAGGCGATCGCCGGGTTCGTCGACGAGTTCGGCCACGGCCGAGGCGCAGGTGCGCACGAGCCGGCGTTCGGTCGGGTCGGCCAGCGCCGCCACCGCGCGGGGGGTGTCGTCGAGCATGGCCGCGGCGATGTCGGCCAGTCGGCGCATCCCGGCGGGCGCCGGCACCGCGACCAGGCGGGCCATCAGCTCGGCGAGGGTCTGCGTGGCGACGGCGTCGTCGGGCAGCGCGGCCAACGTGCGCGTCGCGTCGAGACGTTCGAGGAGTTGGGCGTCGGTGTCCGGGTCGTGGTCGAGCAGGCGCACGATGCCGCCGCCCCGCCAGGCCCGCAGGCCGGGCACGACGCCGGCGTTGTCCTCGGCGACCTGCTGGAGCCGCAGTACGGCGGGCGTACCGTCGGCACGGGTCACCGGGAGCACGACGGCGGCCATGCCGTGGGCGACGGGGCCGTCCGGACGCAGGGACCAGCGGTCCACGACGTCGGCGGCCAGGGTCGGCAGTGCGGCGATCCAGGCTCGACCGGCGGCGGTACCGCCGTGTGCCGCGGTGAACGCGTCGGGGACGTCGAGGGGTGTGGACGTGGTCATTTCGGTTGTCTCCTTCGTGAGATCCGGTGTCGTGCGGGTCCGAAGGAGTCACGGGGGTGCCCGGGGCGCGGGCAGGCGTCAACGCATGTCGTGCAGCCTATCGGCAGGTCGCGGAACCGGGTGGGGGGCCGGCCTCGGAGGCGGGTCAGGCCACATCGCGCAACATGCGTCCGGCGTAGACATCGCTCACGTGTCCGCGCAGGTGCGCCCAGACCGCGACGGAGCAGGGGAACTCGCTGTCCCCGTAGGCGATGTAGATGGTTTCCTCGCGTCGGAACAGGCCGTGTTCGGCGTCCTGTGGCTCCGGCCACTCGCGGACCACGGCGGCGGCGTGCTCGGCGTCCACGCAGCGCAACGGCACCACGGCCAGGCGCTCGTACTCCCTGGGCACGGTGTGCGCGATGACCTGGACGTCGCCCATGTGCCGGCCGAACGCCCGCAGGTGATCGGCGCGCGCCCAGGGGCGGTTGGACTCCCAGGTACCGCACGAGCACCTGGCGCGTGTGGCGACGAAACCGAGTGCGTGGTGGTCGCCGGGGTAGGTGGTGAACTCGATTTGGTGGCGGTCGAGGCGCACCAGCGGGTCCTGGGTGTAATTCGGCATGCTCATGAGGGTTCCCCCGAGGTGAGGTCGCGTGGTAATGGGACGAGCGTAGGCAAGCCCACCGACAACGGCGACCGGATTATTCGGCGTCGGTCCGGTCGACCCTCCTAACCGGCCGGCTCGGGGTGGTGGCCGCGACACGCGGCCTCCAGGGCCAGGCGCCAGCGGCGGTCGGCGCACTCCTCGTCGCCCAGCGCGCCGCGCAGTTCCAGACTGGCCAACCCGTGGACGAGGGCGCTCATGTGGGCGGCGATGTCCGCCGGGTCGGCGGGCCCGAACCGGCCGGCGTCCACACAGCGCGCGACCGCGCGCAGCAGCGTGTCGTGGGTGCCGCCGATCCGGGCCGAGTCCGCCTCGTCGGGGCGGAACTCGGCGATCGGTCGGCCGAACATCAGGTCGTAGCGGTGCGGATTTGCCCGGGCCGCGGCGCGGTAGGCGTGGCCCAGGGCCAGCAGGTCGGCCTCGGGGTCGCCGTCCACCGGCACCCGGGCGAACCGCTCCTCCAGCGCCGCGAAGCCGTCCAGGAACATCGCGCGCAGCAGGCCCGCCTTGTCCTCGAAGAGGTTGTAGACGGCGGTCGTCGAGGTGCCCACCTCGTGGGCGACCCGCCGGGTGCTGAGCGCCTGTGGACCCTCGGTGGCGAGCAGTCGACCGGCGGCGTCGATCAATGCGCGACGCAGCTCGTCCCAATCGCGCGTACGTGGCCGTCCCATGTTGACAACTGTAACGCAACGCTGTTACATAACACTGTAATCAAAGTCACCCTCGCCGGGACGGGTCGTCCGCCGCCGAGTCGGGGCCACTCTCGGGAGTCCACATGTCCACCGCGTCCGAACTGCACGTGGTCCTCGGCGCCGGCGGTGCCGTCGGCGCCACACTCGTCGACGAACTGCACGCTCGCGGCCGGCGGATCCGGGCCGTCAACCGCAACGGCGGGCTCACCGTGCCCGAGGGCGTCGAGGTGGTGCGCGGCGATGTCACCACGCCCGACGGCGCGACCGCCGCGTGCGCCGGGGCCGCGGTGGTGTACCACTGCGCGGCGCCGGCCTATACGGCCTGGGTGAGCGAGTTCCCGCCGCTGACCGACGCGATCCGTCGGGGCACGGCGGCGGCCGGGGCCAAGCTGGTGTTCGCCGACAACCTCTACATGTACGGGCCGGTGAGCGGCGCGATGACGGAGGACCTGCCCTACGCCGCGGAGAACCCCAAGGGGCGGGTGCGGGCCGCGATGGCACGGTCGTTGCTGTCCGCGCACGAGGCCGGCGAACTGCGGGTGGCGATCGGGCGGGCCTCCGACTACTTCGGGCCGCGCGGGGTGAACAGCACGGTGGGCGACACGGTGTTCGGCGCCGCGGTGCGGGGCAAGGTGGTGCGGTGGGTGGGCTCGCCGGACCAGCCGCACTCGCTCAGCTACCTGCCCGACTTCGCCAAGGGCCTGGCGATGCTCGGCGAGGACGCCCGGGCCGACGGCCGGGCCTGGCACGTACCGACGGCCGAACCGCTGACGGGCAAGCAGTTCCTCGACCTGCTGTTCACCGAATCGGGCCGCCCCGGCAAGTCGGCGGCGGTGAGCCACACCGCCCAGCGCCTACTCGGCCTGGTGAACCCGACGGTGCGCGCCTTGGGCGAAACCTGGTACCAACGCGACCGCCCCTTCATCGTCGACTCCACAAGCTTCACCGACACCTTCGGCCCCCTCCCCCCGACCCCTCACGCAACGGCGATCGCCGAAACCCTGTCCTGGTTCCGCAAGGCCGGCACCTGAGCCCACGACCCGGCCCGGTCTCGATCCCGCCTCACGGGGGCGTGAGTGCGGGTCACTGCGGGGGCCATCGGGACTGTCGGGGGTTGTCGGGGGTTGTCGGGGAGCCACCAGGGGCTATCGAGTGGCGGTCAGATGCGCGAACACCACGACGTTCGCGGCGTATCCGGTGCGTTTGTCGTAGTGGCCGCCGCAGGTGATCACGCGTAGCTCGGCGGCGTCGGTGGCGCCGTAGACGACGTCGTCCGGGAAGGCGTCCTTCGGGTAGGACCGGACCGCGTCGATGCTGAACACCGCCGTCTTGCGGTCCCGGCGCTGGACCTCGATCCGGTCGCCGATGCGCAGCAGGCCGAGCTTGAAGAACACGGCCGGGCCGGAGCGGGTGTCCGCGTGACCGACCGTGACCGCGTTGCCGCGAGCCCCCGGCGCGACCCCGTCGCGATACCAGCCGACCAGATTCCTGTTGCCCACCGGCGGGGTGGCCAGTCGGCGGTCCGAACCGGTGCCGAGCGTGCCCATCGGCGCGTTCACGCCGATCGCCGGGATCCGCATCCTGACCGGCACCGACTCCGGCAGTGGTGGGGCGTCCACCCGGCGCGGCCCGTCGGCGGGCACCCGGGCGTGCGGGACGGCGGCCACGTCCGCGACGGGAGCCGGCGGCCGTTCGACGCCGCCGTCCCCCCAACCGTGGTACACCAGCCACAATCCGGTGATCAGCGCCAGCGCGGTCGCTCCGGCCGCCAGTGGGCCGGAGCGACGGGTACGGTGCGCCGACCGTGTGTCAGGACGTGCCATCGCCCGTGGCCCGGCGACGACGGACGAGGTGGATCCCGAAGCCGGCGAGGGCGGCACCGGCCACCACCGCGCCGACGGTCACCTCGCCCGCGTCGAACGTCGAGGCACCGCCGCCGCCACCGGCGTTGACGCTGCCGGCCGGACGTCCGCCGGTGCTGCCGGCCGTGGTGACGCCGCCGGTCGTCCCCGGCGGGCAGTCGACCTTGAAGACCTTCTGCTTGCCCGCCCCGTTCTCGCCCGCGAAGGTCCACACGAGCTTGTACTGGCCGTTGGGCAGGGTGAGGGTCCCGGTGTGCCCGGTGCCGTCGACCAGGGTGATCGAACCCCCGAGGACGGGGCCGTCGGCCTTGGGCGGCTGCGCGGCGATCGTGTAGGTGACCTGCTGCACGGTGTCGAAGTTGAACGCCGCCAGATTGAACAGGCAGACCTTGGTCTCGTCCCGCTGGTCGGTCGGCGGGGTGGTGCTCATGTGCACCTTGACGTCACCGTTGTCCCCCGGTGCCAGAGGCAACGCGTACGCCGGGCCGGCGCCGGCGAACACGGCGGCGCCCAGCGCGATCGCCGCGACGGTCGGCCGCCGGAGACGGGTGGTCGAACTGCGTAGGGATGGCATCACGATGGGCGCTCCACGATGAGGGCGAACGACATTGGTCGGATCACCTGAAGATGGGACATTCCGACGGTGCCGCCGGCACCCACACCCCCCACATCGACACGCCCAGCCCAGCCCCGTTTTCACCCGAACAACCCAACACCCCCACAACCCCCAGCCCCACCCCAACCCAACACCCGGAGCCCAACGGGACCGGGTAGCCGCCGGGCAGGGCCGAGCTGGATCCGGTGGCCGGTGGGAGTGGGTGTGGTCTGGGTGGGGGCGGTGGTCCGGCTTGGGGTGGGGCGGGGTCGGTTGCCGGTGGAGTTGGGGTTTGTTCGCTTGGTGTGATTTGCCCGTTTGACATTGATTCCGGGCAGGCGTACTCCGAGACTATGTGCGCGCAACCGGCGGCGTGGTCGCCGCACCGGACCGGACGAGGTCGAGGTCCGGTGTCGGCGGGAATCGTGGGACGAGGGAGGCGCCGATGAGCGGAAGCGGTCCCGGGGCCGATGCCGGGCCCCTCCCCCCGCCCGTGATGCGGAGCGGCGCCGATCGTGACGACCACGTCGAGGGGATTCTGGCCGACTGCTCCAATTGCCTGGACGCGGCGGTGCGGGCCACCGGGGCCTACGCCGGAGTGGTCTATCTGCGCTCGCCCGACCGCCGCTCGCTGGTCCTCGCCAAGGTCGCGGGCCTGGCCGTGTCCCTGCTCGGCCCGTGGAGCCGGGTCCCGGTCACGGGCGCGCTGCCCGCGCCGGAGGCGTACCGCACCGGCCGCATCGTGTTCCTGGCCGACGACGGCGACACCATGCGGCGCTTCCCGCAGCTGGCGCTCGGCATGCCGTACGCCTACGCGTCCGCCTCGGCCCCGATCCGCGGCCGCGGTCGCGGCAACGGCAACGGCGGCGAGACGTTCGGCGTGGTCGCGCTGATGTGGCCCGCCTCCCCCGGGCGCGGGCTGCCGGCCGCCCGAAGGCGCCGCCTGCGCGCGGCGGCCAAACGGCTCGGCAACGCCCTGAGCGCCCGCAGCGGACCCGGCACCGACATCGCCTACGACGGTCCGCCGACGGTGACCCTGCTGCCCACCGACACCTTCCCGCTGATCCGGGTGGGCCTGTTCGACTGGAACGTGACCACCGGCGACTTCGACGCCGACGAGGAACTGTGCGAGTTGTTCGGCATCGCCCCGGCCGACTTCGACCGCCGCGCGGCCACGCTGGCCGCCCGGGTGGTCTCCGGCGGCGGGCGCGAGTTCCGCGAGGCCGCGCATCGGGCGGTGGAGACCGGCCGGGTACTGGCCTGGCGCCTCCAGGTGGCCGGCCCCGACGGCACGCACCGGCCGCTGGAGGTGTGGGGGCGCATCCCCGAGGACGAGAGCGGCGGCCGGGCCCGGCACCTGGTCGGCGCCGTCCTGGACCTCGGCACCGGGGCCGCCGCCGCGGAAGCCGTGGAGCGGCTGCGCGACGGCGTCTTCTCGCTCGACGGCGAGGGCCGGGTCACCTACGCCAGCCGCAACCTGGCCGACCTGCTCGGGGTGCGCCTGGAGGACGTACTCGGCCGCGCCCCCTGGGACGCGCTGCCGTGGCTCGCCGACCCGGCGTACGAGGACCGCTACCGGGCCGCGATGCTCTCCCAGCAACCCGGCTCGTTCCTGGCCCGCACCCCGCGCGACCGCTGGCTGGCGTTCTCGCTCTACCCCGACCCGTACGGCCTGACCGGCAAGGTGGTCCCGGTCGCCCCGCCACCCGGCGCGAGCGAGGCGGCGGACGGCGCCGAGGCCGCCCGCCCGACCGGAGCGCCGGAGACCGAGGCCGCCCCGCCCCGGCTCGGCGCGATCTACCACGTGCTCCAGATGGCCGGCGCGCTCACCGAGGCGGTGTCCGTCGGCGAGGTGTGCGAGGTGGTCGCCGACCAGATCCTGCCCGCGTTCGGCGGCCGGGAGCTGGCCATCTACGTGGTCCGCGACAAACGTTTCTTCTTGGCCCTGGAAAGCGGCTACCCCGAGGGCTTCCTGGACCGTTTCGAGGGCGTCCCGCTGGACGCGGCGCTGCCCGGCGTGGAGGCGCTGACCCGGGGCGTACCGATCTTCATCGAGTCGGCGGAGGAGCTGACCGCGGCGTATCCCGGGATCCCGCTGGACGAGATGTCCGCATGGGCCTTCCTGCCGCTGATCGCCTCCGACCGGGCGGTCGGCAGCTGCATCCTCGGCTTCGACCGGCGGCACACGTTCACCCCCGAGGAGCGCTCGGTGCTCACCGCGCTGAGCGGCCTGATCGCCCAGGCCCTGGAGCGGGCCCGGCTCTACGACGCGGAATTCGCCCTTGCCCGGGGTCTGCAACACGCACTGCTCCCGCACCGGCTGCCGACGCTGGCGAACCTGGAGGTGGTGGCCCGCTACCTGCCCGGCACCCAGGGCATGGAGATCGGCGGCGACTGGTACGACGTGATCGACACCGGCCGCTCGGTGGGCCTGGTGATCGGCGACGTCGAGGGGCACAGCGTGGCCGCGGCCGGCACCATGGGCCAACTGCGGAGCGCGGTACGGGCGTTCGCCACCGGGGGGCAGCGGCCCGACGAGGTGGTGAGCTGTACCAATCGGCTGCTCGCCGATCTGGATCCCGGCCTGTTCGCCAGCTGCTGCTACATCGAACTGGACCCGGAGAGCGGGCGGGCCGACGCGGTCCGGGCCGGGCATCCACCGCCGCTGCTGCGCGGTGCCGACGGCCGTACCCGGGTGGTCGAACTGCCCGGCGGCCCGCTGCTCGGGGTGGACCGGGCCGCCGAATACCCGGTGACCCGAATGGCCCTGGAGCCCGGTTCGGTCCTGGCGCTGTACACCGACGGCCTCGTCGAGGAGGTGGGCGTGGACCTGGACCGGGGCATCGACCGCATGCGCGCCTCCCTCTCACACGCCGCCGACACCACCCTCTCCGACGTCGCCGACCGCATGGTGCGCGACGCGGGCCGGCTGACCGAGCGGGCCGACGACGTGGCCGTACTGCTGACCCGCCGGCTGCGACCGATCCCGGGCATGGGGTCCGTCCCGAACGCGGGACCCGCCGCAGGCGCCGGGCCCGCCCCGGTCACCGGCCCCGCCCCGAACGCCCGACCCGCCCCGAGCACGGGACCCGTCGCCGATCTGCGCTGAGCGGCAAACGCGCGACCATGGAATGAGGAGGACAGGAGGGCTTGATGGGCACACCGCACACCGCCGGTGCCGACGACGCCGGCGAGGCCTCGTCCGCCGTGCCCTGGGGCGCGGACCGGGCGCTCCTCGACCACCTGCTCAACCGGGCCCCCATCGGCATGGCGGTGGTCGATCGTGACCTGCGCTGCGTGTGGATCAACGACCAGCTCGAGGAGCGGGGCGGCATCCCGCGCGAGAAACGCCTGGGCCGGCGGCTCAGCGAGATGTTGCCCGGGCTCCCGGCGGAGCACATCGAGGCGCGGATGCGCGAGGTCCTGGCGACCGGGGTGCCGCTGATCGACCACGAGTACCAGGGCCGCACCGCCGGCGACCCGGAACACGTGCACGCCTACTCGACCTCGTTCTTCCGCCTCGAGGACGGCGAAGGGCGCCCGGCCGGGGTCTGCTACCTCGTCATCGACGTCACCGACCGATGGCGTGCCCGGCAACGGTTGGCCCTGCTGAGCGACATCGGCGCCCGGATCGGCACCACCCTGGACGTGGCGCGCACCGCGCAGGAGCTGGCCGATGTCGCCGTCCCCGACCTGGCCGACTTCGTCGCGGTGGACCTGCTCGAACCGGTGCTCCGCGGCGTCGACCCCGAGCCCGGCCCGGTCCGCCGGGCCAACCCCGACCTGATCCGGGTCGGCCAGCGCTCGGTGCGCGAGGGCCGGCACAACGGCGCGGACGACGACCTCGTCGAGTCGATCGCCCGGATCGGCGAACGCGCCCCCGTGGCCCGCAACTCCCCCGGCGCCCGCTGCCTGGTCGACGGCAAGGCCGTACTGGAACCGCTCCTGGACCCGGACCTCCTGCCGTGGCTCGCCGAGGACCGCGTCTCCACGGACCGCACCCGCCGGGTCGGCCTGCACTCGATGATGGTCGTACCGATCCGGGCCCGCGGCACGATCCTCGGCGTGACGCACTTCTTCCGCCGCGACACCCCCGACCCGTTCGAGAGCGACGACCTGATCCTCGCCGAGGAGTTCGTCTCCCGCGCCGCGGTGTCCATCGACAACGCTCGCCGCTTCACCCACGAACACACCGCCGCACTGGCCCTGCAGCGCAGCCTGCTCCCGCACGGACTGCCCCGGCAGACCGCGGTCGAGGTGGCCAGCCGCTACCTGCCCGCCGACGACCGGGCCGGGGTCGGCGGCGACTGGTTCGACGTGATCCCGCTGTCCGGCGCGCGCGTCGCGCTCGTGGTCGGCGACGTGGCCGGGCACGGCATGCACGCGGCGGCGACCATGGGCCGGCTGCGCGCGTCCGTACACACCCTGGCCGACCTGGACATGTCCCCCGACGAACTGCTCGCCCACCTGGACGACCTGGTGATCCGCTTCGTCGACGAGGAGGGCACCGGCGAGGGCGGTGTGGACACCACCGCGCTGGGCGCGAGCTGCCTGTACGCGGTCTACGACCCGGTGAGCCGGCTGTGCACGATGGCCCGTGCCGGGCATCCGCCGCCCGCGCTGGTCCACCCCGACGGCACGGTGGAGTTCCCGGACCTGCCCACCGGGCCGCCGCTCGGGCTGGGCGGACTGCCGTTCGAGGCGGCCGAACTGGAACTGCCCGAGGGCAGCCTGCTCGTGCTCTACACCGACGGCCTGGTCGAGGGGCGCGATCGTGACGTCGAGTCCGGGATGGACCGGCTGCGCGCCTCGCTGGCCGACCCCGACCGGCCGCTGGACGAGTTGTGCCGGTCGGTGCTCGACATCCTGCCGCAGAACCCGCCGCAGGACGACGTGGCGCTGCTGATCGCTCGTACCCGCAAGCTGGACTCCTCGAAGGTGGTGTCCTGGGACCTCCCGGCCGACCCCGCCTTCGTCGCCGAGGCCCGCACCCTGGCGGGCCGGCAGCTCGCCGAATGGGGGCTGGACGAGATCGCCTTCACCACCGAACTGGTGGTCAGCGAGCTGGTCACCAACGCCATCCGCTACGCCTCCGGGCCGATCCGGCTGCGGCTGATCCGTGACGCCACGCTGATCTGCGAGGTGTCCGACGCGACCAGCACCACGCCCCGGTTGCGGCACGCGCGGACCACCGACGAGGGCGGGCGCGGGTTGTTCCTGGTCGCACAGTTCACCCAGCGCTGGGGCACCCGCTACACCACCGACGGCAAGACGATCTGGGCGGAACTGCTGCTGTCCGGCCCGGCGTGAGCGCGCGGCTGCGGGCGGCCGTTCCAGACCCCTCGCCGCGTGGCCCGGATCGGGTGCCGGCGGCCGTCCCCGGCCCTTGTCGGCGGCCCCTGATAGCGTTCCCGGATGCCAGGAACCACCCCCCGGGACGCCGACCACGGGTCGGGCCATCGTGGGCGCAACTCCACGGCCGACCGCGCCCTGGACATCCTGCTGCTGTTCCGCGACGACCGGCTCGCGCTGACCGCGTCGCAGGTCGCGGGGCATCTGGGAGTGGCCCGGTCCACCGCTTACCGCTACCTGCAGAGCCTGACCGCCAACGGGTTCCTGGAGGAGAACGACGGCGGTGTCGGCTTTCGACTCGGGCCGCGGGTGCTCGACCTGGCCCGGCTGGCGCGCAAGGGGGTCGGGCTGTCCGAGTTGGCCCGCCCGGTGATGCGCGAACTGGCGCTCGCGGTCGGCCAGCCGGTGCTGCTGACCCGGCGTACGGGCGATTCGGTGGTGTGTCTGGAGCGCGAGGAGGCGCTCCACACGTTGCGCCTGTCCTATGAGCGCGGCCAGGTGTTCCCGGTCAACGCCGGCGCCGCCGCACTGACCCTGCTGGCGTGGGCGCCCGACGCCGACATCGAACGGGTACTGGCCCGCCCGCTGCCGCGCTTCACCGACGCGACCATCACCCACCCGGACGAACTGCGGGTGCGCCTGGCCGGGATCCGGGCCCGGGGCTACGCGGTGGCCCGCGGCGAGTTCGACCCGGACCTGCTCGGCATCGGCGCCCCCGTACATCGCGAGGACGGCGCGATCGTCGCGGCGGTCAGCATCGCCGCGCTGTCCCACCGCATCCCCGACGAGCAGGTGCCGCACTATGCGACGGCGGTCCGCGCCACGGCGGCGGAACTGTCCGCGCGGGTGAGCCGGATGGGGTTGTAGCGGGGGCGGATCGCCTCGGTGTGCCGCGCCCGTTCGGTCGGGTGCGCGGGTCGATGCCGCCCGCGCACCACTTCACGAATTCGGTGAAGGAGTCCTCGGCGGTGGGCCGGGGGTCGGTCGGGCCGACACGTCCTGTTTGGGCAGTACAACCGGGCCGCGGGTGTCGGCGGTGGTTGCGGGTGGGATGGCGCCGGTGTCTGCTACCCGGCGGCGGAGGCGGGGCGGGTTCGGGCGTCGATCAGGGCCAGCGCGTCGGCGACCGAGCCGGCCGGGTCGGGGAGCGGGTACAGGACGCCGCGCACGGTGCGCGTGTCGTCGAGGAGCAGGGTGAGCCGCTTGAGGCGGTCTACACCCGCGGCCCGGAACGTGGGCAGGCGTAGTGCGGCGGCCAGTTCGAGGTCGGCGTCGGACAGGAGCGGAAACGGGATGTTCGCGTGCGCGGCGAACGCGGCCAATTGGTCGGGGCGTTGGGTGCTGACGCCGAGCACGGTGGCACCGCGGGCGGTGAATTCGGTGATGCGGTCGCGGTACGTGGCGGATTCCAGCGTGCAGCCGGGGGCGCCGGGGATGTGGTCCCAGCCGGGGGGATGCCCCTGGACGCCGGGGGCGTAGGCGCCGGGGAAGCAGTACAGGACCGTCCACGGGGTGTCGGCGATCGGGTCGACGCGCTCGGCGGTGGTGGCAGTGGCGGCGGCGGTGGCCTCGGACGCGGTGGCGGGGCGCAGAGTGAGCGCGGGCAGTTTCGTGCCGACCAGGGCGTGCGCCTGACGGGCCTCGGCCGAGTCGGCCTCGCCGGTGGCGGTCAGCGTGCCGTCGCCGAGGACGAACCGCGTACCCCAGTTCTGCAGCGCGACCAGGACCGGGAGCAGGCCGCGCCCGGCGTCGGTGAGGTGGTACTCGTAGCGCGGCGGGTGCGGGTGATAGAGCCGCTTCTCCAGCACGCCGTGCTCGACCAGGGCCTTGAGCCGCTGGGCCAGCACCTTGCGGCTGATCCCGACCTGTTCGTGGAGCGCGCCGAACTGGTGTACGCCCGCCGCCACATCGCGCACGAGCAGCAGGGTCCACCAGTCGCCGACGACGCCGAGCGCCTGGGTGATGGCGCAGTCGGCGTCCGCCAGATCGGTATATCGCATGTCACCTCGTCTTGCCCGCGTCGTTGCGCTCACTATAGTGAGTTTCCATTGGTTACTCACTTGGTGGCTGCGGGGAACGGGGGTGCGGATGTCAGGCGAAGTGGATGCGACGGGGTTGGCGGGGTCGGGCGGCGGGGCGGGCGCGGTGAGCGGTGTGGCGCCGGGCGGGTCGGATCGCGAGAGCGGGCCGGTCGGTGGGGGTGGTGCGGTCGGTGGGGGTGGTGCGTTCCGGCGCTACTGGGCCGCGCTGACGATCAGTCACACGGGGGACGCGATCACCGCCGTCGCCCTGCCGCTGATCGCGCTTCGCGGCCTGCACGCGACGAGTCTTCAGGTCGGTTTGATCACCGCCGCGCAGTACACCGCCTGGATCCTGATCGGGTTGCCCGCCGGGGTGATCGTGCAGCGCCTCCCGCTGCGCGGGACCCAGGTAGCGATGGACGTGGTGCGCGCGGTCGCGATCGCCTCCGTCCCGATCGCCTGGGCGCTGGACGTACTGGTCCTGTGGCAGTTGGTGGTGGTCGCGTTCGTGGTCGGCCTGGCGAGCGTGGTGTTCGACGTGGGCAACTCGACGCTGCTGCCGTCGATCGTGAGCAAGGAGGAGCTGACGTCCCGCAACAGCCTCACCTCCGGCTCGGTCGCCGCCACCCAGCTCGGCGGCCCGTCGCTGGCCGGTGTGCTGGTGCAACTGTGCGGCGCGGCGAGCGGGTTGCTGGTGGACGCGGTCAGCTACCTGCTCTCCGCGGTGCTGCTGCGCACGTTGCCCCGCCCGGCCCGGCAGGCGCCCTCGGACGGTGGCCCCTCGTTGCGGGCGCGGATGGCCGAGGGCCTGCGCTACGTGCGCCGGCATCCGGCGATCGGGCCGTGCGTCACGGCGGTGACGGCCGTGAACTTCGTCTGCGGGGCGTTGATGGCGCTCGTCCCGGCCCTGCTCGTGCGCACGTTGCACGCGCCGACCGCGCTGGTGGGCGTTCTGATCGCGACCGAGGGTGTCGGCAGCCTGATCGGCGCCGCGCTGGCCACGCGCCTGGTCGCCCGCTTCGGCGGCGCCCGGACGCTGATCGGGGCCGGGCTGCTGACGCCCGTCGCGGTCGGCTGCATACCGTTCGCAGGCGCCGGGCTCGGGCTGCTCGTCTTCGCCGCGGCCAACGCCGCGTTCGGCACCGCCGTCGTGATGATGAGCATCATCACCCGCACCCACCGGCAGACCGTGACGCCGTCGGAGTTGCTGCCTCAGGTGATGGCCACCGTCCGCTTCGTGTCCTGGGGCGCGATCCCGTTCGGGGCGCTGACCGCGGGGCTGGCCGCCACGTGGCTGGGCAACCGGGGCGCGCTGGGCACGATGTTCGGTGTCGCGCTGCTGACCCCGATCGTATTGGGCGCGAGCCCGATCCGGCGGATGCGCGACCTGGTCTGAACCGGGCGCCAAAAATCCGGGTGACCGCGAGCGAGTTCGTGATCTACGGTGGGCGCATGGATGTCACGTTCAAGCGAATCGGTGCGCGACGCCACGCGTTCGGCACCCGACCGCGGAGCGCCCATCCGACGTCGAACCGGGAGCCGTGGAAGGGCCGTTGGCCCGATCGCTCCGGGTCGCCTCGCGGCTGAGCCGCGTTCTGCGCCGTAGCGCGTGGTCGTGTTGGCGCGTTGACGAGTCGTTGCGTTGTCGCGTCATCGTATGGCTGCACCTTCGCGCTGTTGCGCTGTTGCGCTGGTTGTAGGTGGTTGCGTCGTCGTGTCGTCGCGTCGTTTGTGTCGTGACCGGAAACGGTCCCGGCCGTAGGTAGTAGGTTGGCCGGCGACCGTCGGCCCACCCGCCGACGCGCGGCCGTATCACCGCCGCCCCGAGCCGACCCAAAGGCCGCCGCCGCGCGCCGAGTCCGATCCGTTTCGGCTCCGCCCGTCACACGCCGATCCCCACCGATCCGCCGATGCCGCGCCCTCGCGCCGCACCGGTTCGGCGTACCGCCATGCCGCCCTCCTTCGGCCTGCCCGGTGTCGTCGAACCCCGCGCGCGCTGCGCCCATGGGTCGATGGGGTGTGCCCGGTCGCAACTCGACCGGCCCCGGCGGCCGTTCGCCATCCATCCCCGGTGTGCCCACCGGTGCTCTCCGCTGCCCCGCGCGTGGTGTGCGAACACCCGTACGGAGTCGACGGATCGCCGTGTGCTGCCCGGATTCGGCACCACCCGTCCCACCCCTTCGTATGAGATATGAGAGAGGGCTTCAGGCCGTCATGACCAGAACCGCACGCCACCTCGACCTCGCCACCGTCCGCAACATCGGGATCATGGCCCACATCGACGCGGGCAAGACCACCACCACCGAGCGGATCCTGTTCTACACGGGCGTCTCGTACAAGATCGGCGAGGTACACGACGGCGCGACGACCACCGACTGGATGCCCCAGGAGCGCGATCGCGGCATCACCATCACCTCCGCCGCGATCTCCTGCGACTGGACGCTCGACGGCGTCGCACACCGGATCAACCTCATCGACACGCCGGGACACGTCGACTTCACCATCGAGGTCGAACGTTGCCTGCGCGTACTCGACGGCGCGGTCACCGTGTTCGACGGCGTCGCGGGCGTCGAGCCGCAGTCCGAGACGGTGTGGCGCCAGGCCGACCGCTACCGCGTACCCCGAATCTGCTTCGTCAACAAACTCGACCGCACCGGCGCCGAGTTCCATCGCTGCGTCGAGATGATCAGCGAACGACTGGGCGCGGTGGCCATGGTCGTGCAGGTGCCGATCGGCGCCGAGGCGGACTTTCGCGGGGTGGTCGACCTGGTCCGGATGCGCGCCCTGATCTGGTCCGCGGACACCGGACTCGGCGAGGCGTACGACGACGTCGACATCCCGGCCGCGTACCTCGCGGACGCCCGCAGATGGCGCGAACGGCTCCTCGAGACGGTCGCCGAGCACGACGACGCGATGATGGAGGCGTACCTGGCAGGCACCGAACCCACCGAGGCACAACTGCACGCCGCGATCCGGCGGATCACCATCGCCTCCGGTCGCGGCGACGGTCCCACCGTCACCCCCGTCCTGTGCGGAACCGCCTTCCGGAACAAGGGGGTTCAGCCGCTGCTCGACGCCGTGGCGCGCTACCTGCCGTCGCCCCTGGACGTGGGGGCGATCCAGGGCCACGCGGTCGGCGCGCCGGAGACGGCCGTCGTACGCACGCCGTCGACCGAACAGCCGCTCGCGGCGCTGGCGTTCAAGATCGCGAGTGATCCGCATCTGGGCAGGCTGACGTTCCTGCGGCTGTACTCCGGCAGCCTGACCGCCGGCGACCAGGTACAGAACTCGATCAAGGGCCGCACCGAACGTGTGGGCAAGATCTACCGCATGCACGCCGACAAACGAGAGGAGATCGCCGCCGTGGGCGCGGGCGACATCGTCGCGGTGATGGGGCTGCGCCGGACCACCACCGGCGAAACCCTGTGCGATCCGGCGAACCCGGTGGTGCTGGAATCGATGGACTTCCCGGTCCCGGTGATCGAGGTGGCCATCGAACCCGCGTCCCGGGCCGACCAGGAGCGGCTGGGCGTCGCGATCCAACGACTGGCCGAGGAGGACCCGTCCTTCCGGGTCAAGACCGACCGGGAGAGCGGGCAGACCATCGTCTCCGGCATGGGCGAACTGCACCTGGAGGTGCTGGTCGACCGTATGCGACTGGAGTTCGACGTGGCCGCCTCGGTGGGCCGACCGCGAGTCGCCTACCGCGAAACGGTGAGCGCGCCGGTGCCCGGACACGACTACACGTACCGCAAACAAAACGGCGGCAAGGGCCAGTTCGCCAAGGTCCGCATCGCCATCGAACCATTGGAGGGAGACGGCTACGAGTTCGTCGACAAGGTCGTCGGCGGCCGCGTCCCGAAGGAGTTCATTCCCTCGGTGGACGCGGGCTGCCAGGCGGCGATGGAACTCGGGGTCCTCGCGGGCTACCCGCTCACCGGCCTGCGGGTAACCCTGCTCGACGGCGCGTTCCACGAGATCGACTCATCCGAAACGGCCTTCCGCATCGCCGGCTCACTGGCCTTCAAGGAGGCCGCCCGCCTGGCCCGCCCAACCCTGCTCGAACCGGTGATGGCGGTGGAGGTGACCACACCCGAGGACCACTTGGGCGATGTCATCGGCAACCTCAACGCCAGACGCGGCCAGGTCGAGGCCCTGACCGACCGCTCCGGCGCAAAGGTGATCACCGCACTGGTCCCACTCGCCGAAATGTTCGGCTACGTAGGCGACCTACGCAGCCGCACGTCCGGCCGAGCAAGCTACACAATGGAATTCCACTCCTACACAAGGGTCCCACCCCACCTGACCCCCGAAATCCCCACGGGAACAACCGCGGCCTGACCAACGCCCCAAAGCCACCGACCGAAGGCCGGTAACGAAGGAGAAAGCCCCACCCCCGCCCGCCACCCGGGACCCGGGACCCCGCCCCGGGACCCCGCCCCGGATGGCGGGCGGGGCGCTGCCCGGGGGTGGGTCACCACCGGCGCAGGGGACGCTCCCGGGGGATCGGGACGCTCCGGCATGCGCTGCGGGCGGCCGGTGCGGGCCGGCATGCGCTGCGGGCGGCCGGTGCGGGGCTGGTCAGGGCGGTGATGGGCCGCCGCCGGCGTGCGGGGCTCCAAGACCCGGGGCTCCCGACGAGACGGGTGCGTTGCTCGGCGAAAACCGACCGGCAGCGGCGGGGGTGGGGTGGGTGGTCGGGTCGAGTCTCCGGCCGACCTTCCCGACTGGGCCGGGCGCTCCCGGCACACGTCGCGCTTTGGGCTGCGGGGTGGCCGGTCCGGGGCTGGTCTGAGTCGATGGTGGGCCGCCGCCGGCGTGCGGGGCTCCAAGACCCGGGGCTCCCGACGAGACGGGTGCGTTGCTCGGCGAAAACCGACCAGCGGCGGCGGGGGTGGGGTGGGTGGTCCGGTCGAGTCTCCGGCCGACCCTCCCGAGAGGGCCGGGCGCTCCAGGCCCGCGCTGCGCTTTGGGCTGCGGAGTGGCCGGTCCGGGCCGGTCAGAGTCGATGGTGAGCCGCCGCCAGCGTGCGGGGCTCCAAGACCCGAAGCCCCGACGAGACGAGCGCATTGCTCACCGAAACCCGGCCGGCAGTGGGGGCGGGGTGGGTGGTCGGGTCGTCTCCTCCGGCCGACCTTCCCGACTGGGCCGGGCGTTCCCGGCCGGCGCTGCGCTTTGGGCTGCGGGGTGGCCGGTCCGGGGCCGGTCTGAGTCGATGGTGGGCCGCCGCCGGCGTGCGGGACTCCAAGACCCGAAGCCCCCGACGAGGCGGGTGCATTGCTCACCGAAAACCGGCCGGCAGTGAGGGCGGGGAGCGTGCTCCGGTCAAGTCCTCCGGCCGACCTTCCCGACTGGGCCGGGCGTTCCCGGCCGGCGCTGCGCTTTGGGTTACGGGGTGGCCGGTCCGGGGCTGATCAGAGTCGATGGTGGGTCGCCGCCAGCGTGCGGGGCTCCGACGCCCGAAGCCCCCGACGAGACGAGCGCGTTGGTCATCGAAAACCGGCCAGCAGCGGGAGCAGGGGGCGCTCGAGTCGAGTCCTCCGGCTGGCCTTCTTGAATGGGTCGGGCGTTCCCGGCCGGCGCTGCGCTTTGGGTTACGGGGTGGCCGGTCCGGGGCCGGTCAGAGTCGATGGTGGGCCGCCGCCAGCGTGCGGGGCTCCAAGACCCGGGGCTCCCGACGAGACGGATGCGTTGCTCATCGAAAACCGACCGGCAGTGGGGGCGGGGTGGGTGGTCGGGTCGAGTCCTCCGGCCGACCTTCCCAAGAGGGCCGGTCGCTCCAGGCCGGCGCTGCGCTTTGGGCTGCGGGATGGCCGGTCCGGGACCGGTCAGAGTCGATGGTGAGCCGCCGCCAGCGTGCGGGGCTCCAAGACCCAGGGCTCCCGACGAGACGAGCGCATTGCTCACCGAAAACCGACCGGCAGCGGGGGCGGGGAGTGCGCTCGGGTCAAGTCCTCCGGCTGGCCTTCCCGACTGGGTCGGGCGTTCCCGGCCAGCGGTGGCATGTGGGTGACGAAGGTTCACGAACCCGGATTGCGTGGGGTGCCGAAGGCTCATTTCGAAGGAAAACCGCAGGTCAGCGTAGGCGGAGACCGTTTCGAGTGCCTCGGGATCCGGCTTCGGCTCCCACTGGGCACTTTCGGTCTCTTCGACGGCCTCTGTGAGGTCGCAGCGCCTGAAGTCGGCTACGACTGTGCGGTTTCGGCCTCCACACCGGCATCGAGAGGGTCGAAGCACACGAAACCGGCACTCGCTACCCGACGTTCCACCCCGACCCCACAAAACCGCAGGTCACCGAAGCTCGAAGCCCACAACCACCCACCGAGATCCGGTTCCGAACCCCAACCCCGCCCCAAACGCCCCCGAGACACCCCAACCCACCCGCGAAGGCCCCTGGCAGACTCAACCTGACCATTCACCCGCTCCGCCGCTGCCGGTCGGTTTTCGGTGACCAACGCGCTCGTCTCGTCGGGGGCTTCGGATCTTGGAGCCCCGCACGCTGGCGGCGGCTCACCATCGACTCTGATCAGCCCCGGACCGGCCATCCCGCAGCCCAAAGCGCAGCGCCGGCCTGGAGCGACCGGCCCACTCGGGAAGGTCGGCCGGAGACTCGACCCGACCACCCACCCCACCCCCGCCGCTGCCGGTCGGTTTTCGGTGACCAACGCGCTCGTCTCGTCGGGAGCTTGCGGTCTTGAAGCCCCGCACGCTGGCGGCGGCCCACCACCGACTCTGACCAGCCCCGGACCAGCCACCCCGCAGCCCAAAGCGCAACGCCGGCCGGGAACGCCCGGCTCTCTCGGGAAGGTCGGCCGGAGGGCTCGACCCGAGCGCGCCCCCTGCTCCCACTGCTGGCCGGATTTCGGTAAGCAATACACCCGCCTCGTCGGGAGCTTGCGGTCTTGGAGCCCCGCACGCCGGCGGCGGCCCACCATCGACTCTGACCAGCCCCGGACCAGCCACCCCGCAGCCCAAAGCGCAGCGCCCGCCGGGAACGCCCGACCCACCCCGGAAAGGCCGGCCGGAGGACACGACCCGACCACCCACCCGCCCCCGCCGCTACCGGCCGGATTTCGCCAAGGGGCACACCCGCATCGCCAAAAGCCCTGTGGCTCGAAGCCCCGGACGCCGGCGGCGGCAGCCCACCCCGCGACGCCGACCGACCCCAAATCACCCAGCCTCGCGGACCCACCCGCTCCCGCTCCCGCCCCCACCCCCCGCCGCCCGTGTCGTTCAGGCCCCGGGTGGTGGGTCGCTTCGGTAGGCGAAGCCTGTGCGGTAGGACCAGACGACGGCTTGGGTTCGATCGCGGACGTCGAGTTTGGCGAGGATGTGTTTGACGTGGGTTTTCACTGTTTCCACCGACAGGTGCAGTGTGCGGGCGATTTCGGTGTTGGACTGGCCGCGGGCCATCGCGCGCAGTACGTCGGCCTCGCGGTCGGTGAGGCGGCCCGCGCGCATGTGGTCGGGGCCGATGCGCGCGGCGTGCGAGGCGAAGAGGCGGCGGGCGACCGCCGGTGAGACCACCGCGTCGCCGGCCGCGACCGCGTGGATCCCGGCGATCAGTTCCTCCGGCGTGGCCCGCTTGAGCAGGAAGCCGTCGGCGCCGGCCGCGATCGCGTCGTCGACCACCTCGTCCAGGTCGAACGTGGTGAGCACCAGGACGCGCGGCCGATCCGGCACGGCCATCAGGTCCCGGGTGGCGGAGACGCCGTCGCGGACCGGCATCCGGATGTCCATCACCACCACGTCGGGCCGATGTTCCAGCGCGGCCCGCACCGCCTCGGCGCCGTCGGCCGCCTCCCCCACCACGGTGATCCCGGGCTCGGCCCGCAGCAGCGCCTTCAATCCGCTCCGGACCAGCGCGTCGTCGTCGGCCAGCAGCACCCGGATCACGGACGCACCTGCGCCGGCAGCGTCGCCCGTACCCGAAAGCCCGCCGGCACCGGGCCGGCCTCCACCTCTCCGCCGACCGACCGGGCCCGCTCGCGCATGTTGACCAGCCCGCGCCCGGGCCGGCCCACCCGCAACTGGCGGCCCTCGTTGACCACTTCGAGCACCACGGTGTCGTCGACCTGGGCCAGTTCGACGTCGATCCGGCCGCTGTCGGTGTGCCGCAGGGCGTTGGTCAGCGCCTCCTGGACGATCCGGTGCAGCGCCTGCGCGACCGTGGCGCCCACCTGTATCTCCTCCGTGGTCAGCCGCAGTTCGCGGCCCGCGGCCCGGACCCGGTCGACCAGCGCGGACAGGTCGGTGGTCGGCCGGTCGGCGTGCATCACCCGGACCAGCCGGTCCAGCTCCCCCAGCGCGTCGCGCCCGACGCTCTCGATGTTGCCCAGCGCCTCCCGGGCGAAGGTCGGGTCGTCGGCGAACACCCGGCGCCCGACCCCGGCCTGCATCACCATCACGTTGACGGCGTGCCCGATCGAGTCGTGCAGTTCGCGGGCCAGCTCGGTGCGCTCCTCGGCCCGGACCCGGGCGTGCTCGGCGACCGCCGCGGCCCGCCGGCTGCGCGCGGCGTCGCCCGCGACCATCGCCACCAAAAAGCACACCGTCACGTTGAACACGTCGGTGGGCCCGATCGGCGCCCGGTCGACCACGAAGTAACCGCCCACCGCGGCGAGCATCACGGCCACGCCCGTCACCCGGGCGGTGGTCCCGCGCAGCGAGAACAGGGTGAACAGCGAGATCCACACCGGCCACTGGGTGACCGTGGTGGAATAGCCGGCCGCCGCGTTGACCACCACGAGCAACGACGTGGCGACCACCACCCCCACCGGCGCGACCCGGCGCGGGAACAGACACAGCGTGGACCCGACCGCGAGGCTCAGACCGACCGCGTCCAGCCCCCGGTAGGGCGGGTCGGCGGGGGCGAGCACGGTCACCGCGACCGCGCCCGCCACGAACGCCGACGTGAGCCAAACGTCGGAAGTGCGCATGCCCCATCCTGCACCGGCCCGCCCCACCCCGGTCCACCCCCGCACGGCGGAGAACGATCTCCCTCGCACGAGGGAGGGGATTCCCCGTTCCAGGGGGGCGAGCGCGAACCCCTCCGCTTCCTAGCGTGGTGACATGCCGCGAAAGGACGCCCCGACATGACCACGACCACCACCCCCGCGCGCCGCCCCCACCCCACCCGACGCCGCACCGTGGGCGTGTGGTGGCTCGCGTTGAGCGCCCTGGCGATCGCCGTGTTCGCCCCGCTGCCCTACCTGACCGAGTCCCTGGTCGCCCTCGCCCGCGACGACGCCGACATAGCGGGCAACTACGCGTACCGGCCGAAGTGGCAGCAGGCCTTCTTCTACACGCACATCGTGGCCGCCGGCCTCGCCCTGCTGCTGTCCCCCGCCCAGCTCGCGAGCCGAATACGGCTGCGCGCGCCCCGCCTGCACCGGGCCTGCGGCCGGCTGGTCCTGCTGTGCATCGCCGTGGGCGGGGTCGCCGGCCTGGTGCTCGCGCCGATGAACCACGCGGGCGCGGTGGGCACCGCCGGCTTCGGCATGCTCGCGGTGTTGTGGGTGGGCTGTGCCGGCTTGGGGTTGTGGGCGATCCGGCGCGGCGATCCGGCCCGGCATCGCCGCTGGATGCACCGGGCCTTCGCATTCACCTACGCGGCGGTGACGCTGCGCCTGTGGCTGATCCTGCTGGTGTCGCTGACGGGCGACTTCGACCGTGCGTACACGTTCGTTCCCTTTCTGTGCTGGGTGCCCAACCTGATCGTGGTCGAATGGCTCCTCCGCTCCCGCGCGCCCCAAAAGATCATCCCGCCCGTCATGTGATCAAGGTCTGCGCTTCGCCCGCGCGCCACCTTTGCCTCATAGCGTCTGGCCGGTATTCGCCCCTCCCCCGAGCGCAAGGAACCCACATGGCGACCGAGGACCACTCGCTTCCGGCCGATCGGCCCCTACCGCAGCTGCCCGAGTGGGCCGACCCGGAGGTGGCCGAGGACCGACTCGACGCGCAGGGGGTGTCGCGCCGAGGACTGATCGGTCGAGCCGGGCTGTTCGGGGCCGGATTCCTGGGTGCCTCGGCGCTCGGTATGACCGGCGCGGGCGTGGCGGCGGCGGCCGAGTCCGACGACGCGGTCCAGGCGAGTTCGCGCCCGGGCCAGGACGGCCCGCCGAGCAAGTACGTCTACCTCGTGGGCGACCACCACGTGCACACCGTCTACAGCCACGACGCCAAGTACGGCTTCGCCCAGTCGGCGGCGCAGGGGCGGCAGTTCGGCCTGGACTGGATCGTCTACACCGAGCACGCCAACTTCGGCCACGCCAACGCCGGCGGCGCGGAGCGCGAGCACGCGGAGATCCTCAAGGCCCGTCAGGAAAACCCGCGGGTGCTGATCTTCCAGGGCCTGGAGTGGTACGTCCCCGCCGCCGAGCACGCCACCATCATGGTCGCGCCGGGCCGCAACGAGGTGGAGCTGCTGCGCCAGTTCGAGCTGACCTTCGACGCCAAGCTGAACAAGTTCGACGTGGGCGCGGTGGGCGACCCCAAGACCCCCGCCAACGAGGCCAAGGCGGTGGAGGCGATCCGCTGGCTCGGACAGCGCCGCCGCGAGGGCTTCGTCGAAGACGTCCTGGTGCTGGCCAACCACCCCAGCCGGCTCGGCATCGTCTCCCCGCACGAGCTGCGCGCCTGGCACGACGCCGACCCGTCGATCTTCCTCGGCTTCGAGGGCGCGCCCGGCTCACAGGCCAACGCCGACCCGGCGTGGGTGAAGTATCGCGAGGGCCAGTCGGGTCCGGGCACCTTCCAGCGCGGCGAATACCAGAACGCGCCGTCGCCGCAGAGCTGGCCGCGCTACCCGATCGAGAGCTACCGCACGTTCGGCGGCTTCGACTGGATGACCGCGACGGTCGGCGGCATGTGGGACGCGCTGCTGTCCGAGGGCCGGCTGTGGTCGGTCACCTCGAACTCGGACAACCACCGCACCATGTTCGACACCTACGCCGACGGCGACTACCCGCCCGGCAAGGGCTTCGACGACCTCGGCTCGAAGCCGCTGCCCAAGGACACCGGTGTCCCGCAGCCCGGCAGCGACTTCTGGCCGGGGCAGTTCAGCCGCACCCACGTGGGCGTGGAGCGGTTCGGCTACCGCGACGTGATGAACGGCCTGCGCGCCGGGCGCGTATGGGTCGACCACGGCCAGCTGCTCGACGGCCTCGACGTGTGGATGGTCGCGGACAACGGCCGCAGCGAACCGGTCACCCTGGGCGGCCGGTTGCCGCTGGCGGCGAACCGGGGCGCCACGCTCTACATCCGGATCACCACCGCCAGCCGGCCCAACTATCACGGCGTGGTGCCGACCCTGGCCCACGTCGACGTGATCACCGGCACGGTCACCGGCAAGTCCCGCGACGCCGACGCCTGGCAGGCCCCCGACGCCCGGGTGACCAAGCGCATCGACGTGGCCGGCCGTACCGGCACCTACACCCTGAAGGTGCAACTGCCGCGCCGGAACAAGCCGTACTACGTCCGGCTCCGGGGCAGCGACGGCAACCGGCACGGCGTCGGCCCGTTCGGCGCGGGCGTCGACCCGGCGGGCCCGATCCAGCACCCGAACAACGACGGCGACCCGTGGCGCGACATCTGGTTCTACAGCAACCCGATCTTCGTCGACGTCAAGAGCTCGCACTGGGGGGACTGACCCGGGGGCGGCGGCGGGGTCGACGTCCCTTGTCAGGGCGTCGACCCCGCCGACCGGCAGGCGCGGATCGGATGCGGAGATGCGGTCGACGAAGACCGAGCCGGGGGCACACCCCCGGTCAGGACAGCGGGCGCTCGCCCATCGTCCCCGCGATTCCCACCCAGCGGCGCCACTCCGCGACCAGGCCCCAGCTGTCCTCGCCGGTATTGGCCACCAGCAACTCCCCCGAGCGCACCACGTGTTCGCGCATCGCGCGCTCCGCGGCCACCCCGTCGCGCCGGCGCAGCGCCTCGACAATGTCGGCGTGCTCCCGGAGGGCGGTGTCCACCGACTGGTACCTGGGTACGCTGAGCCGCCCGTCCAGCGCCAGCGTCTGGCGCAACTCGCCGACGAACTTGGCCAGTCGCCGGTTTCCGCCGGCCCGCAGGATCACGTCGTGCAGCTTCTCGTCGGCGGCGAAATACTCGGGGCCGGCGTCGGGGTGCGCGGCCATGATCGCCAGTTGGGCGGCCAGTTCCTCGTCGTCGCGGGTGGTCATCACCGCCGCGGCGCTGCGGCACGCCGGCGGCTCCAACAACACGCGCAGGCTGCACAGTTCGACCACGCCGCGCCCGTCCGGGCCGAGCACGCGCGCGCCGCGGTTGCGTTCGATCCGGACCAGTCCCAGGTCCGCCAGTTTGAGCAGGGCCTCCCGTACCGGCGTCCGGGAGGCACCGAACCGCTCACCCAACTCCCGCGCGGAGTACAACGTCCCGCGTTGGAGTGTGCCGAGCCGGATCGCGTCGCGGATCTCCGCGGCGATCTGCTCGGACTTGATGTCCGCCGACGACGGTAACGACGACAAGGCGTTCCCCAGACCGGCCGAGCGACCAGGAGTACGATTCCCGGCCCGCTCGACCGGAGGCCGGAGCGGCCAGGATAGCCGCCGGAACCCGACCCCCGTCCGCCACCCACCGGCGGCTCCGGCACCCGCCCCGACGGGCCCGAAATCCGGCGCTGCGGGTTCACCGGCCGCCGCGAACTCCCTTGTGCATCAGCCGGTTGCGAGATGTTCGAGGCGGAGCGCCAGGCCGTCCGGCATGCGCCGGAGGCCGTAGTCGAAGTTCGCCTCACGCAGTTGCCCGGGATCCCTGCCGCGCGTCGCCGACTGGCGCTCCCGGACCCGGGGGTGGTCGCGCATCGCCTCCTCGGCGCTGGGTTACAGGCCCTCCATCGATTCCTGTTCGGTCCGACCGCTGCGGGCGAGATCATCGCGCGCACGCTGTACGCGCAACTCCCTTTCGCGGCACGCCGGTTCGCCGGATCGCCCGGATCCGGCACGGTCAACTCGCCGTAGACCTCGTCGACGACCAGCTCGCTCAGCTCGTCCTTGTTGGCCACGCGCCCGGTACAGCGAGGTGGCCCCCGCGCCCAAGCGGGTACCCAGGCGCCGCATGCTCAGCGCCTCCAGCCCCTCGGTACGAGCAGCCACACCGCCTCGACCACGATCTACTCCCGGCTCAGCTGCTCGCATTGGCGACGCGGCCGCGTCCATACGGATTCGATCGGCTTTTCGTCGACTGCCATGCCCCCTCGTCTCTCCGGAGGCGGAGGCCGAAAGCGAGGGCGAGGGAGCAGCGGTCACGGGGGACCGTGGGCGCCGTGGGCGAAAGTGTGAAAGCCATGGGCGCTGTGGCCGAAAGCGTCAAGGCCATGGGCTCTGCGGCCCAAGGCATGGGGGCTGTGACCGCCAGCGCAATGGGCACCGTGGCCGAAGGCGCCCAGAGCGAGGGGAGCGTGACCGCAGGGGCGGTCGGCACCGTGGCCGCGAGCGCGAGGGCCGACAACGAGGGCAAGCGCCCAGGGGCCGAAGGCGACGGGGGCGGGCGGCATCGTGGACGCGCAGGGCAAGGGCATGGGGGCCGTGGACGCCGGGGCAGTCGCCGCCGAGGCCGCGAGCCCGGAAGGCGGCGAAGCCCAACCGGCGTCGGCCGGGCCCGCCCCCGCCTGCGCAGCGGCGGCCCACTGACCTCCCGCACCCGCACGATCCAGCACCACAACGCCCCGACGGCCCACCCGCCGTCGGGGCGCCGTGGAATCGGTCGGTCCAATTGGACTCGAACGCCCATACGCCACCCGACAACCGATCGGCCTCGAACGCCGGCCGCACCGATGGCACTCACACTACGAACGAACCCACAGCCGTCGCCCACCCACCTGCGGCCCGCCGGATCTCAAGCGCGGCCGGGCCGAAGGTGATCGTCCCCAAAGCGGACCCCAGCCGTTGCCCACCAACGTGCCGCCAACTCGTCCTCAAGCGCGGCCGGGCCGAAGGTCACCGCCGCGAGTGAGCACCGGGCGGCGCTCCGTCGGCCGGTGTGGTCTCCTCCCGTCGGGGGTTATGTGTGGTGGCTGGTGAGGTGGGCGAAGGCGACTACGTTGCCCATGTAGCGCCGCGTGGTTTGGTCGAAGCCGCCGCCGCAGGTGATCAGGCGGAGTTCCGCTGTCTTGGTGGCGCCGTAGACCCGTCGGTCGGGGAAGTGCTCGGCGCGGTAGACCTCGATCGCGTCGATCGTGAAGACCGCGGTGCCGCCGTCGGCGCGATCGACCTCGACCGTGTTGCCGCGATGCAGCGCCCCGAGGTGGTAGAAGACGGCCGGACCCTGGTCGGTGTCCACGTGTCCGGCCACGATCGCGGTGCCGCCGGAGCCGGGCGGCGTGCCCTTTCGATACCAGCCCGCGAGGTTGGGCTCGTCGGTCGGCGGTGCCGCGAGCCTGCCGCCGGTCTCCAGGTCCAGGCCGGTCAGCGGGGCGTCCACGCCGATGGCCGGGATCCGCACGCGGGTCGGCGGAGCGGCGGGCAGCGGGGCGAGCGGCGGCGGATCTCGCAGCGCGGGTCGGGCCTCGTCCGGGTACACGTCCGCGACACCGGGCTGCGGCGGCGGCCCCGGAGTCCCGGTGCCGTTGACGAGCAGCGCGACCCCCAGACATATCGCCACCACCCCCGCCCCGACCGGCCCGATCCCCCGCTTCGCCACAGGCTCCTCGGCAACGGCCTCCGACTCCACCGAACCTCCCGCCACTGCGATCGAGGTGGGTCGACATCGACCCGGGGCTGCTGGTGATACACGACGTCACACGCGGCCGGTGGTGGCGCCGACCTCACTGACGCGAGGAAGCGGCACACGGTCGACGGGGCGCGGCGCACGCCCGCCGAGTCGAATGGGCAAGACATCGCCGGTGGCGCGGGCCCTCGGCGGCAAGCGTGCGAAACACCATCGATGGCACGAATACGTGCCGCGCCGTCGCCCGGTCGCGCCCCCGCCCGCCGCTGTACGGCCGTCCGAGTGCCCGCGTCGCCGATGTGGGTCGGGCGGCGCGGGCACCTGGTGCGTGGGGGTCAGGGGTTGCCCGCGTTGCGGCGGCGGTGCAGCACGATCAGGCCCGCGCCGGCGGCGAACAGGCCTGCGCCGAGGGCGACGTCGGCGTTGGTGTCGGTGTCGCCGGATCCGTCGGACGTACCGCCCGCGCCGGTGTGCATGCTGCCCGAGGGGGCTGCGGCGTGGGCCTCCTCGTGGCCGGGGGCGTTGCCGTGCGCCGACTCGGGCTTGCCGTCCGCGCCCTTGCCGTCCGCGCCCTTTCCGTCGGCGGCCTTGGTGTCGGCGGCCTTGGTGTCGGCGGCCTTGCCGTCGGCGGCCTTGCTATCCGCACCCTTGGGGGCGTCTGCGGCCTTGGCTTCCGGGCACTGCTTGGTGGCGTTCGAGGCGGTGGTGGTCATCTCGTTCTTGGCACGTTCGAGTTGGTCCTGGTGGGACTTGTCGGGCCGGCCGGCGGCCGTGGCGGTGTCCTTGCCGTAGTCGGCGACGGCCGCGTCGTACGCCAGTTGCGCCTTCGCGGCGGCGGCGACCGCCTTCGCGCACTCCGCCGGATTGCTCTGGGACGAGGCGGGTGCGGCGTAGGCGAGTGCCGGGGCGGCCAGGGCGAGACTCGCGCCGAGCAGCGGCGGACCGAGCAGCCTGTGGATCGAACGCATGATGGAACCTCCGGCGAGCGCGGACGCGATAGCGACCTACCGCTGGGACAGCCGTGCTCGCGACTTCCAGGTAAGCCGGGCGGATACCCTCGCGCACGCCGAAATCACCCGAAACAGAGTCGAACAGCCACGCTCCGTAAGCATGGGATTCCCGGTTTCCCCGCCCACACGGCCCCGACGAACCGGAGACACATTTCCGCGCCCGCTTACCCGAACGGGTGACCCGCGAGCGTGCCCGCCCGAGCCGTCGCGACGGCGTCCCACCCCCGTGTGCGGGATGACGCCGCGACGGCTCGGGGCCGGAAGCCTCAGTGGGTGCTTCCGCCCTGGGCGGTGATGTCGGTGGTACGGGTGGCGGCGGTGGTCACGATCGCCCGCAGCGCGTCGGCGATGGCGGGCAGCGGGAGCGAGGCGACGGCGCGGTCGGCCACCTGCTCGGAGGCGAAGGGGACATGTACGAAGCCGCCCCGGGTGGTGGGCCGTTCGGTGGCGATCAGGTGCATCAGGCCGTAGAACACGTGGTTGCAGACGAAGGTGCCCGCCGTCGAGGACACCGACGCCGGTACACCCACCGCACGCGCCGCCGCGACGCACGCCTTGATCGGCAGGCCGGCGAAGTAGGCGGCGGGCCCGGTCTCGACGATGGGTACGTCGATCGGCTGCCGGCCGGCGTTGTCCGGGATGCGGGCGTCGTCGACGTTGATCGCGATCCGCTCCACCGTGACGTCCGGCCGGCCGCCGGCCTGGCCCACGCACACCACCAGATCCGGGTCGACCCGCGCCACGGCGGACCGCAGTTCGTCGAGCGCGGTCCCATATACACAGGACAACCGGACCGCCGTCACCTCCAGGTCCGTCGCAGTCCCGGGCTCCGCCGCCACCAGTCGCACCGCCTCCCACGAGGGATTGCTCGCCTCGCCGGCGAAGGTGTCGAATCCGGTGAGGAGTACGCGGGTCATCGGTGATGCCTCCTGAAGCGGCGGAGCAAAGCGGGTGACGAAAGCGCCCGATCGGAACACGAGAACAAAACGCGAGAACGAAACACCAGGCCGGAACCCGAAGCCTCGAAACGCGAGGTCAGAACGCGAAGGCCGACATGATGCCGATGTTGACCACGAGCAACGCACCCGCCGTCGGCAACTGCGCCTTGATCGGCCCGTATTGGTCCTTGAGCCCGAGCAACGCCGCGGGCACGATGTTGAAGTTGGCCGCCATCGGTGTGCACAGCGTGCCGCAGAAGCCGGCGAGCATCCCGAGCGCGAGCACCACGGCCGGGTCGCCGCCGCCCTCGACCACCAGCACCGGCCAGCCGATCGCCGCGGTCATCACCGGGAAGGCGGCGAAGGCGTTGCCCATGATCATCGTGAACAGGAACATGCCCAGGCAGTACACGATCACCGCGACGTAGATCTTGCCGTCCGGCAGCACCTTCGAGGTGATCACGCCGACCTGCTTGCCGACGCCCGACACCTGGAAGATCGAGCCGAGCGTGGCCAGCAGTTGGGGCAGCAGCAGGGCCCAGCCCATCGCCTCCAGCATCGACCGGCCCTCGTGCACGGGCACGCTGATCCGCTTCTCGCGGACCACCAGCATGCCCACGACGAGCGCGACGATCGCGCCGACGCCGAGCCCGAGGATGGTCTCGCTGCCCTTCTGCAGCACCGGTTCGGTGCCGATGTGCCACTTTTTCACGAACACCGCGCACACCATCGCCACCACCGGGATGGTCAGTGCCGGGATGAAGATGCGGCTGCCGAGCCGGGACGCGATGGCGACCCGCTGCTCACCGCTGGTGGTGGGCACGGTGCCCTTGCCGGTGAAGCCGAAGCCGGCCAGACAGACCATCACCAGCACGGCCACGCCCAGCGGTTCGGCCGGGGAGGTCTTCTCCACGACCCGCGTGCTGTAGATGAAACCCGCGCCGAGCAGGCCCCAGAACGCGGCGCTGCCGAAGCGCTTGGGATTGCTGCGATCCACCAGCATCTGCGCGGCCATCACCAGGAAGACGGCGCCGACCAGCCAGAAGAACCATTCGACCTTGATCACTTGAGCTTCCCCTCGGCGGCGGAGTCGACGGCGGACGCCATGGCGGGGACGGCACCCGCACCGGCCGGCGCCGCGGCGAAGTCGCGGGCCAACGTACGGTCCAGGCGCAGCAGACGGGCACCGTGGATGAGGAACGCGAAGACGGCGGTGGGGATCGCCCACAGCGCCACGTGCAGCGGCTCGATGTGCTGGTGGTAGGTGGTGTTCACGAAGCCCGTGATCAACAGGATGGAACCGACCGCCAGGAAGCAGTCCTCACCGAAGAACAGGCCGACGTTGTCCGCGCCCGCCGAGTGCGAGCGGATCTTCTCGCGCGTCTTCTCGGGCAGCGGGCCGTGGCTGCGCTCGGCGGCGCCCTCGGCCATCGGCACCACGAGCGGGCGCACCGTCTGGGCCGGGCCGCCCAGGCTGACCAGACCCACGGCGGCGGTGATTTGGCGCAGTCCCAGGTAGAGCACGAGGAAGCGGCCGGTGGTCAACTTGCCGAAGCGCGCGATCAGCGTACGGGCCTGTTCCTGGAGGCCGTTGCGTTCCAGGAGCCCGATGACGGGCAGGGTGATGGCGAAGATCGTCACGCCGCGACTGGACGCGAAGCCGTTGCCGAAGGCGGCCAGCACTTCACGCGGCGACAGGTCGCCCAGCAGGCCGGTGGCCACACCGGAGACACCGACCACCAGCAGGGGGTTGCGTCGGGTGGCGAACCCTACGATCACCAGTAGGACGCCGAGGAGCACAATCATTGCGCAGCCTTCCACGCTCGGGTCCTCGAACAGTGGGGACGAGGAGGTGCCGAGGAGGCTAGGCTATTGTTGAACAATCCCACAAGACCTTGTGAACGGCGCGGGAAATTGGTGTACTCCTCCCGCACCGCTCGTCGCACTCTGGGGGACTCCACCGTATGACCCAAGATGTCGACCTTGCCCGGACTTCCGGCGACGATACACTCAGCCGTCTGGCCGCCGACCGCGACCTCCTCGGTCGCGCCGGCACCGCGCAGCGCGTAGCGGAGGTGTTGCGGGATCGGATCGCCGAGGGCGCCCTGCCACCCGGCACCCGACTCTCCGAACAGGCCCTGGGCGCCGCCCTCGGCGTCTCCCGCAACACGCTGCGCGAGGCGTTTCGCACGCTGGTCGACAATCGCCTGGTGGTGCACGAGATGAACCGGGGCGTCTTCGTCCGGATGCTCGACCCCGACGACGTCACCGACATCTACGCGGTCCGACGCGCCCTCGAAGGCACCGGCCTGCGGGCGGTCTGTACGGCGGCGCCGGAGCGGATCGCGGCCCTGCACGCCGCGGTCGCGGGCGGCGAGGCGGCGGCCGAGGTGGGCGACTGGGCCGAGGTGGGCACCGCCGACCTGCGTTTCCACCGGGCCCTGGTGGCGCTCGCGGGCAGTCCGCGGCTCGACGAGTACATGACCCGCCTGATCGCCGAACTACGCCTGGCCTTCTTGGCCATGCCCTCGGCGAGAGCGCTGCACGAACCGTTTCTGCGGCGCAACCGGGAGATCGTGGACCTGCTCGCGGGCGGCGACTTCGACGGCGCGGCGGTGGTTCTGGACCGGTATCTCGACGACGCGTGCGAGATGATCTGCACCGCTATGCGAATGGACGGCGCATGAGTGTGAACGCCGACGCGGCCCCGACGGGTGCGGGCTCGGACTCGGGCTCCGTCGTGATCGACCTCAACGCCGATCTCGGCGAGGGCTTCGGACGGTGGCAGCTCACCGACGACGAGGCGTTGCTCTCCGTGGTCACCAGCGCCAACGTCGCGTGCGGCTTCCATGCCGGGGATCCGGTGACCATGCGCCGGGTCTGCGAGCTGGCCGCCGAGCGCGGTGTGCGGATCGGCGCGCAGGTCTCCTACCGCGACCTGGCCGGCTTCGGGCGCCGGGCGATGGATGTGCCCGCCGCCGAACTGGCCGCCGAAGTCGCGTACCAGATCGGCGCGTTGGAGGTGTTCGCGCGCGCCGCCGGTTCGCGCGTGTCCTATGTCAAGCCGCACGGGGCGCTGTACAACCGCACCGTGTGGGATGCCGACCAGGCCGGCGCGGTGGTGGCCGGCGTACTCCTGGCCGGCGGCGCGTTGCCGGTCCTGGGACTGCCCGGCTCGCGCCTGCTCGAAGCCGCCGAGTCCGCCGAACTGCCTTGTGTACCCGAGGCGTTCGCGGACCGCGCATACACCGCGCGGGGCACCCTGGTGCCGCGCGCGGAACCCGGTGCCGTCGTTCACGACGGCGACCGGGTCGTGGCCCGCTCGTTGACGATGGCGCGTGAGGGCGCCGTCGTCGCCATCACTGGAGAGCGGGTCGCCGTCTCGGCCCGGTCGCTGTGCCTGCACGGCGACACCCCGGGCGCGGCCGAGTCGGCGCTGCGGGTCCGCCGCGCGCTGCTGGCCGCCGATGTGTCCCTGGAGCCGTTCGCGTGAGGACCCTGCCGGTGGGCCGACACGCACTGCTCCTGGAGGTGGACACGGCCGACCGGGCCGAGGCACTGCACGCCGAACTGCTGCGCCGGCGCGCGGCGGGTACGCTGCCGGCCGTCCGGGAGATCGTCCCGGCGGCCCGCACCGTCCTGCTCGACGGGCTCGCGGACCCCGCCGCCCTGGCCGCGGACGTCACGGGCTGGCGCATCCCGCCGCTGTCGCCGGAGGCGGGCGAGCACATCGAGATCGCGGTCCGCTACGACGGGCCGGACCTGGCCGAGATCGCCGAACTGTGGCGCGAGCCGGTCGAGCGCATCCCCGAGATCGTCGGGGCGATCACCTTCCGGGTGGCGTTCTGCGGCTTCGCGCCCGGTTTCGGCTATCTGACGGGCCTGCCCGAGCGCTATCACCTGCCCCGCCGGGCGACCCCGCGCACCGCGGTCCCGGTCGGCTCGGTGGGCTTCGCCGGGGAGTACGCGGGCGTATATCCGCGCTCGTCGCCCGGCGGCTGGCAACTGGTCGGCAGCACCGACGCGGTCCTGTGGGACGCCGGCCGTGAGCCGGCCGCCCTGTTCGTGCCCGGTGTCCGCGTCCGCTTCGTGGCGGTGGGGCCGTGAGCACGGGACGCGGCGGCGTGGGCGGAGCCGAGGCCGGGCGGGCGGAGCGGGACAAGCCGCGCCGGGGCGAGGCGGGTCGGGGCGAGGCTCGCCGGCGGGAGGCGGCCCGGGGTGAGGCGACGCGGCGCGATCGGGGGTCGGAGGGGCCTGGGGTCACCCACGTGGGTGACGCATCACGCACGGTCGAGGTGATTCGGGCCGGCGCGCTCACCACCGTCCAGGACCTGGGCCGAATCGGCTTCGCGCACCTGGGAGTGCCACGCTCGGGCGCACTCGATCAGCCGGCCCACCGCCTCGCCAATCGCCTGGTCGGCAATCCCCCCGAGGCGGCAACCCTGGAGACCACTCTGACGGGCACCGCCGTGCGGGTGCGCCGAACCACCGTGGCCGCGGTGGTCGGCGCACCCTGCCCGGTCCGCGTCGCCGGTCGCCCCGTCGCGTGGGGTGCGGCGATCCGAGTGCCGGCCGGCGCCGTCCTCGAGGTCGGCCCGGCCACCGCCGGCCTGCGCACGTACGTGGCACTCGCCGGCGGCGTGGCGGTCGAGCCGATCCTGGGCAGCCGATCCACCGACCTGCTGTCGGGACTCGGGCCGCCCCCACTCGCCGACGGCGACCTGCTCCCACTCGGCGAGCCCACCGGGCCCACCCCACCGGGCGCGGACGTCCACCGCCGATCGGGCCCGCCCACCGAACTGGTACTCCCCCTGGTACTCGGCCCCCGGCAGGACTGGTTCACCGACACCGCCCGAAACTCCCTCGGCGCCGCCCGCTACACCGTGGCCTCGGCAAGCAACCGAATCGGACTACGCACCGACGGCCCCGCCCTGACCTGGGCACGCACCGACGAACTCCCCAGCGAGGGCATGGTGCTGGGCGCGGTACAGGTCCCGCCCGACGGCCGCCCGGTCCTGTTCCTGGCCGACCATCCGGTCACCGGCGGCTACCCGGTGATCGGCGTCGTCCCCGAGGAACACCTATCCGCCGCCGCCCAAGCAACCCCGGGCACCCCGGTCAGATTCACCCCCACCACCCACTGACCCGCCACCCCACGCGGCCCGTTCCAACCCCAAAAAGCCCCACACACACGGGCCACCCAAACCCGGCCCCACCCAGCCAAGACGCACCCCCCGCCGCAACCGCCCGACCCACCCGGAAGGGCCCCCGGCGGGGGCAACCGCACCACCCACCCTCCCCGCCACCGCCGGCCGGATTCCGCCGAGCAACACACCCGCCTCGCCACCAGCCCCAAGCCCCGGAGTCCCACACGCCGGCGGCGGCCCACCGGGCGACTCCGACCATCCCCACACCAGCCACCGCAACCACAAGCGCAACGCACCCCGAAAACACCCGACCCACCCGGGAAGACACCCCGGCGGACCCGACCCGACCCTTCACCCTGCCCCCGCCGCCGGCCGGTTTCGCCGACCAACGCGCCCGTCTCGTCGCGGGCTTCGGGTCATTTCGGGTCATGGAGCCCCCTACCCCGGCGGCGGCCCACTCGGCGACTCCGACCCGCCCCACACCAGCCGCAACCCCAAGCGCAACGCACGCCGGGAACACCCGGCCCGCCCGGGAAGGCTCGCCGGCGGACCCGACCCGAGCGCCCTCCCTCCGCGCCGCTGCCGGCCGGTTTTCCGCCGAGCAAAGCTCGGGTCGCGCCGCGAGCCCCAAGTCCCGGAGCCCCGCACGCCGGCGGCGACCAACCCGGCGACTCCGACCAGCCCCGCACCGGCACCGCCCGACCAAGACGCAACCTCCGCCGCAAACGCCCGACCCACCCGGGAAGGCCCCCGCGGACTCGACTCGGCCCCGGACGATGCCCCGGTTCGCGGTAACGCCCCGGCTGCCCAACCGCCGAACCACAGCGCCACAGCGCACCGCACCGCACCGCACCGCAGCACCATCACCGCATCCCCACCGTCACCATCGCGGTTCCGCCACCACCGTCGCGGCCCCCACCCCGACCGTCGCCGCATTCCACCCCACCCCCACTCCCACCCGGACGCCTACTCGCCGGTAGCTGCCCGAGACCCGCGTGCGCCGCCCAGCCCAGCCGCTTGCACATCACCCCCACCTATCCAGCAGATCGCCCGATTTGTCCATTAATTCATCACACCCCCGCCCGTGAATTCCTCACTCCGCATTGATGACGAATGCGACTTTCGGCGGTCTCGGGGCGCCGGCAGTGTTCCGGTTGGCACCCGGCCCTCCGGACGGAATAGGAGTGCGATGAATCAGGGATACGCGGTCTTCTGCGACGCCGATCGGCTGTTCTACGACGCGCCGTATCGGCTCCGCGCGGACGACGCCGGCCTGGCCACGCACTACGCCACGCTGAGTCGCGAACTCCCCGAAGGCTGGCTGCGCAATCCCTCCGGTGACTGGCTCGCGTTCCGGCCCGATCCGTGCGAACTGCCGGAGCAGGGCTGGAAGATCCACATCTCCGCCGTACACGCCAACGCCGAGCGGGTGTTGACCGTCGTCTGGGACTACTGCATCCCGCGCGGCATCGCGTTCAAGTGCATGCCGAGCCCGTATCTGCTGCACAACCGCAACGGCAAGTACACCGACCGCGCGGCCAGCGGCAAGTTCGTCACCGTCTACCCCGCCGACGACGAGCAGTGTCGCGTGGTCGCGGAAGAACTGTCCGCCCGTCTGGCCGGCGAGCCGGGGCCGTACATCCTGAGCGATCTGCGCTGGGGCGAGGGGCCGGTGTTCCTGCGCTACGGCAGCTTCACCGAGCGCAACTGCCGCGACGCGCGGGGCGAGTTGTGTCCGGCGATCGAGGACGACACCGGCACGCTCGTCCCGGATCGGCGCGAACCGACGTTCCAGGTACCGCCGTGGCTGGACCTGCCCGCGTTCCTGGAGCCCCACCTGGCCGCGCGCGCCGCGACCACGGTCGGCGAACTCCCGTACCGGATCGAGCGCGCGCTGCACTTCTCCAACGGCGGCGGGGTCTACCTGGGCCGGGATCCGCGCACCGACGAGCAGGTCGTGCTCAAGGAGGCCCGTCCGCACGCCGGACTGGGCGCCGACGGCGCGGACGCGGTCACCCGCCTCGAACGCGAGCGCGACGCGCTGCGCCGGCTGAGCGGACTGGCCTGCACGCCCGAGGTGCGCGACTGGTTCACCCTCGGCGATCACCGGTTTCTGGTCCTGGAGTTCGTCGACGGCCGCCCTTTGAACACCCTCTTCGCACTCCGCCACCCGCTGATCGAGACGGACCCCACGCCGGAGCGCCTGGCCGACTACACCGCGTGGGCCATGCGGATCTACGGCCTCGTGGCCGACGCCGTCGAGGCGATCCACGCGCGGGGCGTGGTCTTCAACGACCTGCATCTGTTCAACATCATGATCCCCGAGGACGAACAGTCGGTCACACTCCTCGACTTCGAGACCGCCGCCATCGACGACGACACGCGCCGTCAGGTGGTCGCCAGCCCCGGATTCGTGGCGCCCGCCGACCGACGCGGCTTCGACATCGACCGCTACGCGCTCGCCTGCCTGCGGATCGCCCTGTTCCTGCCGCTCACCAGCCTGTTCGCGGTGGACCGGAACAAGGCCCGGCACCTGGCCCAAGTCGCGCTCGCGGAGTTCCCGATCCCGGCCGGCTGGCTGGACCCGGCGGTCGAGGAGATCCTGCGCGGGTACGACCCGGCGTCCGAACACGAATCCGGTACGCCTCCCGAGCGGGAATCCGGTACGCCCCCCGAGCACGCCCGCGCCGACATCCCCAAGCCCGAACACGCCCGCGCGAACGCCCCGACCCCCGAGCCGAACCGGGCGGGGACCACCACCCCCGACAGTTCGCCGGCCGCCTCCCCCTCCGACGGCTACCTCCCCGTAGCCCTCGCCGACTGGCCGCGCAGCCGCGACTCGATGGCCCGGGCGATCACCCTGTCCGCCACCCCCGACCGCGAGGACCGCTGCTACCCGGGCGACATCGCCCAGTTCGCCGTCCCGGGCGGCGGGGCGTGCCTCGGCTCCGGAGCCGCCGGCGTGCTGTACGCGCTGGCCGAGACCGGCGCCGAACGCCACCCGGCGGGCGAGGAATGGCTGCTGCGCGCGACCAAGAACCCGCCCGCCGGCAACCCACCCGGCTTCTACGACGGCCTGTCCGGCGTGGCCTGGATGATGGAGCGCCTGGGTCACCGCGATCGCGCCCTGGACCTGGTCGATCTGATCCTGGGTCAGAACCGGCACGGCCTCGGCGTGGACCTGCACAGCGGACTGGCCGGACTCGGCCTCGCGCTGGACGACCTCGCCCGCACCACCGGCGAACACGCCCTGCACGACCGGGCGTTGGCCTGGGCCGAACAGGTCGCCGATCGGATCCGCACCGGCCCCCCGTCGACCCGAGCCGGCCTCCTGTACGGCGCCACCGGCGGCGCCCTCCTCTTCCTGCGTCTGTACGAACGACTGGGCGACCCGGGCCTGTTGGACGCCGCCGCGGACGCGCTGCGCAGTGACCTGGCCCGCTGTGTGGTCGCCATCGGCGGCGCCCTGCACGTGAACGAGGGCCGCCGTACGATGCCCTACCTCGGTGCCGGCAGCGTCGGCATCGCCATGGTCCTCGACGACTACCTCGCGCACCGGCCCGACGAGCAATTCGCCGCCGCCCGGCTGGAGATCGCCCGCGCCGCCCGGGCCCGGTTCTACGCCCACCCCGGCCTGTTCCGGGGCACCGCGGGGATGATCCTGCACCTGAGCCGCACCGCCGCCGACGAACACCACACACCCGATGAACCCCGCACACCCGACACACGTGCCGCCGACCTGCGCCGGCTGACCGACACGCTCTCCTGGGGTGCGATCCCCTACCGGGGCGAACTCGCCTTCGCCGGGGACCAGATGATGCGGCTCTCCATGGACCTGGGCACCGGCACCGCCGGTTGCCTGCTCGCACTGGGCAGCTCCCTGCACGACCATCCCGTGCACCTGCCCTTCCTCGCGCCGCCTCGGCGGCCCTGAAGCCGGTCCGTTCTTCACGGACCGAGGCAGAATCGGCCCACCCGTCGGGCGGGCCGCGGCACCATCCCGTTCCACTACTGAGAGGAATGATCACAATGGCGCTTCTCGACCTGCAGACGATGGCGGCGGAGGAGACCGAGCTCGGCGGCGGCGGCCACGGCGGCGACAGCAACGTGAGCCTCCTGCTCTGCGGCAACAGCAGCCTGAGCCTGCTTCAGTGCCACTGACCTCTGCCTCTCTTCGGGAGGCTCCGAGCACGCCTTCGAGCATGCCTCTGAGCACCCCGAGGTAGCCAGGACGAGTCGACAGCGGTCCCGGGCGGCGGCATTCCGCCCGGGACCGCTATTCGTGCGGTACCCCCCGAACCCCCCGCACTCCCACACCCCCGCGAAGAAAGCGAGGAACCGCGCCGGCATGGCCGCCACGGACCGCACCCCCGACGGCGCATCGGCCGCGCCCCCCGGGACCGCCCATCTGCTGGCCGGCGCCGTGCGCCACAGCCCGGGCCGCACCGCGGCCGTCTTCCTGTGCAGCGTGGTGGCCGCCGGCGTCGCGATCATGCTCCCGGCCGTCCTGGGCCACACCCTCGACCTGCTGCTCGACGACACCGACGGTCTGCGCGGCGCGGTCGTCCTGTGCGCGGTGCTGATCGTCGCCGAGATCGTCTGCACCGCCCTGGAGGCCCTGCTCGGCGGGGTCGTCACCGCCCGAAGTGCCGCCTGGTTGCGCCGACTCGGCGTGGACCACCTGCTCTCGCTCGCCCCGCACCGGGCCGGCGAACACGCACCGGGCGACCTGGTCACCCGACTCACCGGCAACGTGGCCGAGGCGAGCACCGCGCCGACCACCGCCGCCGCCGGCCTGGCCGCGTTGTTCGTCCCGATCGGCGGTCTGGTCGCACTGGGCGTGATCGACCCGTGGCTGCTCGCGGTGTTCCTGGCCGGTGTCCCGCTGCTGGTCTGGTTGTTGCGTGCCTTCGCCCGCGGTTCCTCGGAGAGCGTGTCCGGCTACCAGAAGGCCCAGGGCGAGATCGCCACCCGGCTGGTCGAGGCCCTGGGCGGCGCCCGCAGCATCGCCGCAGCCGACGGCACGGCCCGCGAACTCGGCCGGATCCTCGCCCCGTTGCCCCGGCTGAACGCGCAGGGGCGACGGATGTGGCAGGTGTACGGGCGAGCCATGGCGGGCGCGGGCATCCTGGTCCCGCTGCTGAGCACGGCGGTGCTCGCGGTCGGCGGGGTACGGCTGGCCGGCGGGCACCTGACCGTGGGCGAACTGCTCGCCGCCTCTCGCTACACCGCGCTCGCCGCCGGGCTGGGCGTGGCGGTCGGCAGCCTCGACGCGCTGGTGCGCAGCCGTTCGGCCGCGCGGCGCACCGCCGAACTGCTCGCGATCCCGCCGATGCGGCATGGCACCCGAGTGTTGCCGGCGTACGGTCCCGGGCGGCTCGAACTGTGCGGAGTCACCGTAATCCGGGGCGGCGAACCGGTGTTGCGCGGCGTGGATCTGGTCGTGCCCGGCGGCGCCACGATGGCCGTGGTCGGACGCTCCGGCGCGGGCAAGTCGACGCTCGCCGCGGTCGCCGGGCGGTTGTGCGACGTGGACGCGGGCGTGGTGCTGCTCGACGGGGTGCCGCTGACCGAGATCGACCCGGCGCGGTTGCGCCGCGAGGTCGGCTACGCGTTCGAACGGCCCGCCCTGTTCGGCGAGACGATCGCCGACGGCATCGCCTTCGGGCCCTACCGACCGCGGCCCGCCGGGATCGAGGCCGCCGCCGCGGCGGCCGGCGCGGACACCTTCATCCGACTACTGCCCGGCGGGTACGCCGCACCGCGCGCGAGCGCGCCGTTGTCCGGCGGCGAACTGCAACGCCTGGGCCTGGCCCGCGCGTTCGCGCACGCGGGGCGGTTGCTGGTGCTGGACGACGCGACCTCCAGCCTGGACAGCGTCACCGAACTGCGGGTGGATCGGGCGTTGGTCCACGACGTCCGCGCGGGTACCCGGCTGCTGATCGCCCACCGGGTGTCCTCGGCGGCCCGGGCCGATCTGGTCGCCTGGCTGGAGGCGGGCCGGGTGCGCGCGGTCGGAACACACGAGCGGTTGTGGGAAGAAGCGGACTACCGGGCGGTGTTCGTCGTCGCCGAGGCGCACGACGCGTCGCCGAGTCCCGGTTCGAACCGGGACTCGACCGGGACATCGAAGTATGGCCCGACCGGGACATCGGATTATGGCCCGACCGGGGACGGGCATTCGACCCGGGAGGGCAGGTGACCCAGGAGCGTTCCGGGGTGCCCGCCCTGGCCCGGCGTTTCCTGGCCCGACGCAGGCGGGTGCTGGTCCGCCTCGGCGCGTGGTCCCTCCTGGAATCGGCGCAGACCTTCCTCGGCGGCTACGGCGTGGCGATGGCGCTCGACCACGGTTTCCTGGCCGGTCACACCGATACCGGCCTCGCCTGGCTGGCGGTCGCGGCGGTGGCGGTGATCTGCGGCGGGGCGGCCACCGGCGGGGTGTTTCGCGGACTGGCGGACCTGGTCGAGCCGTTGCGCGACGGGCTGATCCGCCGGGTGGCCGACCGGGCCCTGACCGAGGCGATCGAGGCCCCGTCGCGCGCGGCGGACGGCGCGGTGGTGTCGCGGTTGACCAATCAGACCGAACTCGCCCGGGACAGCTTCGCCGGACTGGTCCTGGTGGCGCGCTCGTTCGTTTTCACCGTGCTCGGCGTGCTGCTGGGACTCGGCGCGCTGGCGCCGGAGTTGCTGATCGTGGTGCTGCCTCCGCTGGTGCTCGGCCTGGTGTTGTTCCTGGCCACGCTGGCGCCGATGGCGGCCCGGCAGCGGGTGTTCCTCGATGCCGACGAGGCGTTGTCGACGCAGCTCGGCGCGGTCGCCGAGGGGCTGCGCGACATAGTGGCGGCAGGCGCCGGGCAGTCGGTCGCGGCACGAACACATGCCCTGATCGAGGCCGAGGCCCGGGCGGCGCGGGTCCTGGCCCGGTGGGCCGCGGCCCGTACCGTCGCGCTGGGCGTGGCCGGGCAGTTGCCGGTGTTGCTGCTCCTGGTCACCGCACCCTGGTTGTTGCGGCAGGGGTTGACCGCCGGAGCCCTGCTGGGCGCGCTGACCTACCTGACCCAGGCCCTGCTGCCGGCCCTGCGCACCCTGATGAACGCACTCGGCGCGGCGGGGACGCGGTTGCTGGTGGTGCTCGATCGACTGACCTCCCGGCCGCCAAGTGCCGCACGCGGCGGCCCGGTTGTCGAGGCGAGGGACAGCGCCTCGGCCGAGCGCGGCGCCCCCGCCCGGGTCGAGATACGCGGGCTGACCTTCGCGTACGGCCCGAACGCCCAGCCGGTCCTGCGCGACCTGGACCTGACCGTCGAACCCGGCGAGCACCTCGTGGTGGTCGGCCCCAGCGGGATCGGCAAGTCGACGCTGACCGGGCTGATCGCCGGCCTGCTCGAACCGGACCGGGGCGAGATCCGGGTGGCGGGGCGAGCGGTCGCGCCGATCGCCGCCGAACCCTCTCGCCGACGCGTGCTCATCCCGCAGCAGGCGTACGTGTTCACCGGCAGCGTCCGGGAGAACCTGCTGTACCTGTGCCCGGACGGCGCGTCGTCCGCCGCGCTGACCGCGACCGCGGCCGAAGTCGGTCTGCTGCCCCTGATCCACCGACTGGGCGGCTTCGACGCACCGGTGGACCCCGCCTCCCTGTCCCAGGGCGAGCGCCAGTTGCTCGCGCTCGGCCGGGCGCACCTGTCACCCGCGCCCCTGGTTCTCCTGGACGAGGCCACCTGCCATCTCGATCCGGCGGCGGAGGATCGGGCCGAACGGGCCTTCGCCGAACGGCCCGGGACGCTGATCGTGGTGGCTCACCGGATCAGTTCGGCGCATCGGGCCGACCGGATCCTGGTGCTGGACGGGGTGCACGCGGTGTGCGGGACGCATCGGGAACTCCTGGACCGGTCACCGCTGTACCGCGACCTGGTCGGCCACTGGCACGCGGAACGCATCTGATCGGCCGTCCGGGCTCCGGGGCGGTGGAGTGCGGGCCGGGAGGCGTGGCCCCGTCAAGCTCCGCCGGAGGAGACGTCGCGGAGCCCGGCGGGAGTTCGAAGACACGCGCTAGACCCACCCGGCGTCGCGCGAGATGCGAATCGCGTCGATCCGGTTGCGGGCACCGGTCTTGCGGGTGATCGCGCACATGTAGTTCCGTACCGTCCCGATGCTCAGCCGCAGGCTGCGGGCGATCTCCTGCGCCGAGGCACCCTTCGCGGCGAGCGAGAGCACCCCCAGTTCGCGGGGGGTCAGCGGTGCGGTCGCGGCGCGCAGCAGGTCGAGCGCGAGCGTACCGTCCACGTAGCGGCGGCCCGTGGCCATGAGTCTTATCGCACGCGGCAGTTGCAACGGTTGAGCGTCCTTGTCCACGAAGCCCAGCGCCTTGGCCTCCGCCGCCCGGCGCAGGCTGCCCGGCCGCGCGGTGGTGGCCAGCACCAGTAACGCGCAGTCCCGGTCGACGGGGCGACTCGGTAGACGGGATGCGCCGGGACAGTCCACGTCCACCACGCATACGTGCGGACGTTGGGCGCGGGCCCGGTCGGGAGCGCTCTCCCAACTCTCGGCGACCACCTCGATGTCCTCCTCCCGATCGAGCAGCGCGGTCAGCGCCGATCTCATCAACTCCGTGTCGTGCACCAAGAGAACCCTGATCATGTCCGCCCCCAGTCTGTGCCGACGCGCCTGAGGTGCCCGTCAAGCACGTCGATAGGTACCCCATCCCGAGGATCTCAGCACAACCTGTAATCGGATGATTCTTTAATGCGACATTCAGATCCCGGGTTCTCGTCTCCTGTCGAACCATGATCGAGTCGGGCCGCTATCAACCGAGGGTTCGAAGGACTTCGGACACGCCGCCCGCGCCATCGTTTGCCGGGGCGTGCGGGGCCGGCGCGTCCGGGAGTCGGCCGCCGAGGCCGGCGTCGGCTCAGGGCTCAGGACTCAGGGCTCAGTCATCGTCGTCGTCGCCGAAGACCTCCTCCGCGAGCATGCCGCCGAGGAAGCCCGCCGCCGCGCCGGTCACCATGCCGCCGACCATCCCACCCGGGCCGGAGCCGCCGCCGTGCGCGCGGGCCCGCGATCCCTCCCCGACGCCGGTGTTCACCCACGGGCTCGGCCGCATCGCGTCGTACGACGAACCGCCGTGCGGAGTACGCGCCGCGTACTCCTCGACGGCGCGCCGGATCCAGGTGTCCACGGTGCCCGCGAGGTCCTTGCTCAGGTCGGTGTGGTCGAGGCGGGTGCCGGTGTCGACGCCCAGGCCCGGGCCCGGGCCGAACGTTTCGCCGCGTGGGCCCACGCGCACCGAGACGTGGGTGGCGTTCGGGGTGGAGCAGAAGGACAACGCCACCTCCCCGCACCTGTCGGCGTAGCGCGGGGCGGCGTGGAACGCGACCTCCTGGCGAAACGGCAGGTCCTGCTCGGCGCCGAACCGACCCATCGTCGGATCGGCGTCCTTGAAGGTGAAGCCGAGCGCCGACGCGGCCTCCAAGACCCGCTGTTGCACCGGAAGCGGGTCGATGTCGACCGCGTCGACGGCGTGCCGTCGGCGACGACCGTCCAGGACCATCAGCGTGCGCAGCCCCACCGCCGGGTTCGCCAGACGTTGCCCCGCGATGGTGGTGAACGGCGCCGCCCAGGGCACCGGGAACGAGAACGGCAACTCCCGCTCCTCCCGCGCGGCCAGCCGCAGCGGGCCGCTCACCACGGCGTCGGCGAACGGGATGGGGCCTTCGCCCGCGCCGGCGGGACGCCCGATGCCGGCGGCCGTCGACAGGACCAGGGACAACGTCACCCCGTCGACCTCGGCCGGGCGGCTGCCGCCGACGAGGGTGACCCGGCCCCGGAGGGTTCCGCCGGGCCGGGTCACGGGCGTCGACAACGTCGTCCGTACGTCGGGGGCACCCACGCCGATGGCATCGAGAACACGGTTGAACACCATCTGGTGCATTCCTTTCGGAGATGTGCGGTCGCAGAGGGGAACGCGCACGAAGCTCCGATAGTTGCATACTTGCGCAACTTTTAAATCACAGCACCCCGAGAGGGCCTACGCGCCCGCCTCGCGCACCCGTTCGGCGAACTGCCCCGAGGTGACCACGTCGGCCGTGGACTGGGCCAGCACCACCAGCGCCGCGCGGTGCACCTCCTCGGCCGACATCGCACCCCAGCCCAGGTCGGGATGGTCGTAGGTGGCGCAGGCGTCGGCGATCACCAGCGTCCAGTAGTCGCGGAACATCGCGTCCCGGGCGGTGGCGTGCACGCAGTCCTCGGTGGTCACGCCGGTCACCGCGACCGTGGTGATGCCCCGACCGCGCAGCAGCATGTCCAGGTCGGTGCCGTGGAATCCGCTGTAGCGGTGCTTCTTGACCACCACCTCGCCCTCGGCGGGTGCCACGTCGGGGTGGATCTCGCTCCCGGGCGTGCCGTCGACCAGCGCCTCGCCCGACGCGATCGGCGGGTACAGGTCGCCGTAGCGCCCCCGGTCGGAGCCGTCGGCGCGGTGTACGTGGGCGGTGTAGACGACCATGATCCCGGCCTTGCGACACAGGTCGAGCAGGCCGGCGAGGGTGGGCAACATGGCGCGCCCGGCGGGCGATTCCAGCGGCGCGCCGGGGGAGATGAAGTCGTGCTGGACGTCGACGACGATCAGCGCGGTGCGCGCCGGATCGACGGTACTCACCTGGTAGCCCATGACGCGGACCTCCTCGACACCGTCTATATATGGCGTGGAATTGACGGACGCCACAGTAGCTCTATATCCAGAGGTTGAGAAGATCCGTTCCAGGACCGGAGTCGGGGCCAGGGCCGGAGTCGGGGCCGGGGCCGGAGTCGGGGCCGGGGCCGGAGTCGGGGCCGGGGCCAGGGCCGGCGTCAGGGTCAGCGCGCCGCCAGTGTGTCGTCCACCCACTCGCTCGCGAGCACCTCGTCCAGGACCAGACTGCCGGCGCCGAGCATGCACGCGTCCCGGCCGGTGACCGCCGTGGCGATCTCCAGGTCGCGGGTGGCCAGCGGGAGGCAGCGCTCGTAGATCGCCCCGCGTACGGCGGCCACGAACGGCTCGGCGGCGGACAGGCCGCCGCCCAGGACGAGCACGTCGGGGTTGAAGAAGTTCACCAGCGGGACGAGCACCTGCCCGGCCAGCCGGCCCGCGTTGCGGACCAGCGTGGTCGCCTCCGGCACGCCGTCGTTGACCAGTTCGACCAGATGGCGCGAGGAGGTGACCTCGATGCCCTGCGCGCGCAGTATGCGGCGCAGCGCCGCGCCGCTGGCGTGCGCCTCCAGGCAGTCGGAGTGGCCGCACGAGCAGGTGACCGGCTCGGGCACGTGTACGGGGACGTGGCTGATGTCGCCGGCGGCGCCGCGTCCGCGATGCAGTCGGCCGGAGACGATGATGCCGCAGCCGATGCCGGTGCCGGCCTTGACCGCCATCAGGTTGTCCCGGTCCGGCCAGCCGTAGCGGTGTTCGCCGACCGCCATCAGATTGGCGTCGTTCTCCACCACCACGCGTACGCCGAGCAGTTCGCTCATCCGGCGGCCGATCGGGAAGTCGTTCCAGCCGGGCATCCGGGACGGGGCGACCACCTTGGCCTCGCCGGGGTCGACGGGTCCGGGCATGCCGATGCCGACGCCGAGCAGCGGCAGGTGCTCGACCTCGGCCTGACGCAGCGTCATGCGCAGGTTGTCCAGGAGTCGTTCGATCACCCGCTCGGGGCCTTCGGCGATCTCGCCCGGGAGTTCGTGTTCCAGGAGCACCCGGCCGGCCAGGTCGAGCACCGCCATGCGCACGTGGTGGGTGCCGACGTCGACGGCGACCACGACGCCCGCGTTCTCGTGCAGGCGCAACTGTCGGGGTCGGCGCCCGCCTCGGGAGGCGCCCTCGCCGTCCTCGCGGAGCAGGCCGGCCTCTATCAGCTCCTCGACGCGCAGCGACACGCTCGACGGTGCCATGCCGCTCAACCGGGCGAGTTCCGCCCGGGATCGACCGTGCCCCTTGGCCACCAGTCGCACCAGGTCACCCGCGCTTCCACCCAACGTTCCACTCCCGTTCGAGGCACACCTGCTGCGGTACGGCAGTGACAGGAATAGCACACCCCGTAATAACCAGCAAGGCATTGACTTTATTCGAATTTCGCTTCTACTGTCACCTGAAACTTCGATTCCGAACAAAGATGGAGCGTTGATGAAGCCCGCGTCGCCTTCTTCCGCCGTAGTGACGCCCATGGTCGAGGCGCGGGCCATCAACAAGTCGTTCGGCGCGGTCCGCGTGCTGACCGACGTGGACCTGACCGTCGCGGCCGGCGAAGTCGTCGTACTGATCGGCCCGTCGGGCGCGGGCAAATCGACGCTGTGCCGTTGCCTGAACCGGCTGGAGAACGTCGACTCGGGCGTGGTCCTGCTGGACGGCGAGGAACTGCCCGCCGAGGGTCGGGCCTTGGCCCGGCTGCGCACCGAGGTGGGCATGGTCTTCCAGCAGTTCAACCTGTTCGCGCACAAGACCGTGCTACAGAACGTCACCCTCGGCCCGACCCGGGTCAAGGGTCTGTCCGCCGCCGACGCGGAGCGCCGGGCCCGGGAGTTGCTGGACCGGGTCGGCATCGCCGACAAGGCCGACCACTACCCGGCCCAGCTCTCCGGCGGTCAGCAGCAGCGGGCCGCCATCGCCCGGGCGCTGGCCATGCAGCCCAAGGTGATGTTGTTCGACGAACCGACCAGCGCACTCGACCCGGAGATGGTCAACGAGGTCCTGGACGTCATGGTCGACCTGGCCCGCGAGGGCATGACCATGGTCGTGGTCACGCACGAGATGGGCTTCGCCCGCCGGGCCGCCGACCGCGTCGTGTTCATGGCGGACGGTCAGATCGTCGAAGTCGGCACGCCCGACACCTTCTTCACCGCCCCCGCCACCGACCGCGCCCGCGACTTCCTGTCCAAGGTGCTCAGCCACTGACGCCCGCGCTCCTTCGGGCCCGTCCGTCCCGTCCCCCCTGTACCCCCGCCTAGCTGCAAAGGAAGGCCCCGATGTCCGGCTTCCCCCTGCGTCGCCCGCGCTCCGGCGCGTCATCGCGTCGGCTGCGTACCGCCGTTCCGGCCGTTTTGGCCGCGTTGTCCCTGAGCGTGCTGGCCGCCTGTTCCAGCGACTCCTCGTCCGACGCCGTCCCCGGCGGCAAGCCGGCCGGCGAGGACGTCGCCAAGAAGGCCGAGGGCGCGCCCGACGCCGCGATCCTGCCCGGCTCCACGATGGCCAAGATCAAGGAGCGCGGCTACCTGATCGTCGGCGGCTCCCAGGACGCGCCGCTGTGGTCGCAGCTCAACCCGATATCCGGCAAGACCGACGGGTTCGACGCCGAGATGGGCCGACTGCTGGCCAAGTACATCATCGGCAAGCCCGAGGTGAAGATCGTCAGTTCGGCCACCGAGACCCGTGAGGCGCTGCTGCAGAACGGCACCGTCGACGTGGTCTTCCAGACGTACACGATCACCCCGAAGCGGGCCGAGCAGGTCGCCTTCGCGGGCCCGTACTACTCCTCCGGCCAGGCCATCCTGACCAAGAAGGGCGCGAGCGGGATCAAGACGCCCGCCGACCTGAACGGCAAGACCGTGATCGCCGGCGCCAACACGCCCGCGATCGCCGCGATCAAGCAGGTCGCGCCGGACGCGAAGGTGGTCACCTTCGGCAGCGACCCCGAGTGCGTGACGGCGCTGCGCCAGGGCCGGGGGGACGCGTACGTGCAGGACCAGGCGTTGCTGGTGGCCGACGTGAAGCAGAACCCCGACACCACCGTCGTGGGCGAGCCGTTCACCTCCGACCCGTACGGCATCGGCCTGAAGAAGGACGACGCCGCGTTCAAGACGTTCGTCAACGACTGGCTGCGCAAGATCGGCCAGGACGGTTCGTGGCAGACGGTCTGGAAGCAGACGCTCGGCACGGTCGTCGAGGGCAACCCGCCGACGCCGCCCGCGATCGGCGGCGTCCCCGGCTCCTGAGCCCCGGGGTCGGGGGGGGGGGGAGGACCGCCCCACCCCCGGGGGGTAACCGGGAGAACCCGCCGACCCCGCCAACACCCCCCCCCAACCCCAAACCGCCCCCACGCGCCC
>NZ_JBHTVA010000001.1:273492-287830 GCF_042793325.1 Embleya sp. NPDC056575
CGGGGGTGCGGCCCCCCCCCCCCCCCGCCCCCGGGGGGGGGGGGCCCCCCGGGCCTCCGCGCGGGGGGGGGGGGGGGGGGCCCCCCCCCCCCCCCCCTCCGGGTCTTCCCGGTTCTCCCGGCCTTCCCGACCTTCCCGGCCCCCGAAGCCCTTCGCGGCCCTCCGCGGCCCTCGCGCCGGAGCCCTCGGCCTCGGGCCCCCGGCCGGCCGCGCGTGCCCGCCGAGCCCCCGCTCGCCACTCTTCGCCCGGACTCGCCCCCGCCCACCCCCTCGCGAAAGGTCCTCGCCGATGGATGTCGTGCTGCGACATCTCTCCGCCTTCACCGACGGCATCGTCACCACGCTCGAACTCACCGCGCTCTCCTTCCTCGGCGCGCTGCTGATCGGCGTCGTGGTGGCCGCCATGCGGGTGTCCCCCGTCGCCGCCCTGCGCGGCGTGGGCACCGTGTACGTGGAGACCTTCCAGAACACCCCGCTCCTGGTCCTGCTCGTGCTGTTCGTCTTCGGCCTGCCCGAAGTCGGGGTGATCTTCCCGCTGTTCACCACGGCGGTGATCGTGATCGCGCTCTACGAGGCGGCCTACATCGCCGAGGCGGTGCGTTCGGGGATCAACACGGTCTCGATCGGCCAGGCCGAGGCGGCCCGGGCCCTGGGGCTGACGTTCGGTCAGTCGTTGCGGCTGGTGATCCTGCCGCAGGCGCTGCGCGGCGTGGTGCAGCCGATCGGCAACATCTTCATCGCGCTGACCATGAACACCTCGCTCGCCGCCGCCGTCGGCGTGGTGGAACTGACCTCCGCCGCCAACCGGGTCAACCTCATGGAGGCGCAACCCATCCCCGTGTTCGTCGGCGCGGGCATCGGCTACATGCTCATCTGCGCCACGGCGGGGATCGTCACCGGCATGATCGAGCGGAAGGTGGCGATCGTTCGATGAGCGCGTCCCGAGTGTTGTTCGACGAACCCGGCCCGATCGCGCGGCGCCGGATGCGGATCGCCACGATCGTGGTCGGCGTCGCGGTGGCCGCCCTGCTCGCCGTGGCCGTGAAGCGGTTCGCCGATCACGGCCAGTTGGACGCGGACAAGTGGCGGCCGTACACCACCTGGCCGATGTGGCGGTATCTGCTGGAAGGGTTGTGGGCCACCATCCGCGCCGCCGCCGTGGCCACCGCGCTGTCCGTGGTCGGCGGCATCGTGCTCGCCCTGGGCCGGTTGTCCCGGCAGCGGGCGCTGCGCTGGTCGGCCACCGTGTACATCGAGGTGATGCGCACTGTTCCGGTGCTGCTCCTGGTCTACCTGGTGCTGTTCGGACTGCCGCACTACGGCGTGGACCTGCCGCTGTTCTGGAAGTTGGTCCTGCCGCTCTCGGTGTCCGCGTCGGCGGTGTTCGCGGAGATCTTCCGGGCGGGCATCCTGTCCCTGGATCGTGGGCAGCGCGAGGCGGGGCTCGCCGTCGGGCTGACCGACGGTCAGACGATGCGGCTGATCGTGCTGCCGCAGGCGGTGCGCCGGTTGTTGCCGTCGCTGGTCAGCCAGTCCGTCGGGCTGCTCAAGGACACCTCGCTCGGCTTCATCGTCAGCTATTCGGAACTGCTGTACAGCGGACGGGTGTTGGCCACCTACAACCGGCTGTTGATCCAGACCTACATCATCATCGCGCTGGTCTACATCGTGCTCAACGCGTCGTTGTCCAAGCTGGCCCGCACCCTGGAGGCCCGACAGGGCTTCCGCTCCGTCGGCCGACGCCGGCTGCGCACACTGGTCCGGGCCAAGGCGGCGGCGGACCAACCGCTGTGACGGCGACGAGCCGACCCCTGTGACGACTTCCCTGTTCGACGGCCGCACCGATCGGCCCATCCCGGAGGACCCCATGCGACCGCAGGACACCGTGCCCCACGCATCGACCACGCGCTACGCCGAACTCGCCGAGGTGGTGCGGTCGGGGTTCGTGGAGAGCCGGCACTTCGGCAGCCTGGTCGCACTCGCTCCGGACGGCCGGCCGGCGCTCGAGTTGGGCGTGCCGAACGAGCCGGTGGTGCCGCGCTCCTCGGCCAAGCCGTTCCAGGCGCTGGCCTGCCTGCGCGCGGGCGCGCCGCTGTCCGGGGCGCACGTGGCGATCGCGGCGGGCAGCCACACCGGGCAGGACTTCCACGTGGACGCGGTCGAGGACATCCTGACCCGCTCGGGGCTGACCTTCGACGCGCTGGGGTGTCCGCCCAGCCGTCCGGAGGACGAGGACACCTACCGGGAGATGATCGCGCGCGGCGAGGAGAACACCCGCGAGCGAATGAACTGCTCGGGCAAGCACGCCGCGATGCTGGCGGCGTGTGTCGCGTCGGGGTGGCCGACCGAGGGCTACCTCGACCCGGGGCATCCGCTGCAGGTGCTGGTCCGCGAGGGCATCGAGGAACTGGCCGGCGAATCGGTCGCGCACACTGCGGTGGACGGCTGCGGCGCACCGGTGTTCGCGATGACCCTGACCGGACTCGCCCGGGGCGTACGCGCGTTGGCCACCGCGACCACCGGGCCCGGGCGCGTGGTGGCCAAGGCGATGCGCGAACACCCGGCGTACGTGGGCGGGGACGGGCAGGCCAACACCGAGGTGATGCGGCTGCTCCCGGGCGTCCTGGTCAAGGGCGGCGCCGAGGGCGTGTTCGTGGCGGCGACCACCGCCGGACACGCGGTCGCGGTCAAGGTGATCGACGGCAGCCCCCGGGCCACCACCGCACTGGCGCTGGCCGCGCTGCACACACTCGGCGTGGACGTCTCGGCCGCCCACGAATGGACCACCGTACCGGTCCTGGGCGGCGGCCTTCCGGTCGGCGAGGTCCGCGTGACGTCCCACCTGGCGTAGCGCACCGCACGTCCCACCCGGTGCGGCACCGACCCCCGTCACCACCCCACCCCCACCGAACAACCCTTCGCACCATCAGGAGTTCGCGTCATGACCGTCAACGCCGGCCCCACCCCCGCGCCCGCCTTCGAGATCTGCATCGACGACGTGCCGGGCGCGCTCGCCGCGGAACGTGTGGGCGCGCAGCGCGTCGAGCTGTGCGCGGACCTGTTCGAAGGCGGCATCACGCCGAGCCTGGGCCTGATCGAGACCACCCTGGCCGCCGTCGAGGCGATCCGGGTCCATGTGATCGTGCGTCCGCGCGGGGGCGACTTCGTCTACGACGAGTACGAGGCCGCCGCGATGCGTCGGGACGTCGAGGCGATCCGGGCCGCCGGCGCACAGGGTGTGGTGATCGGCGCGCTGACCCCCGAGGGCGACCTGGACCGTCCGGTGATCGAGGCGTTGCTGGCCGCGGCCGGCGACCTGTCGGTCACCTTCCACCGCGCCTTCGACATGACCCGCGACCCGCACGCGGCCCTGGAGGAGCTGATCGAGTTGGGTGTCGACCGGGTGCTGACCTCGGGGCAGGACAGCAGCGTGCTGGAGGGCGCGCCGCTGATCGCCCGCCTGGTGACCCAGGCCGCCGGCCGGATCGTGGTGATGCCCGGCGGCGGCATCACCGCGCGCAACATCGACCGGGTGCTGGCCGCCACCGGCGCGCGCGAGGTGCACTTCGCGGCGGGCGCGATCCTGGAGAGCCCCGCCACGCACCGCAACCCGCACCCGTACATGGGCGGCGCGCTGCGCCAACCGGAATACGCCCGCCGGGTGACCTCCGCCGACGGCATCCGCGACGTGCTGGACGCCGCGCGCAAGGGCTGATCGGACACCTCCGGACCCGAAGTGGAAGTCCTGCGCCCGACACCGATGAGTTTGTGCGTCGGGACGGGTCGGTACTGGTGAGAGCGTCCACTACGGAGTACCGGAGGTTTCCATGCCCGCCCAGGGATTCACCACCTGCCTGTGGTTCGACGGCCAGGCCGAGGAGGCCGCGGACTTCTACCTGTCCGTGTTCAAGGACGGCAAGCAGGGCCGCGTCGGCTACTACAACGAGGCCAACCCGGACCAGGCCGGCCAGGTGCTCGTGGTCGAGTTCGAGATCAACGGACAGAAGTTCGTCGCGCTCAACGGCGGGCCCCAGTTCAAGTTCAACGAGGCCGTCTCGTTCCAGATCCACTGCGCCGACCAGGACGAGGTCGACCACTACTGGGGCCTGCTCACCGCCGACGGCGGCGAGGAGGGCCCCTGTGGCTGGCTCAAGGACCGGTTCGGCCTGTCCTGGCAGGTCGTGCCGACCGAGGTGATGGACATGATCGGCGACCCGGACGGCGCGAAGGCGACCCGGGCCACCAGTGCCATGTACACCATGAAGCGCCTGGACATCGCCGCGATCCGCAAGGCGTACGACGGCGAGTAGTCGGGCGAGCGGCCCGATGTCCCATGACGTGACCGCACGGGTCGGGTCGCCCCCCCACACGGGGGACGACCCGACCCGTGCGCGTGCGGGCCGCCGGGGCCGCGATGTGCGCCCTCAACCACCCAATCCCGCGTCGCGGGCGATGGCCACCGCCTCCGCGCGGCTGCGGGCGCGCAGCTTGGTCAGCACGTCGCTCACCCGATTGCGGACGGTCTTCTCCGACAGGATCAACCGCCGCGCGATCGACGCGTTGTCCAACCCCTGCGCGAGCAGGTCGAGGACCTCACGCTCGCGGTCGGTCAGCTGCGGGAACGGCACCGCGCCGCGTGCGTGCGCGGGGGCCGACGCGAAGAACGACAACACCCGCCGGGCGACACGCGGGCCGAAGACGGCCTCGCCGCGCGCCACGCCCAGGATCGCGCGGCGGATGTCGTCCCCGTCCGCCTCCTTGAGGAGATAGCCGCGCGCACCGGCCCGCAGCGCCGCGAAGACCGTGTCCTCGTCCTCGTCCATGGTCAGCACGATCACCGCCGTGTCCGGATGGGTCGTGGTGATCCGCGCCGTCGCCTCCAACCCGCCGACGCCCGGCATCCGCAGGTCCATCAGCACCACATCCGGCCGCAGCGCCGCCACCTCGGCCAGCGCCCGGGCCCCGTCGCCGGCCTGACCGACGACGTCGAGGTCGGCCAGGTCCTCCAACACCGCGACCATGCCGGCCCGGAAGACCGGGTGGTCGTCTACGACGAGCACGCTTACCGATGTGTCCACTACGACCTCTCCGACCCGTCGGGCAGGCTCGCCCGTACGACCACCCCGCCGCCGGGCGCGGGCAGGATCTCCATGCGGCCGCCGACCTCGTCCGCGCGTTCGCCCATGCTGCGCAGGCCCACCCCGGCGGCCGGGTGCGCGGGCAGGCCGCGGCCATTGTCGCGTATCTCCAACCGGAGCTTCGCGTCCACCACCGCGGCCGACAGGCGCAGTTCGCCCGCGGCGCTGTGCCGCACCGCGTTCGAGACGGCCTCGGCGGCTATCGCGTAGGCCGCGACCTCCACCGCCGCGGGCAACTCGTCCAGTCCCGGGCCGAGTTCGACCGTGCAGCGCGGCGTCTCGTAGCCGGCGACCACGTCGCGCAGGGCTCCCGCGAGGCCGAGTTGGTCGAGGATGGGCGGACGCAGCCCGTGCACCACCGAGCGCAGGTCGGTCACCGTCTGGCGCAGTCGATCGCGCACGCCTCGGGCCCGATCGGCCAGGTCCGGCTGTCCCGCGGCGGCGATCCGCCGGGCCAGCGCGTCGAGTTGGTGCGCGGCACCCGCCAGCGCCGGGCCCACGCCGTCGTGCAGGTCCGCCCGCAGGCGGCGGCGCTCCTCCTCGCGCGCGACGACGATCCGGGCACGGCTGCGGGCCACGTCGGTCACCAGTCCCGCCGCGTACGCCAACGTCGCCGCCCGGGCGGCGACCTCCTCGATCGCGGCGTATTCCTCGGGCGTCCAGCGCTCGTCGCCCGGCCGCAGGCCGACGCGCAGTTCACCCATGTCCCGGCCCAACGAACTCGCCGGAACGGCCCGCCAACCGGCGACCGGACAACCGCTCTCCACTCGCAACGCGGCGCCGTGGTGCGGGAGATGGCTGTGGAACGCCGCGTACGGCAGCCGCAGCGCGCGACGCAGCGCGTCCACCAGACGTTGCAGCGCCTCGTCGGGCTCCGACGCCGGCGCCACCTGCCGGCCGACCCGGGCAAGCACGGCGTACGGGTCGTGCCGGTGTCCGAACAACCAGCGGTCCACCGCCACCTGCACGGCGCTGCGCCCCGTCGCGGCGAGCAGCGCGACCACCGCCACCGCGAGAATCCCGCTCGTCGAGGTCGGCGCGACACGACCCACGCCCAGCACCAACGCCGTGTAGACACCGACCAGGACCAGCGTGAGGACGACGTAGACGATGGTGCGGTTGAGCACCAGGACCACGTCGAACAGCCGGTGTCGCAACATCGCGACGGCGATCCCGACCGGTGGGCTGAGCAACCCCACGGCGAAGAACAGGTCCTGCCCGGGGTCGGGTACCACGAGCGCGAGCAGCATGTTCGCGCCGAGCATCAGGCCGCCGAGCAGCAGCCACTGGAGTTGGATGCGCTGTACGCCGACCGCCCGGCGCGTGCGCACGAGCAGGGACGCCACCGCGGTCACCAGTCCCGGGCCGAGGGTCGCGAACGCGCCGACGAGCGTGAGGTATCCCAGCCACCACGCGCCGGGAATGGCCCACGGATTGTGCACGTCCTCACTGATGTCGATCGACCCGTCCCGGAACATCGCCCCGAACAGCGCGATCGCCGCGACGACGCAGATCCCGTACGCCGGGAACCGCCACCGGGGACCGGTCAGGTATCCGTCGGGGAAGACCATCAGCAGCAGCGGCACCACCACGAAGTACTGGGCGAATCCCCACGCGCCGACCCACGCCGCGAAATCCGCGCCCGGCAGCGGGTCGGCGCTGATCCGCGCGGAGGAGACCGCGTACAACGACAGCAGCAGATACGGGCCCAGCGTCGCGGGTACCAGGAGCAGCCAGCCCACCGGATTGCGCGGTCGCCCGCGCACGATCAGCGCGCCGATCAGCGGCCACGCCGATCCGAGCACGACGTCGCCCCACGACATCGGGCGCAGCTCGGTGCGCTCGGCGACCCAGTGGTAGGCGGGTACGTACGCCGCGGTCGTCGCGATGCCGACGGTGGCCGACACGCCCGCGAACACGATCAGGCGGGACTCGGGGATGCGCAGCAGCAGCGCGCGGATCCAGGCGGGCACGCGCGCGGGCGGGCGCCGGTCCGGCGGACACGCGCCGAGCGGTGGCGGAACGGGCTGGGTGGTCACCGCGCCCATGCTGCCCTACCGCGTCGCGGCGTACCCCGTCCCGCCGCGGGGATCCCGGACAGACGGTGTCGATGTCCCTGGAACCCGGGACTCCGGGCCCGCCAGTCTGGCGATGCCGCACGGGCAGGGAGTCCGATACGCGCCACCCGATGGGGGACGTGCAGCCGCCGGGGGGACGGCGACGCGGGGCGGCGACATGTGGAGGGGGAGACATGAGGTATCCGGATGTGAGCCCGGTCGGCGGGCGCGTCGAGGTCGGGGAGGCCCCGGCGCGCCGGCGAACCCACTGGCCGCTGCTCGCGGTGGCGGCCGGTGTGCTGGGAGCGTTCGCGACGATCGTGATGGACGTGCACGTGGCGGAGGCCGACGGCGGCATGACGCTCGCCCGGGTCGACGACGTGAGCGTGGTCAAGGCCCGGATCGGCTTCGCCGTCGGGTATGTCGTGGTCGCCCTGCTGATCGTGCTCGCCGCGGCCTGGCGGCGGCACGTGGAGCCGCGCGTGCCCGGGAGCACGGCGGCACGGGTGGTGTCGGCCGGTCTGGGTGCCTCGGCGGCGGCGCTGACCCTCGGCTACGGGTGGCGCGGGGCGATGGGCATCTACGGCGAAGGCGGCCCGGAGGACGAGCAGTTCGACCAGACCGCCCGCTATGTCTACTACGTACTCAACGACTTCGGGGCGTGGATCGGCTGGCTGGGCGTGCTGGTCGCCGCGTTCGCGATCGCCTGGATGGCGCTGCGGGAGCGTACCGTCTCGCGGTGGATCGGCTGGGTGTCGGTGCTTGCCGCGGGTGCGCCGAGCGTCGCGATGGCGGTGATGTCGGTACCCGGGATGCCCGCGCTGACGATGCCGTTCTGGCTGGTGGTCGCGGGCCTGGGGCTGACCTTCGGCAAGAGCACCATCACCCGCTGAGCCGGCATCGAGGAGACGGACGACGGAACCGGAACACCCACCGAGATGGATTTCCACGTGCGCCGGACACCACCGGCACCGCTCGGCCCGTACGGACCGCCGAACCACGGTGCGCCGTATCCGCCGATGCCCCTCCACCCGTCCGCCCCACCGCCCCGAGCGGGCGGGGGCGGCGGCCGGTGGATGATGGTCCTGACCCTGGTCGGCACGGTGGCGACGGTCGTCAGTGTGCTGATCGCGATGAACATCGGCCCCTTCGACTTCTCCGACAAGGGCACGGCGGTCAACCGGGCGTCGTACCTCAAGGACATCAACCGCACCTGCGCGGAGTCGTACGACAACATCGCCGACAAGCTCAACGACGTCGACGTGGCCGCCTCCACCGAGACCACGGACGTCGCCGCGCTGCAACAGCGCTTCCGGGCCCTGGACCTGTCGCTCGGGGCGCTGATGGACAAGCTCGACGGGCTGCCGAAGCCCGGTCGTGTCGACGCCGACGTCAAGGCGTGGTGGGACCTGTACAAACGGCAGGCCGCGTATGTCGCCACGATGACCGAGCAGTTCAACGACGGCGACGTGGAGGCGGCGTCCGCGACGATCGAGGAGAACACCGAACTCACCGGAGCCGACGGCCCGTTGAGCCTGGCCGCCAAGGCGATCGGGGTGAAGTGCCCGTAGCGACACCGCTTGCGGCGGGACCGGGCGGTTCGTGCGCCCGGTCCCGCCGGCCCGGTGTCACTCGTGGCCGGTGGTCTCGCCCGTGACGGTGGTGGCGTAGGCCGCCGGGTCCGCGGCCAGGTCGCGGATCAGGGTCAGGGCGTAGGACTCGATGGCGGTGACCAGGTCGACCTCGCCCGGGTCGAGGAGCCACTGCGTCTGCAGGCCGTCCATGGTGGCGAGCAGTTCGGCGGCCTTGAGGCCCGGGTCGACCTCGGCGCGGATCTCGCCGGTCGCCTGGGCGTCGGTGATGATCCGCGCGATCAACTCGCGCAGCCGCCGGTAGCGCTGTACGAAGTAGTCGTGGGCGGGATCCCGCGGGTCCAGGTTCTCCATGGTCAACACCGCGAGCAGGCGCGCCAGGCCCGGTTCGCGCGCGTTGCGGTGCGCGGAGGCGGGCATCTCCCGGATCGCCCGCAGCCCGCCGATGGCCACCGACTCCTGGGCGAACTCGATGCTCTGCGCGCCGCGGTGCTCGATCACCGCCTGGAGCAGGCCCTCCTTGCTGCCGAAGTAGTAGAGCAGCGCCGGTTGGGTGATCCCGGCGCGGGCCGCCACCTCCGCGAGGCCCGTGCCCCGAAAGCCGCTGCGCGCGAACAACTCACTGGCGATGGTGACCAGTTCCTCGCGTCGACGGGCGCCGCGCTCGCTGCGGCCCGGGCCCCTGCGGGGTTGCCGGGTCGGGTGGAGGGACCGCTTCGGGTCGTCGTCTTCGCGTGCTGTCGGGGTCACGGAACGCAGGCTAGCAGTTTTATCTAGTGGTTAGTAAAAAACGTGGTTATGGTGTGTGCCGCCGAGCGGAAGGACACGCACCATGCGAGAGACGTTCGCGAACCGTCGATGGCGGGGTCAGTGGGTCTGGGCCGAGCACACCGCGGTGGGCGCGCCGTCCCGGCAGAATCCGATGAACGGCTCGCTCGATCCCGAGCGGTTCGACCGCCGCGTGTTGTTCCGGCGCACATTCGAGCTGGCCGAGGTGCCCGACCACGCGCCGTTCCGGATCAGCTCGGATTCGCGACACGTGCTCTACGTCAACGGCGTCGAACTCGCCCGCGGCCCGATCCGGCACGGCGGCCGGCGGCTTTACCACGACTTCGGCGACGCGGCGGCGGCGCTGCGCCCCGGCCGCAACGTGATCGCGGTGCTGGCCCGGTTCTACGGCCACCGCACGGCGTGGTGGGTGCCCTCGCCGACCACGTACAGCCTCGGCGGCGGCGCGCTGGTCGCCGAGTTCGGCCTCGGCGCGGAGCGTTGGATCGGTACCGACGCAGCCTGGCGCTGCCGGGTGGCCGACGCCTGGACGCCGTGTGCCCCGCAGTCCGCGGTGTCCCCGCAGATCCCGGAGATCCTGGACGCACGCCGGCTGGACCCGGCCTGGACCCGCCCGGACTTCGACGACGAACGCTGGGACGCCGCGACGGTGTTGCCCGCCGCCCACGTCGGCAGCACCGGCGCGACCCGGCCACCGGCCGAACCGTACGGCGCGCTGCTGCCCAACCCGCTGCCGGCGCTCGGCGGCGCCACCCGCACACCGGCCGCGTTCGACTCCGCGCCGCTGCCCGTCGTGCCGAGCCCCGAGGGCCCGTTGGCGTCCGCCGACGTACACGCCGTGCTGCTCGGCGCGCTCACCACGATCCGGCCCGAGGCCCGCCCGGACGCCGTCCCCGACCCGACCGGCGACGCCCCCTCGCCCACCCTCGCGCTGCCCGCCGGCCGCCGACTGGTGATCGCCGATCTGGGCCGCATGGTCAGCGGCACGGTGCGCCTCGACCTCGAAGCGGCCCCGGGAACCGTGGTGTTCGGCGCGCTCGCCGAATCGCCCACCCCGGCCGCGCTGGCCGGTGCCGCGTGCTTCGCCTACACCGCGCGCGGGGACGAGGCGGGTGAGCGGTTCCGGCTCGGCGACCCGGCCGGGGGCCGCTACCTGGTCCTCGTGGTGGATGCCACCGGGCCGGTGCGGCTCGCGCCCGCCGTGCTGGAGCGGCTGCGCCCGCGCCCGGCCGGGCCGTACTTCGCCTGCTCCGACCCGCTGTTGGACCGTATCCACCGAGTGGGCCTGCGCACCGTGGACCTGACCGCGCACGACGCCTACATCGACTGCCCCAGCCGGGAGCAGCGGGCCTGGACCGGCGACGCGGTGGTGCACCAGTCGGTCGACCTGGTCACCAACCCCGACTGGAGCCTGGCCCGGCACCAACCCGTGCTCACCGCGACCCCGCGCGGCGACGGCCTGTTGCCGATGGTGGCCGCCGGCGACGGCGGTGACCCGGAGCTGGTCAGCATCCCCGACTGGTCGCTGCACTGGGTGCGTTCGGTGTACAACCTCCACCGCTACACGGGCGATCGGGCGCTGATCGCCCGACTGTTGCCCGCCGCCGAAATCGTGCTCGACTGGTTCACCGCCTTCCTCGGCGCCGACGGCCTGGTGCACGACGTCACCGGCTGGGTGCTGATCGACTGGTCGCCGGTGCAGGTCGAGGGCACCAGTGCGGCGCTGAACGCACTGTGGGCGCGGGCGCTGGGCGACTTCGCGGAGATGGCGCATTGGTTGGGTGACGCCAACCGGGCCGCCCGGGCGCGGGAGTTGCACGACGCGGTGCGGGTCGGCTTCGAGGTGTTCTGGGACGAGGAGCGGGGCGGCTACCGGGATCACGCGGTGGAGGACGTGGTGCGGCCCGCGATGAGCGAGCACACCACCGCGGCGGCGGTCTGCGCCGACCTGGTGCCGGCCGAACGCTCGGATCGGGTGCGGAGGTTCCTGCTCGCGCGGGACGTGATGTTCACCCTGGCACCGGTCGCCGCGCACGGCGGGGACGCGGACGGCGCACCCACCGGGCATGAGGTGGCCCGTTTCACCCCGCCCGCCGTGACGTGGGACGCGCGGCACCGAGTGGTCGGCGCACAGCCCTTCTTCCGCTACGTCGTGCACGACGCGCTGGCCCGGCTCGGCGCCGCCGACACCATCGCCGACCTGTGCCGCGACTGGCGGCGCCTGCTCGCCTCGGGCCCCACCGCGTGGCGGGAGACCTGGGAGGGCGGCAGCTACTGCCACGGCTGGTCGGCCACCCCCACTCGCGATCTGCTCGTGTACACCCTCGGGATCACCCCCGCCGAGCCCGGCTACACGACGGTCCGAGTCGCCCCGCGCCTGGGCGACCTGGAATGGGCCAAGGGCGCGGTCCCCACCCCGTACGGCCTCGTCCACGTCGCGGTGGAGGGCACCCGCGTGCATGTCGAGTCCCCGGTCCCGGTGCGGCTCGTGGCCCCCGACGGCACCGTCGCCGACCGGCCCGCCGGCACCTTCGACGCGGACCTGGCCGCGCTACCGGTGTGACCCCCGCCGCACCGTCGCGGCGGGCGCGGCATTGACGATTCCATGGCGCCAACTTAACAATACGCGTAACGAAACATCGACACGGTGTCCGCGTCCGGCCGCGCCCCCACCCGAGCGGCGGCCTCCTCCGGCCTGCCCCTCGGCCCCCGCCGCCTACCCTTGGAGTCCTTCGTGCACCAACACCTCGGCGTGGCCGCTCTGCTGAGCGACACCGCGCTGCGCTTGCCCGACCGCACCGCCGTGGTCGAGGGCGACACCCGGATCACCTATCGCGACCTGTGGGCCGACGTGCTGCGCTACGCCGCGGCGCTGCGCGAACGGGGTGTGCGGCCCGGTGATCGGGTCGCGGTGATGTTGCCCAACATCGCGGCGTTCCCCCGCGTCTACCACGCGGTGATCGCGGCAGGTGCCACCGTCGTGCCTGTGCACGGGCTGCTGGTCGCCGAGGAGGTCGAATTCGTGTTGCGGCACAGCGGATCGGTGCTCACGATCAGCGGCGGTGCGTTGTGGCCGACCGCGCGGGCCGCCGCCGACGCGGCCGGGATACCGATGCTGGCCGCCGACCACGAACACCCCGGCGAGCCGCTGACCGCCGCGCACCCGACCGCGGCCGACGACATCGCGGCCATCCTGTACACCAGCGGCACCACCGGCCGACCCAAGGGCGCCCGGCTGACCCACCTCAACATCGTGCTCAACGCCACGGTCTGCGCCCAGGACCTGCACGAACTGACGCCCGACGACGTGGTGTTGGGCTGCCTTCCGCTGTTCCACAGCTACGGCCAGACCTGCGCGATGAACGCCGCGCTGCGCGCCGGCGCGACGCTGGTCCTGATGCCGCGCTTCGACGCCGCCGCCGCGCTGGATCTGATGGCCGCGGAGGGGGTGAGCGTGTTCATGGGTGTACCGACGATGTTCCACGCGCTCACCGAGGCGGCGCGGGCGTCCGGCGCGAGCGCACCGACGCTGCGGTTGGCCGTGTCCGGCGGCGCCGCGCTGCCCGTCGCCGGTCTGGAGCGCTTCGAGGCCACGTTCGGGACACGGGTGTTCGAGGGGTACGGGCTGACCGAGACGTCCCCGGCGGCCACGTTCAACCAGCGCCTGCTCGGGCGCCGGCCCGGCACGGTCGGCCACGCGATTCGCGGGGTGGAGGTCGCGATCGCCGCCGCCGAGGTGGACGAGCGCATCGAACTGCTGCCCGCCGGGGCGGTCGGCGAGGTGGTGGTCCGGGGCCACAACGTGTTCGCCGGCTACCTCGACGACCCGGACGCGACCGCCGCCGCGATCGTGGACGGCTGGTTCCGCACCGGCGACCTCGGCGCGGTCGACGACGACGGCTTCCTGAGCATCGTGGACCGCAAGAAGGACCTGGTCATCCGCGGCGGGTACAACGTCTACCCGCGCGAGGTCGAGGAGGTCCTGGCCCGACACCCCGCGATCGCCCAGGTCGCGGTCTACGGCACGGCGCACGAGGCGCTCGGCGAGGAGATCCACGCGGCCGTCGTACTGCGCCCCGCCGCGCCCGGCACCGAGCCGCCCACCCCCGAGGACCTGATCGCCTGGTCCCGCGAACACCTCGGCCGGCACAAGTACCCCCGCGTCTTCCACCCGATGCCCACCCTCCCGCTGGGCCCGACCGGCAAGATCCTCAAGCGGGCGCTCCGCGACGCCACACCATCGGATCCGGAGGCCGCCATCCGCTAGCGGGCGCGGCCCCGGGGCGCCGATCGGCGCCGCTTTCGAGCGGACGATGTCCGGCCGTCGGGGGCGAGTTCGGGTGGGCGCGTGGCGCGGGAGGGCGGGCTCGGGTACCTTCGGTTCCCAAGTAGTCGTGGCCCGAAGTTCGTTCGCCCGTGATCGCGATCACGGGCGATTTTGCTGTGCACAGCCGCTTCGGGTCCGGTGAGCACCTCCGGGCCCGCATCGTGCGCGGCACGGTTCCATTTTTCTGAACGAGGAGTTCGGCGTGGCCAGTGGCACCGTGAAGTGGTTCAACAGTGAGAAGGGCTTCGGCTTCATCGAGCAGGACGGTGGCGGCCCCGACGTCTTCGCCCACTACTCCAACATCTCCGGCAGCGGCTACCGCGAGCTGCAGGAGGGCCAGAAGGTGACGTTCGACGTCACCCAGGGCCAGAAGGGCCCGCAGGCGGAGAACATCGTCGCCGGCTAGTACTCCCGTTCGTGGCGCGGCGGTGACAC